>JAPOQD010000084.1 GCA_026710905.1 Halieaceae bacterium
CGCACGGACTGAAAGACGCTGAAGGCATAGCTGACACTATGTCGAAGCGGCTTGAGGAAGTACGCCCCGCCACAGCGAGTGATTCAGCGGCCGCAGCAGGAGGCTGGTGAAATATGCGGGCTAGAGCCGAACCCCTATCAGTGAACTCCATGCATCAATTTCTTCATGAATGGTGTTACCAGCAGTATGAACACGCCTACCCCCACTCCAATCCACATCAAGGCGCCGAAAAGTTCCTCGTAACCTGCCAGGGCCACTGCGATATCAGTCACTCTGCCGTCGACAGTTTCTACTGCGGCGATTTTCGAGATCTGGGCAGCTACATACTCCGAGTAAGCCGTGGCCAGAAACCAGGCTCCCATCATCACTCCGACTACCCTGGGCACGGCGAGTTTGGTCACTGCTGATAATCCAACCGGCGACAGGCACAGCTCCCCGGAGGTGTGCAGCAGATAAGCCAGAATCATCCACACCGCAGCTACCTTGCCACTGTGGTCGGGCATACTGGCGCCCAGCACCAGGGCGCCAAAACCCAGACCGGCCTGAAAAATACCGAGCGCGAATTTCAGCGGGGTGGACGGTTCGAGTTGCGCCTTTCCCAGCCGGTACCATAACCAGGCGTACAGGGGCGCCAGGGTAAAAATGAACAGGGGGTTGAGCGAACCGTACTGGGAGGCTGTGAACTCCATTCCGAACATGCTGCGCTCCATGACCCGGTCGGCGAACAGCGTCATCGAGGCGGCGCTTTGCTCAAACAGGGACCAGAACACCACGCTGGAGATGATCAGCAGGGTCAGGGCGATCATCTGATCACGTTCGATGCGGGTGCAACGGAACACGATGAACCAGAGCAGGCCGCCGAGCACCACCAGTGACAGCAAATTGAGGGTCAGTGAGACGACGCTGTGAAATTGCAACATCTGCCAGACCAGTGCTACACCGGCCAGACCGCCCAGGTAAATCAACTGTTCCCTGCTCAGGCCGAAGGCGCTTTTCTCGCGCAATTTTTCCGGATCACCGGGTTCAGCATGACCGTGCAAATGCTTCTGGCCACGCAGAAACGTGGCCAGGCCGAACAGCATGCCGATGCCGGCGGCGCCGAACCCGTAGGCCCAGCCGAAAGTTTCTCCCAGGTAGCCGCACAGCAGGGTGGCGCTGAAGGCCCCCAGATTGATACCCATGTAGAAAATGGTAAAGCCGGCATCCCGGCGTGGGTCATCGGCCTCATAGAGCCTGCCCACGATGGTGGAAATGTTGGGTTTGAGAAAGCCCACCCCCACCACGATCAGCGCCAGCGAGAAATAGAAGACCTGCAGGGCGGCGGTATCGCGAACGATACCGGCCTCGCCGGCCTGGGCCGGCGCGCCCTCGAAAGCCATGCCGGTGTGCCCCAGCACCAGCAGTATGCCGCCGAAAACGACCGCTTTGCGCATACCCAGGTAGCGGTCCGCCAGCAGACCACCGATGACCGGCATTGCGTACACCAGTGCGGCGTAGCCTCCCAGCACATCCAGCCCCATGTTGTCGGTAAACAAGTGATACTTGGTCAAATAGAGCAAGAGCAGGTACTTCATGCCATAGAAGGAAAAACGCTCCCACATTTCCGTGGCGAAGCACACAAAGAGACCGGGGGGATGCCCGAAAAAAGAATCCTGCGGATGCGCGGCAACAGCGCTGGTAGTCATGAAGCCTCCTGTAAAGAAAACCCTTTTCGCAGCCGCCAGCAATAGCGCCCGCCGGGGTTCTCTTGTTATCGATTGCGCAGGCAGAGTAAACTTTGCCGCCCTTGCGGGCAATCCCCGAGATCAATATGGAACAAAAACTGGCCATGTATCGTTTGTCGGCGGGAGTCGTATTCAGCCTGGTGTTCTATGCCTGTTCTGATCCGCAATCGGCCTTGCAGCAGCCGCTAACCGAGGTCGAAGCGGATTTGCACCGGCACATCGCCGTACTGGCCGCCGATGAATTTGAAGGCCGGGCGCCAGGTACAGCCGGTGAAGACAAGACGGTAGCTTACCTGAGCCAGGAGTTTGCCGCTCTGGGCTTGCTGCCGGGTAACGGGGACTCCTGGTTCCAGGAGGTGCCCATTACCAGTGTCGATGCGAAGCCTTCGGCAATTGTGGTTCGCCGGCCGGGCTACCAGCGCGAACTGGTCCTCGGTGAGGAAGTCAATGTGGGCACCATGCAGCAGGTGTCCCAGGTAGTGGTGCAGGATTCGCCGCTGGTTTTCGCCGGTTATGGTATCGTCGCCGAAGAGCGGGGCTGGAACGACTATGCCGGCCTGGATGTGACCGGCAAGACTGTGCTTGTGCTGGTCAACGACCCCGGCTACGCCAGCCAGGATGAGGCCCTGTTCAACGGCAACAGGATGACCTACTACGGACGCTGGACCTACAAGTATGAGGAAGCTGCGCGTCAGGGGGCGGAGGCAGTGCTGGTTGTGCATGAAACCGGCGCTGCCGGGTATCCCTGGGGCGTGATTGGCAGCCCCGAGGCGCGCATTGGTTTAACCGCCGAAAATCGCCATCTTGACCGCGCCGGGGTCGAGGGCTGGATCAGCCGGGCTATGGCCGAAGAACTGCTGACTGCGGCCGGCCTGGATTATCAGAGCATGAAGGACGCCGCCGTCAGGCCGGGTTTCAAGGCGGTCGATCTGGGCGGCATGAGTTTCTCGGTCACCTTGAACAGCACACTGAGCAGCAGCATGAGCAAGAACGTGGTGGCGCGCATAGCCGGCGCCAAATTCCCCGAAGAACATATCATTTACTCCGCCCACTGGGACCACCTCGGAATGCGGCCGCAGCAGGAGGGTGACAATATATACAACGGCGCCAGCGACAATGCATCGGGAACCGCGGCGCTGCTGGCCATTGCCCGTCAGTTTCAGCAGCGCCGGCAGGCGCCGCTGCGCTCGATATTGTTTCTCGCCCTTACGGCGGAGGAGTCGGGCTTGCTGGGTTCGCGATGGTATGCGGAAAATCCCCTGTACCCGCTGGAGACTACGGTAGCCAACCTGAACATGGACAATATCTACGGTATGCTGGATGGCCGCACCACAGAGGTGGCGGTGGTTGGCCATGGGTACAGTGAGTTGGAGGACTATCTGGTCAGGGCCGCCGCCGGGCAGGATCGAACGGTGGTGCCGGAACCCAGTCCCGAGAAGGGCTACTATTACCGCTCGGATCATTTCAATTTCGCCAGGGCAGGGGTGCCGGCCCTGGATACCACCCGTTCCAATGCCAGTCGCGAACACGGCAATGTCTGGGGTCAGAGCCGCCTGGATGCCTATACGGCCAACATATATCACCAGCCGGGGGACGAATATTTCCCCGATTGGGACCTGAGCGGGTCAGCGGAGGAGGCGCTGCTGTTCTACCAGGTCGGCAGCACCCTGGCCGATAGCCGGGATTTTCCCAACTGGAGCGCCACCAGCGAATTTCGCGCCGAGCGGGACCGCAGCAGTTCCCGGCGTGCGCTGATATTGTCCGCGGAGTAGTTGGCGATGCAGGAAAATTTACTAGGCCAGGGTGTGGAACTGATGCTGTTCGGCATGGCCACGGTGATTGCATTCCTGACCCTGCTGGTGCTCGCCACCAGTCTGATGTCACTGCTGATCAAGCGTTTTTTCCCATCGCCGTCCAGAGGCGCCGGGCAGCCGCCAGACGCCGGTCTCTCCGAGGATGCGCGTCTGGGAATTATCTCCGCCGCCATACACCGTCACCGGAGCAAAACGGAACCGTGACTGCCAAGCCCTCTCCGCTGGGCATTACCGATGTCGTGCTGCGCGATGCCTCCCAGTCCCTGCTGGCTACCAGGGTGCGTCTCGACGACATGCTGCCGATCGCCGAAAAACTGGATCAGGTCGGCTTCTGGTCGCTGGAGTCCTGGGGTGGTGCGACCTTTGACGCCTGTATTCGCTACCTGGGTGAAGACCCCTGGGAGCGTATTCGTGAACTGCACCGGGCCATGCCCCACACCCCACAACAAATGCTGCTGCGCGGCCAGAATATTCTGGGCTATCGCAACTATGCTGATGATGTGGTAACCAAGTTCGTGGAACGGGCAGCCGACAACGGTGTCGGGGTATTCCGGGTGTTTGACGCCATGAATGACATGCGCAACCTGGATACCGCGCTGCGCGCGGTCAAGCAGGTGGGGAAACACGCTCAGGGCACAATTTCCTACACGGTCAGCCCGGTGCATGACCTGGAGTTGTGGGTGGAACTGGGCAAACGTATCGAGGACATGGGAGCGGATTCCATCGCCATCAAGGACATGGCGGGACTGCTGCGGCCCTACACCGGCCATGAATTGGTAAAACGCCTCAAGGCGGCATGTGATATCCCCATTCACATGCAGTGTCACGCCACCACAGGCTTGTCCACTGCCACCATTCTCAAATGTGTGGAAGCGGGTATCGACAACGTGGATACCTCGATCTCCTCCATGTCCATGACCTACGGCCATTCCGCCACCGAATCGGTGGTGGCCATGTTGCAGGGAACCGGCCGCGACACCGGGCTGGAGCTTGGTCTGCTGGGAGAGATTGCTGCGTACTTCCGTGAGGTGCGCAAGAAATATGCCAAATTCGAGGGAGCGCTGCGCGGGGTGGATTCCCGTATTCTGGTGGCGCAGGTTCCCGGTGGAATGCTCACCAACATGGAAAACCAGTTGAAGGAGCAGGGCGCGGTTGATCGCTTCAACGAGGTGCTGGAGGAAATTCCGCGGGTGCGGGAAGATCTGGGTTTCATACCCCTGGTCACGCCCACCTCACAAATCGTTGGCGCCCAGTCGGTGCTTAATGTGTTGAGCGGGGAACGCTACCAATCGATTTCCAGGGAAACCGCCGCTGTATTGGCTGGTGAGTACGGCTCGACCCCGGCGCCGGTGAATGCGGAGTTGCAGGCCAGGGTCCTGCAAGGCGCGGAACCGGTCACCTGCCGTCCCGCTGACCTGTTGTCTCCAGAGTTGGCTAGCCTGACCAACGAATTGCAGACCATCGCCAGGGAGAAGGATATTTCACTGCAGGCCGGTGACCAACTCATTGACGATGTGCTTACCTATGCTCTGTTTTCCCGGGTTGGGTTGAAGTTTTTGGAAAATCGGGGCGACGCCACGGCTTTTGAACCTCCACCCGAACTGGAGCAAACAGCCCCAACGCCCCCTCCCGGCAGCGCCGTGTATACAGTAAGCTTTGGTGGACAATCCCACGTGGTGCAGGTGGCAGAAGGGGGCGATATCTGCTCAGTAGTCCCGGCTGCCGCTGCCGCCACACCGGCCGCAGGTGACCCGGTACGCGCGCCCCTGGCCGGTACTATTTTCAAGGTAATCGCTCAACCCGGCCACACGGTGCAGGAAGGCGATGTGGTGGTGGTGCTGGAAGCCATGAAAATGGAAACCGAAGTCCGGGCTCCCCGCCTCGGCAAGGTGGTTTCAATTCAGGTTAGGGAAGGGGAGATGGTGGCCTTGGGCGACACCCTGCTGATTCTGGACTGATTCATGGAAAATTTGTTGAATCTTTGGGCCGCATCGGGCCTCTCCCAAATGGCCCCTGGCCAGGTGGTGATGATCGCCATTGGATTTCTGCTGCTGTACCTGGCTGTGGTCAGGAATTATGAGCCCCTGCTGCTGGTGCCTATCGGATTCGGCGGCATTCTGGCAAATATACCCGGCGCCGGCCTGGCCCTGTCGGCGGTGGAACAGGCTCTGCTGTCGGGAACCCCGGAACTTCTGGGCTCCCTGGCTGAAGTATTGGGGAGGAGCGCCTCGGAACCGGTTGCGGATTTGATGGAGGCCTATCGGCAATCGGACCTGAACATTCACATGCAGGCGGGTCATCTGGCCAGCGCGGCGGGTTTCAGCAACGGCATGCTGTACAACTTTTACCTGGTGTCGATCGCCAGCGGCGTGGCGCCACTGGTGATTTTCATGGGGGTGGGGGCTATGACCGATTTCGGCCCGCTACTGGCCCACCCCAAAACCCTGTTTCTGGGTGCGGCGGCCCAATTCGGAATTTTCACTACGCTGCTGGGAGCAGTGGCGATGAGCCATATCGGCTGGATGGATTTTTCCCTCGCCGATGCCGCGGCCATCGGCATCATCGGCGGCGCCGACGGTCCCACGGCAATTTACGTATCCAGTATCCTGGCCCCGGATCTGTTGGGGGCCATCGCCGTGGCGGCCTACTCCTACATGGCCCTGGTGCCGTTGATTCAGCCTCCCATCATGCGCGCCCTGACCACGGCCGGGGAACGCCGTATCGAGATGCAGCAATTACGCCCGGTATCGCATCGTGAAAAGATTGCCTTTCCGCTGTTGCTGTTGATCCTGGTAGCCCTGTTCCTGCCTGATGCCGCACCCCTGCTTGGCATGTTCTGCTTCGGCAATTTGATGAGTGAGTGCGGAGTGGTGGACCGGCTCAGTGATACCGCACGCAATGCCCTGATCAACATCACCACTATTTTTCTCGGCTTGTCGGTAGGCTCCAGACTCAGGGCCGACATGTTTCTGGATGTCAGCACCCTCGGTATTCTGGTGCTGGGGGTGGCGGCCTTCGCCGTAGGCACGGCTTCCGGTGTTCTGATCGCCCGGCTGATGAACAAATTCGGTTCTACCCCGATCAATCCGCTGATCGGTTCGGCGGGGGTGTCCGCCGTACCCATGGCGGCCCGGGGATCCAACAAGCTGGGGCTGGAAGCCAATCCGCACAACTTCCTGCTGATGCACGCCATGGGGCCCAACGTTGCCGGGGTGATCGGTTCCGTGGTCGCCGCCGGAGTGATGATTGCACTGCTCGGCGGTTAGTGTTTACCTGGGTTGGCGATCTTTTGACCGGTCGCAACGCGATGCTGTGCGAAAACAACTGCGCCAGATGGTACGGGAACAGTTTCTGGAGACGCTGTCGTGAGAAACATTCTGATCGTTGTGATTTTGACGCTGGTTACCGCAGCCACGGGTTATTTTGCGTATAGCCGCATACAGAGTGGCAACGGCAACGGCAACGGTGCGCTGGTCTTGTACGGTAACGTCGATATCCGCGAGGTGCCCCTGGCTTTTCGGGTCGGTGGGCGCTTAGAGGCGATGAATTTTGAAGAGGGTGATACAGTGCGCGAGGGAGACCTGCTCGCGGTGCTCGACGATGAGCCGCTTCGGCACAGCGTGGCCATCGCCGAAGCCGATGCCGAGCAAGCCGGGGCGCGTCTGAAACTGCTGCGCCATGGCTCCCGCCCCCAGGAAATCAGGCGGGCCAGGGCAGGTGTGGAAGAGGCCGCGGCGGGCCTGGAAAATGCACAACACGAGTTCAACCGCCAGCAGCAACTGGTCAGCAAGCAACACGGCAGCCAACACTTGCTGGATCAGGCGCGGGCCAGCCGGGACCAGTGGACGGCCAGGCTGAGCGCCGCCCGCGAGGCGCTGGCGATGGCCGAAGAGGGGTTTCGCAACGAGGAAATAACCGCCGCCCAGGCCGTTCTGGGCGCTGCCGCCGCACGGCGTGATCGGGCTCGGCTGCAACTGCGGGATACCCGCCTGTACGCACCCAGCGGGGGGGTGATCATGACCCGTATCGTGGAGCCCGGCGCCATGCTCGGCGCCGGCGCACCGGTGTACAGCTTGTCGCTGACCGAAAGGGTCTACGTACGTGCCTATGTGGATGAACCCAGCCTCGGGCTGGTGGTCCCCGGCGCCGGGGTGCAGGTGCATACCGACGGCGGCAGGTCGTATCTGGGGCAAGTCGGGTTTGTTTCGCCACGCGCCGAGTTTACCCCCAAGAGTGTGGAAACCCCTGCGCTGCGCACAGACCTGGTCTATCGTCTGCGTATCGAAGTGACCGATGCCGACCGGCATCTGCGCCAGGGCATGCCGGTTACCGTGCGGGCAATGCCCGGACATGACCGTGGGGATTGAACTGGAAGAGGTCGGCAAGCGCTTTGGCGAATGTGAGGCGCTCAGTGCGGTTAGCGCACATATCAAAAGCGGTGAGGTGACCGGCCTGGTGGGCCCCGACGGCGCCGGCAAGACCACCTTGATGCGGATCATGGCGGCCTTGATGACGCCTACTTCGGGCCGCGCCAGGGTGGCCGGCGCGGATGTTCAGGACGACGCGGCCGGAGTGCACTCCCTGATCGGCTACATGCCGCAGCGCTTCGGCCTGTATGAAGACTTGTCGGTGCGGCAAAACCTCAATCTTTACGCAGACTTGCGCGGCCTGGGGGAAGCGCAACGCCGCGCCAGCCATGATCGGCTGTTGGAGTTTACCGGTCTGGCTCCTTTTACCGGGCGCCTGGCGGGGGCGCTATCCGGCGGCATGAAACAGAAACTGGGCCTGGCCTGCGCCATGCTGGCGGCGCCCAGGGTGTTGCTGCTGGACGAACCCAGCGTCGGGGTGGACCCGGTATCGCGCCGGGAGTTGTGGCGCATGGTTGGGGAACTGGCCGGGGACGGCATGACCGTGGTCTGGTCTACCGCCTACCTGGATGAAGCGGAACGCTGCGATGAAGTGTTGTTGCTGAACCATGGCCGCCTCATCTACTCCGGGCAACCCGCTCAGTTGACGGCCACCCTTGCTGGGCGCAGCTACCTGGTAACGGATATTCAGGGAGACCGGCGCCGCCTGCTGACCCAGGTCCTGGAGCTGGAGGGAGTCAGGGATGGGGTGATTCAGGGCGCAGCGTTGCGGCTGGTGTTGGCCGGGGCCGGGCCTTCCAACGCCTTGCGAAATCTGCTTGCGGACTACCGGGCGAAATTACAGGCGGCGCCACCACGTTTTGAGGATGCCTTTGTCGATTTGCTGGGCGGTGGACCTGGCGGCCTCTCAGTATTGGCGGAGAAAATGGACGATGTCACGGGAACCGGGGAAATCACGGTCCGCTGCCGCCAACTGAGCAAACGCTTTGGCCGTTTCACCGCCGCCGATTCGGTGAGCTTTGCGGTCAGAAGGGGGGAAATCTTCGGTTTGCTGGGCCCCAACGGCGCCGGCAAGTCCACCACCTTCAAAATGCTCTGCGGCCTGTTGAAACCCAGCGCCGGCAGCGCCGAGGTGGTGGGCCTGGACCTGCGTCACGCCGCGCCCGCGGCCAAGCGGCAACTGGGCTACATGGCGCAAAAGTTCTCCCTGTTCGGTCTGCTCTCGGTGCGCCAGAACCTGGACTTTTTTTCCGGCGTATACGGCTTGCAAGGCGAGCAGCGCCAGCGCCGGATCGAGGAGATGAGTGAGTTTTTCGACCTGTCGCCCTACCTGGGTCAATCCCCGGAGCTGTTGCCCCTCGGTTTCAAGCAGCGCCTGGCCCTGGCCTGCGCCTTGATGCACCGTCCGCAGGTATTGTTCCTCGATGAACCCACTTCCGGGGTTGACCCGATTACCCGGCGGGAATTCTGGACGCATATTACCGGCCTGGTGCAAAGGGGCGTTACCGTCATGGTCACCACTCATTTCATGGATGAAGCTGAGTACTGTGACCGGGTAGCCCTGGTAAATCGGGCTCGGCTCATGGCGCTTGATACCCCCGATGCACTCAAGGCCCGCGTGGCCAGCCCCCAGTTACCCAACCCGACCATGGAAGATGCATTTGTACACCTGGTAGCGGCGGAGAATGTATTGCCTGACGCGGAGGTGGCTGCGTGAACGGCCGGCGTTTGCGCGCCATGATCAGAAAAGAAGCCTGGCAGGCCATGCGCGACCCTTCAACGCTGTTGGCAACTTTCCTGTTCCCCCCGCTGCTGCTGTTCCTGTTTGCCTATGGGGTTTCCCTGGATGTAAAAGACGTCCGCATTGGCCTGGTGCTGGAAAGTGATGGCCCCCACGCCCGTGAACTGGCGGCGGCCTATCAGGCTACCCCCTGGCTGGAGGTCAAGCCGGTGCGTCACGGCAAACAACTGGAGCGGGACCTGGTAACCGGCAAACTGGCTGCGTACGTGGTAATTCCACAGGATTTTGATGCCGCCATGGAGTCTTCCCTGCGCGCTGCGCAGGTGCAGATTATCACTGACGGTTCGCAGCCGAACTCCGCAAATTTCACGGCATCCTACGCCCGGGGCGTGTTCGGCAACTGGCTGGCGCAACAGGGGGATGGCGCCGCGGCTCCACGGATTCAATTGCAGCAACGGTTCTGGTTCAATCCGGAGTTGGAAAGCCGCCAGGTGCTGGCGCCGGGCGCCATAGCCATGGTGATGACCATGATCGGCACCATACTCACCGCCATGGTGATCGCCAGGGAGTGGGAGCGCGGCACCATGGAAGCGCTGTTGGCGACCCCGGCCAGCATTACCGAGGTGTTGCTCAGTAAATTGCTGCCTTATTTTGTCCTGGGCATGCTGGCGATTCTTGCTTGCGCCTTTTGTGTGGTGGTCATTTTTTCCGTCCCGCTGCGCGGGTCTCTGGCCATGTTGTTATTGACCGGCGCCATTTTTCTGATTCCGGCGCTGGGGCAGGGTCTGTTCATATCGACGCTGTTTCGCAGCCAGTTCGATGCCGGGGAGGTTGCTCTCCTCACCAGTTTTCTGCCCGCGATCATGTTGTCGGGTTTTGTCTTTGAAATCGAGAGTATGCCGCAGCCGGTGCAGTGGCTGACCCATGTTATCCCTGCCCGCTATTTTATCGAAGCCTTGCAAACGGTGTTTCTGGTCGGGGATTCGTGGCGCAGCTTGTGGCCCGACCTGCTGGCGCTGCTACTCCTTGGAGGCCTGTTGTTTGCCCTCACTTTCGCAAAATCGCAAATCAGGTTGGATTGATGAGGAGTCCCTTGGGTTTCACCATCGCCAGGGAATTCGTTTCCATGGCTCGAGATCCCGGGATGCGGCGGATGCTGCTTGCTGCGCCGCTGTTGCAAGTGCTGGTTTTTAGCTACGCGGCCACCATGGAAGTCCAAAACGTCAAGCTGGCGGTAATCAACCAGGATAGTGGCCGCTGGTCCAGGGAACTTGTGCTACGCCTGGAGGCCGCCGCTTTTGTCGATCAGGTGATTCACGCTCCCAGCACCACTGCCCTGGCTGATTTGATAGAGCGGCGGCAGGTTCTGCTCGCGGTACATTTTCAGCCCGATTTCTCACGCCGTATCGAGGCCGGCCAGAGCGGCCCGGTGCAATTGCTGTTCGATGGCCGCCGCGCCAACGCCGGTCAGATCGTTTTTTCCTATATCCGCAATATTGCCGCCGGCCTGCAAATGGAGCTGGCCGCAACGGGTGCGGGGCCGCCACCGGCAGCACTGGTGCGGCACTGGTTCAATCCCAACCTGGAATACCGCTGGTTCCTTGTGCCGGCCCTGGTGGCGACCCTGGCGATGGTTCCGACCATGCTCATCTCCGCGCTCGGCGTCGCCCGCGACCGCGAACTGGGAACCTTCGACCAGCTCGTGGTGTCTCCTGTGACCACGCTGGACATCATTCTCAGTAAACTGTTGCCGGCCGTTTTCGCAGGCATGTTGTCCGGACTGATGGTGTTCCTGCTGGCGATATTCGCCTTCCGGATCAATTTCCATGGCGGCCCGCTTACCCTGCTTCTGCTGTTCTTCTCCCAGTTGACATTCGTGTTTACGCTAAGCGGCCTCGGCCTGACCATATCTGCGGCTTGCAACACCCAACAACAGGCGCTGCTTGGACTATTCTTCCTGACGATACCGATGATGATTACTTCCGGATTTCTCACTCCGGTGGAAAACATGCCGGTTTTCCTGCAGTACCTGGCCGAATTGAATCCCTTGAAGCACTTCCTGGTCATTGTGCTGGGCAGTTTTTTCAAGGACATGTCCGCGGCGGAATTCTTCAGCAACCTGTGGCCCATGCTGTTGATCAGCGTTCTCAGCGTCAGCATCGCGGCCCAGATTGTGCGCTGGCGAGTGCAGTAGCCGCTCCTGCTGAATCGCCGGGACACACGGAAATTCCGCGGACAAAATACATGTTTCCACCGCCCGATTCCGTGTCACTGCCAAATAAGTGTTGTGTTCCCTGAACTACACGGCGGCGGCGTCTGAAAGGCCTGCCGCCGTGGTTTTCTATTGCACGCCCCAGCCCTATAATGAACCCATCGAAATCTTCAGCAAGACATACGGGTAACCCGTTGCGTACTGATTGGCTGGTCTCGGCCGGCGGCCACATGGACCGTGTCTGGAGTGGCCTCCACGATTATCTGTACGGCCTGGCGGAGCCGCGCCGGTTGGAACGATTACGCGTTCTGATCTTCGGGCTGGCGGCGGTGTGGGCGATTTTCACCCTGGCCGGGCTACTCTGGAAACTGCTGCCGCAAGCTTCGCAAGCCGCCCCGGTCACCGACATAGCCAACCCCCTGAATGGGAACGGCGTTGCGGCCAGCGCAGTGGTGGATATCGATACCCTGGTGAGTTGGGACCTGTTTGGCACGGCCGCGCAGGCCCCGGTAAATTCAGGGCTGGCGGCGCCTGAGTTGCAGCCTGTGCCGGCGGCCGGCAACATCGGCAAAAATGCCAGGGAGACCAGGCTCCCGCTTATCCTGCAGGGCGTGGTTGCTTCCAGTGAGTTGGATTCGGCAGTGGCGATCATCGAATACCAGGGCGTACAGAAACAATATCCGGTTGCGGGAAAATTGCCGGTGAGCGGTAATGTGACAGTCGCAAGGGTATTTTTTGACCGGGTGATACTGGACAATGGCGGAACTTATGAACAGCTCCGGCTGTTCGAGAAGGACATGTCGCTCGGAGAACCTCTTTCCCCACCCGTGGTCAGCACTCAGCTCGACCAGCGCGGTAACGCCGATATCACGGAGTTGGCGGAAACCTGGCGGCGTCGTCTCTATCGGGACCCCCGCTCAATGGCGGATGTCGTGAACGTTTCCGCGGTCCGGGAGGGCGATCGTTTGCGGGGATACCGGGTCAGTCCCGGCCGGGAACGTTCCCATTTCGAGCAATTGGGTTTCAGGGACGGGGACCTGGTCACCGGCGTCAATGGCATCGAACTGACCAACCCCGGCAAGGCCATGGAGTTGTATCGCATCATGCGCGATGCCAGCGAGGCGAACTTTGCGGTGCAACGGGGAGAGCAACAAGTGGAAATCACAGTCAGCCTTGTGGCGGACGAGAGCCGCTGACGCGGTCAGCACCAGCCGGCAGGAGATTGGTTTGAAGAAACCAGGAATTGGGAAATGGCGACTCATACAGTGCCTGGTCTGGCTGCTGCCAATGCTGTGGGCGGCTGCGGGCGCGGCGCAGGACTGGACCGTCAACCTCAAGGAAACCGATATCCAGGAGCTGATCAAGTTTGTGGCCGAGGCCACCGACACCACCATCGTGGTGGACCCCAAGGTCAAGGGTAAAGTCAAGGTGGTGTCGAACCGGCCGGTTTCCAGCGCCGAATTGTATGACTTGTTTCTCTCGATTCTCGATGTGCATGGTTACACAGCGGTGCGCAGTGGCAAGGTGCTGCGAGTGATTCCCTCCAAGGATGCCCGCTCTTCTTCGGTGCGGGTGGAAGACGGTGAACTCGACCCCAACGATGAGTACCTGACCCATATCATCCACCTGGAAAACATCTCGGCGACAAAATTGATCCCGGTGTTGCGCCCGCTGGTGCCGCAACAGTCGCACATGGCCGCCTACGCCCCCGCCAACGCCATCATCATTTCGGATATTTCGGCCAACATCAAACGTATCCGCGGCATCATTGAACGTATGGACAGGGAGGCGGTGCAGCAGACCGAAATCATCAAGCTGCGCTTTGCCGTCGCCGAAGAAGTGGTGAACATGCTGACTGAACTCAACAAGGTCGAAGCCGAAAAGTCCGGCGCCCCCCAGCCGCAGGTGCTGCTGGTGGCCGACCAGCGCACCAACAGTGTCCTGCTCAGCGGCGACGAACTGGAGCGGGCGCGAATGCGCACGCTGATAGAGCATCTGGATACACCCCTGGAACAGAGCGGCAATGTGAAGGTGATTTATCTGGAATATGCCCCTGCCACGGAAATTGCGCAGGTGCTGACCAAGGTAATGCAAAACCTGGAAAAACTGCAAAAGGACGCCAGCGGAAAACGCGGTAACAGTTCCAATGCCACTATCGAGGCGGACGAGGGCACCAATGCTTTGATCATCACTGCCGAAGCCGAAGCAATGCATTCCCTGGAGACGGTGATTCAGCGCCTGGATATTCGCCGCGCCCAGGTGTTGGTGGAAGCGATCATCACCGAACTGGACTTTATTGAAGGCCAGGATCTGGGCATACAATGGCTGTTTCGGGATGACTCCGGCAGTTTTGGCTCCAGCATTTCCCCCCGGACGGGTGAGGGCGCCACCGGTCTGGCGGGGGCGATACTGCCGGGAGCAGGGGAGGGGGACGCCGCCGCCAATACCTTTGACGATTTTGACCGTTCCGGCCTGCTGGCGGCCCTGGCCGGCACGCCGGGGAACACCCTGGGTTGGGGGCAACTGGATGAATCCCTGGATATCGCCGTGGTGCTCAGTGCGCTCAGGCAACAGACCAACGCCAATATCCTGTCCACCCCGAGTCTGCTGACCCTGGATAATCAGGAAGCCTACATCACGGTGGGTCAGCAAGTGCCTTTTCTCACCGGCTCCTACACCGGCGCGGGCAATACCAATACGCCAAACAACCCGTTTCAGACCATACAGCGTGAGAACGTGGGAATTACCCTGACCGTGACGCCACATGTAAATGAAGGCGACGCCGTGGTCCTGGATATAGAACAGGAAGTCTCCAGCCTGACCGGCAACGCGCTGGCCTCGGATATCATCACCAATGAGCGCAAAATTCAGACCAAGGTTCTGGCCGCTGACCGGCGCACCCTGGTGTTGGGCGGACTGATCAAGGACGACCTGCAGGATTCACAAAACAAGGTGCCGTTACTGGGAGATATTCCCTGGCTGGGGCGTTTGTTTCGCAGCAACTCGGTCAAAATTACCCGTAACAACCTGCTGATTTTCATCAAGCCGACCATCATCCGTGATGAATTGGATCTGGACGGGGCAACCGCGCAGAAGTACCGCTATATACAGGCTCAGCAGCAACAACAGCGCGATGCCGGGGTCTACTTTCTGGAGCCGGAGGACATTCCCGTATTGCCGGAGTGGGAAGAGCAAATTCGCCAGTTGGAAGAAATCCGAGGCTCCGCTGATCCAGCCGGGCAACCCTGATGGAAGCGCCGCGGCAGCTTCCGTTTACCTTTGCCCAGCAGTACGGGGTATTGTTGCGCCAGTCTGATCCTCCGGTGGTGCTGCATCGTCAGAAATTAGCGATCCCGGTATTATCCGAATTACGCCGCTATCTTGGCAGACCCTTCCACCTGGAAGCATTACCGGAGGCTGATTTTCAGCGCCGTCTGACTTCGGCATACCAGCGCGACAATACAGAGGCCTCGCAGGTTGCCGACGACCTCAGTGCCGATATCGACCTGTCCCGGCTGGCCGATGAAATTCCGGAAACCGGAGACCTGATGGATGCGCAGGACGACGCTCCAATCATTCGCCTGATCAACGCCCTGTTGTCTCAAGCGGTGCGCGAAAAAGCCTCGGACATACACATCGAGACCTACGAGAACCGATTGTCGGTGCGCTACCGAGTCGATGGCATACTGAGCGAAGTGCTTTCTCCCAAACGCATGTTGGCGCCGCTGCTGGTATCGCGCCTGAAAGTGATGGCCAGACTGGATATCGCCGAGAAGCGGGTGCCCCAGGATGGCCGCATAACCGTGAAACTTGCCGGTCACGGGGTTGACATCCGCATGTCCACCATTCCCTCGGCCCATGGAGAGAGAGTGGTGTTACGCTTGCTGGACAAGGAGGAGGGACAACTTCATCTCGAACAACTGCGCATGAACCCGCAGGTATTGAGTGGCTATATTCGAAGTTTGCGCGCCCCCCACGGCATCATCCTGGTGACCGGCCCCACCGGCTCCGGTAAAACCACCACTTTGTATGCAGGCTTGAGTCATCTCAATGAGACCGTCCGCAATATTCTCACTATTGAGGACCCCATTGAATATATGTTGCCTGGAGTCGGCCAGACCCAGGTCAATACCAAGGTCGACATGACTTTTGCCCGAGGTCTGCGGGCGATTCTGCGGCAGGACCCGGATGTGGTGATGGTGGGAGAAATCCGCGACCTTGAAACGGCGGAAATCGCAGTGCAGGCCTCCCTGACCGGCCACCTGGTGCTGTCCACCCTGCATACCAATACGGCAATTGGTGCGGTTACCCGGCTACAGGACATGGGCATCGAACCTTTCCTGCTGTCTTCAAGCCTGATTGCGGTTATGGCGCAGCGATTGGTGCGTTTGCTGTGTGAAGATTGCCGCCAGCCCCACCGTCTCAGCGCCGCCGAGGCGGAGTGGCTGGGGCTGGAGGAAGCTCAGGCCGAGGGGGTCTACCGCGCTGCCGGCTGCGACAATTGCAAACTGAGCGGCTACCGCGGGCGCACCGGCATCTATGAATTGATTGAGATTGGCGCCGAACTTCGGGAATTGATTCACGCCGGGGCCAGCGAGCAGAAACTGGACGCTCGTGCACGGCTACAGGCGCCGGGCATCTTTGCCGATGGCCGACGCCGTATTCTCAGTGGTGAAACCAGCCTCGAGGAGGTAATGCGGGTTACCTCCGCGGCTTGAGACGCCATGACCGCCTATCGTTACCAGGCCCTGGACTCGGACGGCAAACTCGTCAAGGGGGTAATGGAAGGAGATTCCGAGCGCCACATTCGCGCCAATCTGCGCAATCAGCGGCTGCGTCCGGTTGCGGTCAGTCAGGCCGATCAGCAGACTGAGGGGCAGCGTCTCCGGCAACTCTTTCGGCCACGGCTGGGAGCCGGGGATCTGGCCCTGATTACCCGGCAACTGGCGACCCTGGTGCAGTCAAATCTGCCGCTGGATGAATGCCTGTCAGCGGTGGCGGAGCAGACCCGAAAGGCCCGCCACCAGGGCATCCTGTTGCAGGTCCGCTCACGGGTGGCGGAAGGCCACACCCTGGCCTATGCGCTGGGAGAGTATCCACAGATATTCAATGGCATGTACCGGGCAATGGTGAATGCGGGTGAACACGCCGGTTTTCTCGGACCGGTGCTGGAGCGGCTGGCCGATTACGGCGAGCAACGTCAGTTCACACAACAAAAACTGCAGATGGCCATGATCTATCCTGTCATCCTGCTGGCAGTGGCGCTCAGCGTTATTGCCGCGCTGCTGGTCTATGTGGTGCCTGAACTGGTCAGTATCTTTGCCCACACCAACCGTGAATTGCCGCTTTTGACCAGAGTCCTGATCGCCACCAGCGATTTCCTCAGGCAGTCCGGGTTGTGGCTGCTGCTGGGCCTGCTGGCATTCTGGCTGGGCTGGCGCCGGTTGCTGAAAAAACCCACCCGGCGTCGTCGCTGGCATCGCCTGCTGTTGCGGATGCCGATCATCGGGCACTTTATTACCGCGGTGGATACCGCGCGTTTTGCCTCGACCCTCAGCATCCTGATGGCCAGCGGTGTGCCGCTGCTGGATTCATTGCGTATCGCCGGGGCGGTGTTGACCAACCTGGTTTTACGCGACAGCAGTGGCCAAGTAGCGGAGCGGGTGCAGGAGGGCGCCAGCCTGAACAGGGCTTTGCAACAGAGCGGCCACTTCCCGCCCATGATGGTGCACATGATCGCCAGCGGCGAGGCCAGCGGCGAACTGGAAACCATGCTGGCCCGCGCCGCCAGTAACCAGGAGCGCGAACTGGAAGTGGCCCTGGGCGCCACCATGGCGATTCTCGAACCGCTGATGGTGGTATTCATGGGCGTTATGGTACTACTGGTGGTTATGGCGGTACTGTTGCCGATCTTTGAACTGAATACGATGGTGAACTGAATGAAACGTGAAGCAGGTTTCAGCCTGGTGGAAATTCTGGTGGTGTTGATAATTCTTGGTTTGCTGGTCAGCGTGGTGGCCCCCACGGTACTGAATCAGGCGGACTCGGCCCGGGTACAGAAGGTCTACGCGGATTTAGCCAATATCGAGAGCGCCCTGAAGTTGTACCGGCTGGACAACTATGTCTATCCAAGCTCCGAACAGGGCCTGGGAGCGCTGCTGAGTGCATCAACGCTGAGCCCGGAGCCGCGCAACTTCAAGCGCGGCGGCTATCTTGACCGGATGCCCCGGGACCCCTGGGGACGTGTCTACCTGTATCTGAGCCCCGGAGAACATGGGGAGTTTGACTTGTACTCGCTGGGTGCGGACGGTATTTCCGGTGGTGAGGGCCAGAACGCCGACCTTGGCAACTGGGATGTGCGCTAATCAGTGGATGCGATGTTCGCTGAGCATGTTCCTGCGCCGCTCATGAGCGGCGCCTGCAGGTGATGAAAGCGGGATTGCGGTCCGGCCGGGCTGCCGGTTTCAGCTTGCTGGAACTGTTACTGGTTTTGATAATAGTCGGTTTGATGGTGAGCCTGGCCGGCCTGTCGGTAACTTCCAGCGGCCGCAAATCCTACCTGGTGGAAGGCGCGGTAAACGATTTTTACCGCCTTGCGGAATACGCCATGGACGAGGCGCAACTGGGCGGTTTCGATATGGGCGTACTGCTGGAACGTGGCAGGGGTGGCGCCGGTGAGGCCTATCGCTATCAGTGGCTGCAACGTCAGGGCGAGGTCTGGGCCAGGCCGCCACGGGATGAACTGCTGCTGGAGCAACGGGTATTTCCACCGGGCCTGGAACTCGAACTGGAAATCGAGCAAGTACTGCTGGACCTGGAGACCGGGCGAACACCTCCACAACAGGATCGGCAACGGGAGCCTCTGCGTCAACCCCAGGTGATCTATTACAGCAGTGGCGAGACCACCCCTGGAGTATTGCGTTGGCGCGATGCCGATAGCGGGGAATTGCTCTGGGAACTGGCCTGGGACCTGCTCGGGCAGATGGAAATGCGCCGCCGGGGTGAACTGGATGAAGACTAAAGCGCAAGGTTTCACGCTGGTGGAGGTGATGGTGGCCTTGATCATTGCCGCGCTGCTGCTTCCTGCCCTGGTGATGAGTTTTGCCAACCAGGCGGATGGTATCGGCTATCTGCGGGATAAATCCGTGGCCCAGTGGGTGGCCGCTAATGAACTGACCAGGCTGCGTATGGACTGGCAAGTTACCCAACTGATCTTTCAGGGCCAGCGGGAAGGGCAAAGCAGTATGGCAGGGCGCGATTGGTATTGGTGGGTCAGCAGCAGTGAAACCGATGTGGAAGACTTCTACCGTATTGATGTACGGGTGGCGTTGACCGAAACGGAAAACGAGCAACCCCTGTACACCCTGACCGGATTTCTCAGCGCTCCCTCGGAGCCCCTGTTGAGTCTCCCTGAAGACTCACCGGAAGAGCCTGGGGAGCTGAGCCCGGATGAGCAGAGAGATGGCGGCTGAGGGGCGGCGCTGCGGGGGTTTTACCCTGATTGAAGTACTCATCGCCATGGCCATAACCATGCTGATTCTGACCGGGGCTTTTCTGACTTTCAGCAACTTGCTGTCCGGCCTTGAGGTGCTGCGCCGTTCGGCGGAGGAGGTTCATTCCCTCAATCGCCTGTGGATGTTCATCTCCCGGGATATCGGTCAGTTCGTTAACCGGCCGGTACGCAATGAGTTCGATGAGTTGGAACCGGCCTTGTGGGGTGGTGAACTGGCTGGATACAGCCTCAATTTGACACGAACCGGCTGGCACAATCCGCGGCAGCATCCGCGAAGTAATTTGCAGCGGGTACGCTATCTGCTACAGGACCAGGTTCTGTATCGGGAAAGTTACTCGGTACTGGACCGTACCGGCGTCAACGAGGCGCAACAGGTGGCGCTGCTGGAACAGGTGCTCGGCTTTGAAATCACCTTTCTCGAAGCCGCGGCGAATACCCAGCCGATACAGTGGGACCAGGAACGCTGGCCGCACAGTTGGGGGACGGATTTCCGAGAGGCTGGAAACCTGCCGCCCCCAATGGCGCTGGCCATTACCCTCGAAATCGAAGGTCTGGGTGAAGTGTCACGCCTGTATCAGCTACCCGGTATTCACTGAGTATAGCCCGCATAGTTCACCATCCTTCTGCTGCGGACGCTGAATCACCCGCTGTGGCGGGGCGTACACCCTTCGGGCACTCGGCTCCCTCCGGGCACATGGCCCGCGGGTCGCACATGTGCGACCCATACAGCGACAAAGTGTCAGCTAAGCCTTCAGCGTCTTTTCGTCCGTGCGCCCCGCTACAGGGGCGCTGCAACACCGTCGCGACGAACGCTGGTGAACTATGCGGGCTGGGCGCACGCCACTCTGGAATCTGGTTCTTAGCGCCCCTTCCAGTTGGGGGGACGCTTTTCGGCAAAAGCCGTGGCGCCTTCAATAGCATCTTCACTGCTGAATATCGGGCTTACGATTTCATCCTGGCGACGAAACATTTCATCCATGCTCCAATCGGCTTGCCTGGCAACGACCTGCTTGCTGGCGGCAACGGCGAGGGGGCCGTTGGCAGCGATTTTTGCGGCCAGTTGCCGCGCCGCATCCAGTGCGGCGCCAGAGGGGACTACCTGGTTGATCAAGCCGAGTTCCGCCGCCCGCGGCGCGGAAATGAAGTCGCCGGTCAGGGCCAATTCCATGGCGATGCGTGATGGGATTTGACGCGGCAGCCTGACTAGCCCGCCCGCGGCGGCGGCCAGGCCGCGCTTCACCTCGGGAATGCCGAACTTGGCGTCCTCCGCGGCAATCAGCAAGTCGCAGGCGAGGGCCAGTTCCAGTCCCCCAGCCAGAGCGTAGCCCTCAACGGCGCCAATCACTGGTTTGACCGGAACGTGCTCGGTGAAACCCCCAAAGCCCCGGCCGGGGATAAGGGGGGTTTCACCGCTCACGAAAGCCTTCAGGTCCATACCAGAGCAAAAGGTGCCGCCCGCGCCGGCCAAAATGGCTACCCGAAGTTCGCTAACAGCCTCCAACTCGTCTACAGCCGCGGCCAATGCCTTGGCCAGCGCCAGGTTTACGGCGTTCCTGGCCTTGGGACGGTTCAGGGTAATCAGCAGAACGCCGTCGGTGGCCTGGGTTAGTACTTCATCACTCATGGTGTTCTCCTTCGAGTTGAATTGCTCTGACATTGATCAGCCTGGCGCCGGCGCGATGGTGAGGGGGCAAGGCCTGCGAGTTGATTTGCAAGCCGGAGTGAATATACTGGCCAACTTCCGCGGATTGCCGGCGCGGATGTTTTTGGGTAGGTAACCCATCAATAATCCGATCATTTTGTCACTAATCACGGTTGGTAAGGATAAACCTTGTACAAGGAATTGGAAGAAGCCTGGGCCGAACTCACCGCTCCGGGACAGCTATTCGAAATCACCGAAGTGGAAGTGCGCGGGCAAATGCTCAAAGCCTTTGCCCTGGCGCCGGATTCCCTGCGCGACCTGTGGTTGATGTCGGCCGGCTACGGGGCTGCGGATTATCTGGTCTACCAGGACCAGCGCTGGTCCTACAGCCAGGCCCATGAGCAAGTCCGCTCCATCGCCAACTGGCTGGTATCCCATGGGATACAGCAGCACGACAGGGTTGCCATCGCCATGCGCAATTATCCCGAGTGGATGCTGAGCTACTGGGCCATTGTCTCGGTGGGCGCCTGTGCGGTGGGGATGAACTCCTGGTGGGTCACCGATGAAATGGAATTCGGTCTGCGGGATTCCGCGCCCAGACTGCTGATTTGCGATCGGGAACGCCTCGACCGTTTTCTGCCGGTGCGCGGTAATTTTCCGGAGATGAGACTGGCCGGGGTGCGTCTGTCGGCGGAACGGCCCGAGGGTGTGATTGACTGGGCCGAATTGATAGCCTCGCAGCCGCAGTTGCCCGAAGTCAGTATCGACCCCGATGACGATGCCTGCATCTTTTATACTTCCGGCACCACCGGCAGGCCCAAGGGCGCCCAATTGACCCATCGTGGCTGCGTCAACAATGTAATGACCTTGGGTTTTGCCAATGCCGTGCAGGCATCCGCCATGGCAAAGCTGAATTCCGGCGCCGTCACCGCTCCTGAAAAACCGTTGGCCGGGAAGCCGCCTTCCGCGATTATCTCCACACCGTTGTTTCACGTGACAGCCAACAACTGTGTGGCTCAGGCAGTGACGGTAGCGGGCGGAAAGTTGGTGCACATGTACAAGTGGGATGCTGGGGAAGCCCTGCGCATCGTCGAAGAAGAGAAAATAACCACATTTACCGGAGTGCCGGTGATGTCGCGGGAACTAATCTCCCACCCGGATTTTGCCCGCCGCGACACTTCCACCCTGGAAACCCTTGGGGGTGGCGGTGCGCCGGTGCAACCGGACCTGGTGGACAAGATCGACAAGTCCGCCGCCGGGGCCAGGCCATCCCAGGGCTACGGCATGACCGAGGTGTGCGGAGTTATCAGCGCCCTCAGTGGTCCCTGGTTTGTCGACAAGCCTACCAGCGCCGGCAAAGCCATGCCCACCTTCGAGATTCGCTGTGTGGATGAAAACGGCAATGAATTGCCACTGGGGCAGCCTGGTGAAATCTGTGTCAAGGGTTGCCAGGTGATCAAGGGGTATATCAACCGTCCCGAGGCCACCGCAGAGACTATCGTCGACGGTTGGCTGCAGACCGGAGATATTGGTTACCTGGATGAAGATGGCTTCCTTTTTCTGGTGGATCGGGCAAAGGATATGGTGCTTCGTGGTGGCGAGAATGTGTATTGCAGCGAAGTGGAGGCGGCAATCTTCCGCAATCCGGCCGTGGCCGAAGCCGCCGTATTTGCAGTGCCGGACCAGCGGCTGGGCGAAGAGGTGGGTGTTGCCATCCGTCTAAACCAGGGGGATAGTCTGAATGAAGCCCAACTGCGTGAATTCTGCGGTAACTACCTGGCGGCCTACAAGATCCCCCGCTATATGTGGTTTCTGGATGAGTCTCTGCCACGCAATGCCAGCGGCAAGTTTCTCAAGCGCGAACTTCGTGAACGGCTGGCGACTACGCTCTGATAACTCGCCGATCCTGCCGGGGTGCGAGATGCTCATTCCAGGCATGGTTCCCTATCATGGCCCCCGTGGTGGTGTTAGCGGGCTTGGTTGGCCGCAAGGCCGGCAACATCAAATTACAAAGGGTTCTATCAATGGATATTAAAGACAGCATCGCAGTAGTTACCGGCGGCGCCTCCGGTCTGGGACGGGCCACGGTCAAACGGCTGGTGGCGGCGGGCGGTAAATGTGCGATCTTTGACATGAATGCAGAGAAGGGCGCCGCCCTGGCGTCCGAACTGGGTGGTGATCAGGTCATCTTCCAGAACGTGAACGTGGTGGATGAAACCTCGGTAAAAGCCGGAATTGCCGCCACCATGGAAAAGTTCGGCGCGATTCATATCAACTGTAATTTCGCTGGTATCGGCAACGCCATTCGCACCATGGGCAGAAAAGGCCCGTTTCCGCTGGACGCCTTTCAACTGGTCATCAATGTGAACCTGATCGGAACCTTCAACGTGCTGCGCCTGTGTGCGGAGCAAATGGCCAGCAATGAACCTTTCAATCGGGATGGCGGCCGCGGCTGCATCATCAACACGGCTTCCGCGGCTGCTTACGAAGGTCAGATCGGCCAGGCGGCCTACTCGGCCTCCAAGGGGGGTATCGTCGGCATGACCCTGCCCATCGCCCGGGATCTGGCGGTATTGGGCATTCGCGTCAACACCATTGTACCGGGCCTGATTGCCACCCCATTGATGATGGGAGGTGCGGAGGAGTTGACCCCCGAGGTCTGGGAATTCCTGCGCCCGCTGGGTGAGCAGGTATTGTTCCCACGCCGTTTGGGTGACCCGGATGAAATTGCCCATCTGGCGCAAATGCTGATTGAAAACGAATACATGAATGGCGAGTGCATTCGCATGGACGGCGGTATACGCATGCAACCCAAATAGATAGAGCATGCATTGAACCTGCTGAATGTCTGGGTGGCCAAGGGGTTGTCCTGTATCGAACCGGCCCGGGAAGTCATCCCTGCCGCCGTGGAATTCGCCCGGGAACTCGCATTGCGTTTTGAAACCATGACAGAGAGGAAAACAGCATGACCCTTCCTGACAGCATCAGCGTGCAGCGCGAGGACGCTGTGGCGGTGATCAGCTTCAACCGACCCGATAGTCTGAACTCGATTGATGCCGGTATTCGCAGTGGCTTGCTTGAGGCCGCCAGCAGCCTCAATGCAGATGACTCGGTGCGGGTGGTTATTCTCACCGGGGCCGGCCGCGCCTTTTGCGCCGGCGCCGACCTGACTGAGACGCCTGGCGGCAGTAACGTGACAGATGTTCTGGAAAATGAGTACAAACCTGCACTGATGGCCATTATCGAAGCTCCCAAGCCCTGGATCAGCGCCGTTAACGGCGCCGCGGCCGGCGTCGGTTCGGCCTTCGCCATGGCCTGTGATCTGACCATCATGGCCGAAGATGCTTATCTCTATCAGGCATTTTCCGCTATCGGACTGATTCCCGATGGGGGCGCCACCTGGCACCTGGCGCGTAGCGTAGGCCGCAAGAGGGCCTATGAACTGATGGCCCTTGGTGAAAAACTTGGCGCCGAAAAATGCCTGCAATTGGGTTTGTGCAACCGGGTAGTGGCCGCCGAAACGCTGCTGGATGAGGCTCGGGCCCTGGCCCGGCAATTAGTGGGCAAGGCGCCATTGTCCCTGCGCTACACCAAACAGTCTCTCAATGCGGCGATGGAACAGGGGGTAGCAGAGGTCATGAGTAATGAGGCGCAGTTGCAGTTTCTCTGCGTCAGCAGTGAAGATGCCCGGGAAGGTATGCAGGCCTTCCTGCAAAAACGTGCGCCCGTATTCGTTGGAAAGTAGCCAGGTGTCCCACGCTGCCGCCGTTGGCGGAAAAAGCGGTTGGCCGGCGCGCGGCGTGGGTCAAGCGCGCCAACTGAGTTGATAAAAAAGCAGGTTACCAGCATGAGTTTACCGAAACGGGTGGCGCTGTCGCTACCGGCCCCGACCGGCAAGGTCGCCGACACCATCGCCCTGGCGCAGCGGGCCGAGGCCATCGGTTATGAAGATTTGTGGCTGGCCGATGCCGGTGGCCTGGATGCTTTGACCCTGGCGGCCATGTTGCTGGACAAAACGCAAAATGTGCGGGTGGGTATTGCCGTGGTGCCGGTCTACACTCGCACTCCGGCGGTCCTGGCCTCGACCTTCGCGGTGTTGGGGCAGACCTGGCCCGGCCGCTTTATCCCCGGACTCGGCACCTCGAGCCATACCATTATTGAAAACTGGCATGGCCTCAAGCTGGACAAACCCCTCACTCGAATAGAGGAAACGGTTAGCCTGTTACGCAGCATTCTGAAGGGTGAGAAAACCGCTTTTGAAGGACAGACCCTGCGCAGCCGCGGTTATCGTCAGGGCGAAGTGGAAAACATGCCCATCTACCTGGCGGCCCTGCGAGGTAAAATGCTGGAAAAGGCGGCCGAGATAGGCGACGGCGTGATTCTGAACCTGTTTCCCAGTTCGGCTTTGCCGAAAATTATGAAACATGTAGCTATCGGCGCAGAACGTGCCGGTAAAAATCCTGAAAATGTGGAGTGTGTATGCCGTCACATGGTTGTTGTTACGGACGACAAGGATCTCGGGCGAAACGCCTTTCGCTCCAGTTTCGCCGGCTATTATTCCACCCCGGTGTACAACCGCTATCTGGCCTGGGCCGGTTGGGAGGATGCGGCCCGTGAAATCCGTGAAGGTTGGGCCAGTGGGGACCGCAAGCGCACCGCGGCGGCCTTATCGGACGAACTGGTGGATGAAATCGCCATCATCGGCACCGCGCGGGAATGTCAGGATCAATTGCGTGGCTATGCGTCCGCAGGAATACACACCAATATCATTTCCTGCATCTACCCGGACCCTGATATTTTCAAGGCGACCATGGACTGTTTTGCGCCGGAAAACTTCCGTTTCTGAGAACCCCCGCCAACGCGCCTTGACGTGGCCTTTGCCGGCTGTGGAAAATAGCCCTGCGGAAACATATTGACGGAGTATCGGGATGAATAACAGCATCATAGACGGCATTGACTACGGCCCCTTGGCCGTGCTGGCCGGTGTCTGGAAAGGTGATACGGGTATGGATGTGGCGCCCGAGCCCGATGATGACGAACACAATCCCTACTACGAAACCCTGATCATCACCGCCGCCGGAGATGTGACCAACGCCGAACAGCAAATTTTGTCCCTGCTGCGCTATCACCAGGAGGTAAGGCGCAAATCCAACCACCGGGTATTTCACGATCAGGTCGGTTACTGGCTGTGGGAACCCGCCAGTGAACGGGTGGTGCAAACCCTGATGATTCCCCGCGGGGTAGCGTTATTGGCCGAGGGCAGCGCGGCCGTCGACGGCGGGGTCCTTCGCATTGAGGTGCAAGCCGCGGCCGACTCTCCGTGGGGCATCCTGGAGTCGCCGTTCATGGGCGAGCAGGCGCGCACCACGGGATTCAGTTATCGCCTTGAACTCAGTGGTGACACGCTGATCTATGAGCAGACCACGGTGCTTGATATCTACGGCAAACGAGACTACCAACACACTGACCGCAATACCTTGCGGCGTCATGCGGGTTAACCTGGACATGGGGCCAGAACCGATGCCGAGCCGCTGCGCTGGTGCTACTATGCTCGATCATGCTCAATGATTTTTGCAGAAACCCGCCATGTCCCTGACCTTTGATTCCGCGCGCCTGCCGAATCCTCACCTGACCATTGAACACGAGCAGTGGCGAAGCCAGTTGCGCAAGTTCATCGATATTGAGATTCGGCCCTTTGCCGAATCCTGGGACGAGGCCGGTGAGATTCCCATGGAACTGTGGCCCAAGGCGGCTGCGGTCGGTTTGCTGGGCATGGGTTATCCCGAGCAGTACGGTGGCGTCGAGGAAGGTATCGATTCCTGGCATGGCTGGATTGCCAATGAGGAGCTGGCCCGCATTGGCGCCGGCGGCATTTCCGCCAGCCTCATGGTGCATGGCATCGGCCTGCCGCCGGTAATTAACTGGGCCAGCGCCGCCATGAAACAGCTCGTGGCGCCACCAGTGCTGGCTGGAAGGAAACATATTTGCCTGGGAATTACTGAACCCGGCGGTGGCTCGGATGTGGCGAATCTGGCGACCACTGCGCGGCGTGATGGGGATCATTATGTGGTCAATGGATCAAAAACCTTCATCACCGGCGGTATGCGCGCCAATTGGGTCACTACCGCGGTGCGTACCGGGGGGGTGGGCGCCGCAGGTATTTCCACCCTGCTGATTCCCACCGATGCGCCGGGTTTCTCCCGCACCGGACTGGACCGAAAACAGGGTTGGTGGGCTTCGGATACCGCCACCCTCTATTTTGATAATGTACGGGTGCCGGCGGAAAACTTGATCGGGGCGGAAAACCAGGGATTCAAGGTCATCATGACCAACTTCAACAACGAACGTCTGTCTATGTCCGCGGCCATGGAGGCGCTGGGCCGGGTCTGCCTGGAAGAGGCCGCTTCATGGGCTGCCGAGCGGTATACTTTCGGCAAAAGATTGGCTGACCATCAGGTGATTCGCCACAAGATCGCGCAGATGAAACAGCGTCTGAACGCGACCCAGGCTTACCTGCGGGTCTGTTATGAAATGGTGGAAGCGGGGCATCCCAACCCGGGAGATATCGCCATGCTCAAGGTGCAGGCCAGCGAAACCATGGAATTTTGCGCACGCGAAGCCATGCAGATTCTCGGTGGAATCGGCTACATGCGTGGTGGCAGGGTGGAACGTATTTATCGGGAAGTGCGGGTGAATGCCATCGGCGGCGGTTCGGAAGAGATCATGCGCGACCTGGCGGCGC
>JAPOQD010000052.1 GCA_026710905.1 Halieaceae bacterium
TGATGTGGGACATTCCCGCATCACCCATTGCGGCCTTCCCGGCTTGGTTTGTTAGTTGTTTTGCTTTTAGTTTGGTTCCCCGTCCGGTAGTAGAGTACCCCACTCCAACGGCTGCCACTCTCGGTATCCCCGCCATTAGGGAGCCTCTGAATAAGTATGCAATACCTCTGCGTGACCTGTAGCGTGCAGGTGCGAGGCGTTAGTCGAAGGTCGATGCTGGTTGTCACCGACGAGGCTAACAACGAAGCAGATGCGCGCTACAGGTCGCGCCCTGCGGGGCTTACAAGCGAAACCGTGCTCTTCGTTGCCAGTTCTCGACGTGCAACCAGCATGCCTTCGAACTGGCGTCTCAATCACGGATTCGCTTGTAAGCCAGAGGTATTGCATACTTATTCAGAGGCTCCCTGGAGTTCCTGCCGCGTAAACAGAGGCAATGTCAGCCCTTCGTGAACTTCGCGAAACACTACCCTGAGCTCCATGCCCACGACCAATTCATCCAGTGGACAATCAACGATATTGGTCGCCATTCTCAAACCTTTTTGCTCAGGCAATTCCACGCTGGCGAGCGCATAAGGTAATTTGTCAACCCAAAATGGATGCCAAGCCCTTTCTGAAATTGTGTAACTGTAGAGTATTGCATTCCCTGACACCTGATTTGGTGTCAGGTCCTCTGACAAGCATTGCGAGCAGATTGGTTCTGGATAGTGGATGTAATGGCCACAGCTTTGACAACGCAGAATAAGTAACTGACCTCGTCGAGCTCCCTCCCAAAAGAACTCCGTCACTGGGGTTTCCAGTGGTAAAGGTGGCTTTACCTGTGTACCCATATGTCTCGATTGGATGGTTCTGTATAGAAACTTGCTAGTATAAGCCAATTGTTTTAGTAGACAAACCGACTAGTCGCGCGGTATAAATCATTCCGATCAGATAAGTACTATCGCGCTACGTTTTTACAGCTGCGCTAACTGACGAATTGAGGTCCAGTGCCAATGAATAATCTACAAACTATTGCGGTTTCGTCTTCGTAATCGTTAACCCGGGTAATTGGGCACCCTACAAATGATTAAGATCAGTTTTCTGACGACCGATGACGAAGAGCATCACATCGAAGCAGCGCCGGGCATCAACCTGATGCAGGTCGCTACGGGGGAAGGTGTTCCGGGCATTGCGGCTGAATGTGGGGGCGCCATGGCCTGTGCCACATGTCATGTACACGTCGACGAGGCCTGGTATGAGCGTCTTCCTGAACCGGCCCAGGACGAGCTTGCCATGCTGCAATTTGCTGATAACCCGGGTGCGACCAGCCGGCTGTCGTGTCAAATTGAAGTGACACCTGAGCTTGATGGTCTTGTAGTGCGGGTACCCGAGGTCGAATAGGAGTAGATGGAATGGAAGTGGAGGGACACTTGTTTGACTTAACAGGAAGGGGAGTTTTGGTAACAGGTGGTGGTACGGGTCTGGGGAGGCATTTTGCCAGGGTGATGGCCAAGGCGGGTGCTCGCGTTGTCCTATGCGCCCGTAGAGTGGAGAAGATCCAGCAGTGCGCTGAAGAGATCAATAACAGTGGTGGCATCGCAGAGTACTATCAAATGGACGTAACGAAGGTCGATAGTGTTAAAGAAGCTATAGCGGCGGGCGGTCGTGCTGGAGTCATCAGCGTTGTTGTTAACAATGCCGGCGTTCATTCTGAGCCTATGTTGCTCGACATGACAGAAGAAGAGTGGGATGGGATTCTGGCTACCAATTTAAAAGGTTCATGGCTGGTCGCAAAAGAGGCTGTAGCACAGATGGCTGAAGCGGGAGTCGGCGGCAGTATTATCAATATTGCATCCATTTTGGGCTTGGCGGCGCAAAAGGGGACGGGCCCCTATTCAGCGTCAAAAGCTGCGCTCTTGCATCTGACGCGGAACATGGCACTCGAATGGGCGAAATATGGGGTGCGGGTGAACTCAATCGCACCCGGCTATTTCTCTACCGATTTGGCCGACGATTTCATTGCCACTGAGTTAGGCAAAGCCATGTTGAAGCGGATCCCACAGAGGCGGTTAGGGCGTCATGAGGATTTAAGTGGTCCGATACTGCTGCTTGCCTCCGATGCATCTGCCTACATGACCGGCACGACAGTTACCGTCGATGGTGGCCATTCGATGCCGGTAGCCTGATCCCAGTCCGGGTAAAAGACCTGCGAGGCGTGTATGAAGACGGCTTGGATTTGGCAAAGTAGAGAACGTACCGCTTTTGCCGCCCCCACTGGATTACTCCCGGCTATGCCGGGAGTATCGGGATTAAACGCACGAGAGTATAGTTAATGAATACCGCCACTAGTGTCCGGTTAAAGTGGCCTTGTTATACGGCAGCGCTAGAAACGGGGGTAGTCAACGAAAATCGGGGAAGACCAGGCCAGCTCATTGACTGGGGCCAGGCAGTCGTCTTCGTAATCGGTAAGCGCTTCGTTACCATGACACGGGTTAACTGCAATACAATTGCCCTGTTCGTCGAATTCACAACGCAGGTTGTCTCCATTGATGGCGGGGGAGGCCTGCTGGACCGCGCGCACATAATAGACGGCATCGCGCCCCTGCTGCCCGTACTCGGGGTCGGTGAAGCTGAAGCTGCAGCCTGACTGTTCCGGTGGGCACTCATGCACCAGCCAGGGGTCTTCGATCAATTTGCCGATGTCTTCCTCAGTGTTGGCCTGGGGTGAGATCTTGACAATTTCCAGGCGTTCAATCAGTTTGCGCGTATCCGAGGGGTTGTAGCACTCGTTGAGACAGAGTGCTTGCAGCCGCTCCGGACCCAGTCCGGCACGACTGTGATCTGGACACCCGGGTTTCTGCTCCCAGGCGCCAACAGCTTTCACCTGAAACTCTGGGGATGTTCTTGTGGCCTGCTCCGAGCCCATGGGGAGAGTCTTGCCGCCGGATACAGCATCGAACCAGAGCAGGATACGATCACCACTGGTGCCATAGACCTGCTTGCGTTTCACTGAATTCCAGATAGCGTCGCGGGTACGGCCGTTGGAATGAACTGCCACCAGGCCGCCTGTGGCGAGGAAGGAATTCACCCGGTCCGCCTCAAGCCGGCCTAATGCACCAAGTGCATTGATGTCCACGGGATCTGGCGCCGCAGGGCCCGGCTTGGTACTCACCCGGTTGAACCAGCCCTTGATAAAACCGTTACCATCGGACATCTGACGACGATTTTGCTCCTTGTAACCTGTGCCTGGCCTGGCTCGATGGTTGTCACTGGAGCCGATCACGCCGAAACGAAAGCGCTGCGGAGGGCCCGGGTGATCAAAATTTCCGAGTGCCAGCATGTACTGCAGGGAGCCGCCAGGGCGATAATTGAATGACGGCAGGGTACAGTCCCGGCACTGCCCCGAATCGAGCCAGTCTTCTACGCTGGCTCCGGGAACTGTAAGATAACCTGTGTTGCCCCGCTCAATGTATAGCGCCCGTGTCAACTTCGCTCGACTATCGCATTCCGTAGCGGTTTCGCCGATGGCCAGGCATCGCTCGCGGATGATTTCCCCTGCGCGCCAGCAGGAGGGCAGATAGTCAGGACCTGGAGGAGGGCACTCGAGTGCGCCTGAGTCCGTTGTCACCACGGCTCGCCAGGGGCGATAGACTTCGCCGTTACCGTGACCGGAAAAGCTCTCCACCAGGAATTGCCGTTGTGGGTCGTGCCCTTTGGAGTTTAATTGCTTCGACCAGGTTGAACCTGGGGGAGTGTAAAGGCCCCAGGTTGTACCATGGGGAATGACGATGGAATCGACCCCCCAATCGTCCAGCCTGTCGAAAAGCTCTCGCGGCGTGGCGGCGAAATCCATGCAACCTTCTGGCATGTCGCGCACCGGTACCCCTTGTGGACAGGCCTTGCTGTAGGCATCCGCTGTTTCTCTGAAGTACTTTCCAACACTCAGAGCATCGCGATTGAACCCCACCAGGAAGTTAAGAATCCTGATTGCTGCCGGCAGATCCACATGTCCCGCGGTGACCGTCGGAGGAGGCTTCGCGGCCACGGGACGGAGCGGTATCTCGTCATCCGCCAGTCCCGCAAGAATAACATTGCGGTGGCCGTAGTGGTTCTCAGGGCGATCGCCCATCTGCGTCCATTCCCAACCAAGGAAGGCCACAGTATCAGGGTTATGCGGGTCGGCGTTTACCGCGTTGCATGCACGAACAGTTTCGACGGTTTCCTGCCAGCGCTTGGGAGTGAGGTCCTCCGCGTGATCATTGATCGACCAGAAATCCAGCGCGGAACAGTAGCGCGCGAAGTCACAAGCATCGGCAGGTGGGTGAGAACCTTGGCCACCCAACAACGGCAGATTAAAGATAAGGCCATCGGCGGAGAAGGTGGTGTGAACGTGGAAATCCCCGAAAAGAATCTCAGTGCTGGCGTCCGGCGGCACTGCAGCCATCTGTCGGGCGCGCTGCTGCGATACTACCTTGGGATCAACGGGAATGACCGAGGGCGTGCCAACTTCCTGGCTTCGGCCAAAAAATCCACTACCAGCGGCAAAAAGAAGACCTGTAGTGAGCAGGGCCACTAGGAAACCTAGCTTTAGTGCTTTCATTTCATATCTAGACAAAAAGCCCCTCGGTGCACCACCACAGTCTTGGCAAGACTCTAATGAAGCTTGAGGGGCAGGGTCTGAAAGAGCTTAGAAGCGTATCTCGGCAGAAATACCCACCCGGCGCTCGTAGCCGTAGCCCAGGCGATTGGAGACCCGCGCTCCGGAAATGTCGATTTGCCGGCTATCCAACTGCGTGACATGAAATTCGTCGAACAGGTTTTTGGCGAAGATACTGATCGTATAGCTGCCGTCGTCGGCAGTGATGCCGATTGAGGCATCAGCCACGCCGTAAGCGTCACCTACTGTCTTGGGATCGTTGACGGCAAAGTACTGTACTTCGTCCTGCCAGTACCAGTCTGCGTTAATGAAACCGTCAAATGGCATGGATGCCAGCGGCTGGTTGTAGCGCAGCGATACGTTATAGGACCATTCCGGCGAGTTGGGAGCATCCTCGCCGGACAGGTCCTGTGCCCCGCGTATACAGCCTTCGGCTTCACTTTGAGTTGGATAGCATGGGGCGCCCTCGAAGTCGGTGTACTCTGCGTCAACGTAGGCCAGTGCTGCGCTGAGGAACAGGTTATCAGTGGCCTGCCAGGAAAGTTCTGTTTCCAGGCCCTGGGTTTCCATTTCCTCAGCATTGGCCAGGAAGAAGTTGGGGACAACACCGAGTTCAGTGATGGTGGCCTGAAAATCCTCGAAGGTTGAGTGGAACAAGGTCGCATTAAATATCACCTTGCCGTTTGCCCATGTGGAGCGCATACCAAGCTCGAAGTTTGTCGCTATTTCCTCAGCGACAATCACCTCATCGGCAGTGATGACGGTATCCTGGGTATTGGCGCCCTCGCCCTTATAGCCCTGGGCTGCACTGAGGTACAGCATGATATCGTCGTTCAGGTCGTATTCAAAGATCAGCCGGCCCGAGACAGCGGTGTTGTCGCTGGAATCGCTGGCCTCCCCTGGAACTCTGCCGGGGATCGGGACAACCACCGCGGCATCGGGGAATAATTCTACGGGAACGCCGACCACAGTTGCCGTCTCAAGATCATCGTAGTTGACACGTAATCCCGCTGTCAGTCGCGCCCGCTCGTTGATGTGCCAGGTGCCCTGGCCAAACACAGCAAAGCTCTCCCACTCCACATCAGAGTCGTTTGTCACCGCAGCCACAAATCCTGGAAAGGGGAGTAGTCCGATTGCGAAAGGGTCAAGTGCCTGGACAGTTTCACGTTCAAGCTCTTTGTTGAAATAGTAGACCCCGACCAGCCAATCGAAAGTCTCTCCCCCTGGAGAAAGCAGTCGAAATTCCTGGGTAAACTGCTCAACAGCCTGATCGCTAATGTTCCCTACAATAGCTGTGACGGGCAAGTTGAACCCGCGGTATCCTTGCATCTCGTCGCTCTCACTGTAGGTGGTAATTGAAGTCAGAGTGTAATCGTTCCAGTCATATGTAAACTCGGCAATGATGTTGTCCAGCTCGACCTCTCCCAGAGAGGGATCGTTCTCCAGAAGGGTGTCCTCTTCCTTGCCAGAGGGTACGCCGAGACTCTCGCCTAATGCGCCAGGCACAAATTCCCTCGCCGTCTGGTTGCAGCAAATCACATCGCTTTCTATGTGGTTTGCAGTGACGAGGAGGTCGAGTTTATCAGTCAGGTCAAAATGGAGTTTTCCGCGCAGGCCCCACTCGTCGCGGTCATCGTAATCCGGTCCACCGGGATAATTGTTTCCCAGGATAGGATCGTGTTCGCTGCTGTGATAGCTGAGCCGCCCGGATACACGGTCGGTAAGTGGTCCTGAGATTATCGCGTTGAGTTTGATTTCGTCTCCATCGGCGTAGCTCGCACCCAATATTGCTTCAAATTCATCGGTAGGGCCGTTGGTGACAACGTTGAGCACCCCGGCAGAAGCGTTTTTGCCGAACAGCATGCCCTGAGGGCCACGCAGTATTTCTATCCGGGCGATGTCGTTCAAGTCGAGCAGGGAGGCGCCTACACTTGTAGCTACTGCGCCATCGAGGACGAGACTCACCGACTGCTCCACCCCTCGGCTGAATGTCTGGGTGCCTACACCGCGAACAATCAGGGTGCGGTCGCCGGCACTCGTACCATCCCCAAAGGTAAACCCAGGGCTCACTTTGGTGAGAGCTTGCACCTCGTTGAGTTTGCGCGCCGCCATATCCTCACCGGAGACTACCTGTACCGAAATCGGCACATCCTGCAGGCTTTGCTCTCGTTTCTGTGCGGTTACGATGACCTCTTCCAGTTGGGCTGACACTTCAGCCGCCCACAAAGTGGCAGTGCAAACAGCTATTGCGAGGTATCTTTTTGCGTGATCGAATTTAGAATAGTGCATTGGCTTTGTGATCCTCGGGGTGCGATTGAATTATTAAGGAGGCACCGTTGCTCACCGCGCTCCCACCAGTTCATTGACGAGTGTCAGCAATTTATAGTCTTCAGGGCAATAGTACCGTATGAGCACTCGGTATGTCAAGAGGATTGGTGGAGGGAGGATTGGTGGAGGGATTACTTTTGATAATTGAACAATCACTCAAAAGCCTTAAAAGGACAATATTCCTGTTGCAACCGCACACATCAGCGAAAATGCGGTAACGCACCACAGCTCAACCGTGATCCTCAGTGGAGCAGGCGCGTGACGCACTTCCATAAAGTCCAGAATTACATAGCGGATTTTAATAATTGCGATTAATAAAATGACTGCAATCGTATAGTTCACGTTAGTGAATAGTTCGCTGTGCCCCAATTGCCAGGAAAGCAGGGTGGCAAGCACTAACAGCAAACACACAATGGTGCAGCGAACGAGCGGTGTATTGTTATCAGTCACGGTAGCAGATAGAGAAGCGCGAAAAGCGCAATCCACAACAAGTCGACCAGATGCCAGAAAGATGCGCCGCTCTCCAGGTTTCTCAGTTTTGATTCAACCGGCGCATTAAAACGGCCGTACTGTGACATGAGTAAAAGGAGGGCTACACCCAAAACAACATGGACAAAATGCAGGCCGGTCAGGAAAAAGTAATGGTTATAAAACAGGTTGGTATTCGGCACGATGCCGACAGTAATTTTCTCGCTGTACTCCAGTATTTTTAAAACAAGGAAAACAACTCCTAAAGCCGCGGCGCCGAATAAAAGATTTGAGGCTCTTTTAACCCGCTCGCTTCTCGCGCTCTGGACAGCAGCAATGACTAGCCAGCTACTGCATAACAGAATAATTGTGTTTACCAGCCCGTAAACTTGATTAACCTTCGCCTGGGCGGCAACAAATTCCGTGTAATTATGGCCCCGGTCATTCAAGTAGTTCACAAAGAACGCGGTAAACAGGCTTAAGTCGCCAAGGACCAGCACCCATACGCCTGTTTCACCAGGTACGCGCGTCGCCACCTTACCTGCGGTTAGATCTTTGTCTTCAATAGCAGGACTCACTTCCAGTTATCGGTGCACAGTGTTTTAAACACTCGCCGCTTGTGCCGCAGCTTGTTCCTGAAGACGAATCGCACGAAAACACAGGTATATCATTACCGCGCACCAAATCCCGAAGGAGACTAACGCCAGGTAATAAGCCACGAACCCATCCCAGGCAATTGGGCCAGTCTTGAACATTGGAATAAACGCGGGAGGGAATACTGCTTCGATAGCAACGATTAGTGAAAACCAGCCAAACCAGCGTGGAAAGGCCGTAGTTGGATCATCCTGCTTTCCAATAAATGCAATCAGCGTAATACAGAATGCCTGAAACATGAAAAACGCGCCCGGTGTAAAATACCATAGCCAGGATAGATCATGGAGTAATCTTACGAGCTCAGGCGATCGATCAACGCGAAAAGCGGCAGCGCCAAAAAACACTGGCGCGCCCTGGAATACCCATGAGCCAGTAACAGCCGAGATATATGCGATGATTGCCAGATAGGGAAAACCCTTTTCGAGACGTGCTATCTGAATTGAAATTGTGAGGCCCATCGAGACAAAAAAACCGGCTGACAATAACATCAGCACGACGCCAAAGAGGAATTTGGTGTTTGCGTGACCGAAATGTTCCAGGAGTTCCTCGTCACTTAACAGGGGGCCTGGGGAGGGCCAGAGCTCCAGCAGAAATAATCCTGCTGCGCCATAAATGGTAATTAGAACAACGCCAATCCATAACAAGATCCTCTGGCCGGTAGGGCCTGGAGCGGGAAAATTCATGGGTGTTTCTCCTGATTGTTTATTTGTTAAGTTAACAGTCCGACCTTGTTTTGGCCATCAGTGGGAGGTGCTTTTTTGGAGGCGCCATCGCCCACTGACGAGTGCCGGCAATTGATGTTCTTCAGGGCCACTTTACCGTGTGAGCACTCGGTCAGTCAAATGCGTTACCTGTAGTTGGAAGGCAGAGATCAAGACTATACCCAAGTACCAGGGCTAAACAAGTTAGGGCCAGCCAGGCTTCGAGTATAAGCCGTAACTGGATGGGTGCATGGCGAACTTCCATAAAGTCGAGCACCACAAAGCGTACCTTGGTAAAGGTCAATAGCAGGATCGGCACCACGAGCCATAGGGGTGCCGCACTTACGCTTGAGGCGCCTGCTTTCCAGGACAAGAGAGAAACCCCAATCAGAACTAACCAGATTATCGCGAGGTATTTTTCTTCTTTGTACATCCTGAGGTCACCGTATTACATACAAAAGCGCAAATATCACCAGCCAAAGTAAATCTACCATATGCCAAAAAATCGCTGAACATTCGACGAATTTCAGATACCGAATTGGCTGCTCTTTTCTGGAGAGGTTCAGTGCGATTAATAGCACTAGAATACCCAAAATCACATGAGCGAGGTGTATACCCGTCATGGCAAAATACAGCATAAAGAAACTGTATTCGCCTGAGAGGTCAATCCCGGAGACCAATTTCTCCCGGTATTCAAGCGCCTTTACGACAACAAAGAAGATACCAAAGAATATGCCTCCAATCAGAAAACGTGAAACGTTCTGGCGTTGTAGGCGAAGCCGCTGAACACCAATCGCCACCAGTAGACTACTGGTCAATAAAATGAGCGTATTTAATAGCCCAATATTCTGACTTAAGAGCGCCTGATCAACTTGAAACTGCGCCAGGTTGTTTTTGCGCTGAAATACGTAGAAGAGAAAAAGTACCGTAAAAACAAGGAGATCGCCCATGATGAAGAGCCAGAATTCCGCCTCTCCTGGTATGCGTTTGGCTTGCTTTTTCGCTTCAGAAGTTTCTGAATTGGGGTCCATGCAAACGTCTGGATTGCTCGATCTGTATTCACCGGAAAACCAATGTGCCATAGCTCGATAGGTTCCAACTTGTCTAAGCAGCTACGGCTTGAAGCACTTCTTCGTTGCGCTGTAGCCGGATCGATTTGAATAGTTTTATGTAGAGAATCACCCACGTCACAAACAAAAGTCCAAAGGGGATGTAAAAAACGATCAATCCATCCCACGCAAATAGCCCTTCTCTCGTAGTAAATCCAATGGCTGCGCATTCATACATAACAACTGTCCAAATAAGGAAGTAGCCAAACCAACGGTTAAAGGGTGAAAGTGGATCAGATTTGCCTGTAAAAGTGATCAATATCCATGAGGCCCACTGGAAAATATACATCTGGGCGGTACAAACAAGGAACAGGTTGGCAAATTGGTGGAATGCGTTGGTAACGTCAGGTGCACGGTCTGGTGTGAATGCGCAGACACCCCATATGACCGGTGGTATCACCAGCGTCAATGCCTGAATGCAGCCTGCCACTATTTGCATTATGGCTAGTGTCGGGAAGCCTTCTTCAAGTCGCGCAATTTGCGCTCCGATGACTACAGTGAACGGAATCCAAAAGCCGGCAGTCCAGGAGCAGATGGCGGCGCCCCAGCGTATTCTTGTCTGGTTCTCAGTGTAAAAGGCCGCCACTTCGGTTGAGGTCCAGGTGGCGGGAGGTAGGGGGATCATTCCAATCACAAAGGCCCAGGTGAGAATAAAAATGATCCCAAACACCATGGACCACCACAACAGAATTTCTTGAATTTTTAGCGACATGATTCTTTTTCTCCATTAAGTGGGGGTTCTCAATTTTGGTGGCTGCTAAAATACCATCCGATTACTCGGTATGCTACCGTTCGGGTTCTTGAGGAGGGACGAAAAATGAATCACTCCAACAAACGTAATGACTATGACGTCATAGTGGGGGGAGCGGGTCCCGTTGGTCTGGTTCTTTCCATTGACCTGGGCCGGCGCGGAGTGCGTGTGCTGTTGCTGGAACGCGATCCCACGACCAAGCCGTACCCGAAGATGGACCGCTCGAACGCGCGGACGATGGAGATCTTCCGACGACTCGGCTTTGTGGACCGGGTGCGTGCGCTCGGGTTTCCGCCCGAGATTCCCATGGACGTGTTCATCGTGACGCGGCTTTGCGATCAGCCACTGCTGACGCTCGAGTACCCCTCAGTAGCCGAATACAGAAAGCGTATCGCGGAATCCACGGACGGCTCGCTCCCGCTCGAGCCCTATCAGCTAGTGGCGCAAAATGACCTCGAGCCACTCCTGCTCGAGATCGCGTTTGACACCCCAAATGTGAATATTCGCTATGCCTGCGAGTTATTATCGTTCAATCAGACCGACACACAGGTGCAGGTCAAGACGCGGTCGAAGGACGGCTCCGAGGGGGTGCACACTGCGCGCTACCTGGTCGGCGCCGATGGCGGCTCGAGCACCGTTCGCAAGCAACTCGACATCGCGCTCGAAGGGCAGGGGGGGCTGGGGAAGCTCACCCAGGTCATCTTTCACTCGGACGATTTGTTCGAGAAGATCCCGATTAGCAAGGGGCGTCACTACGCCTTCGCCGACGAGCGAGCGCTGGCGATGGTAGTGCAGGGAAATCGGCGTGAGTTCTCGCTGCACGCGTTACTACCTCCAGAAACCGACTTCGCCCCCCTGATTCGCGATCTGATGGGTTTTCCGTTCTCCTTCGAAATCAAGCACGTGCTCCCGTGGCAGCAAAACCTGCTGATCGCTGAGCGCTACCGGGAACAAAACGTGTTCCTGGCGGGCGACGCCATCCACCTCCTCATCCCGACCGGTGGTCTGGGGATGAACTCTGGGGTGGGAGATGCGCTCGACCTGTCGTGGAAGCTCGCGGGCACACTACACGGCTGGGGCGGCCCGGCTCTCCTCGATGCCTACGAGATTGAGCGGCGCCCGGTCGCCGAGCGAAACCGCGAGGCGTCTGGCTGGGCAGCTGCGGGTGTCCCCGAGTGGAAAAATTTGGTCAAACCTCATGTGCGGGACGACACGCCCGAGGGCGAAGTGCTGCGTGCAGAAATAACGGAAGCAGCCAGGGACAACCACGCACGCATGCACGGTATGATCGGCGTCGAACTCGGTTACACCTATGCGGGCTCACCGCTGATCGCGACCGAACCGGGCGACACCCCGGCCTGGGAGATCTCAAGCTACACACCCCATGCCCGCCCCGGCGTACGTATCCCGCACATGTGGCTCCAGGACGGGCGCGCGCTGCAGGATCTTTTGGGTATGGACTACACGCTGCTCGATCTCTGCGGTGACTTCGGAGTGGGGCCGCTCGAGCAGGCGTTTCGCGAGCGCGGCGCGCCGCTTGAGGTGGTCCGGCTCGACGAACCGCAGATCCGAGATAGCTTCGAGGCATCAGCCCTGTTGCTGCGGCCCGACTTACACATTGTGTGGCGCGGACATTCCCCTCCGGAGGATCCCGCAGCGCTTGCGGGACTGGCCACCGGGCACCAGTCCCTGTAGAGTTGATATGCGATCTATCAAGCAATAACAATTTAGGGCCACTGTGACTTTGAGTCAGACCGCATCAAGCATATTGGATGAAGGCCCAATGGGTGGCGGGCAGTACCTTGCGATTTTGATCTGCATTGTCCTGGCCGCCTTCGACGGCTTCGATATCCTCGCCATCGCGCTGGCTGCGCCGGGGATAGCAGCGCAGTGGCAACTCTCCCAGAGCCTGCTCGGCTGGGTTATGACGATGGAGCTCATCGGCATAGCATTCGGGGCGGCGTTTATTGGCAACCTGGCCGACCGGATCGGTCGCCGTCCTGTTATTCTCTCCAGCATTCTGTTGATTTCGGCCGGAATGTTTGCCACCGCCATTTCGCCCAATGTTTATGTTCTCTCACTGTCCCGTGTGGTGACCGGAATTGGCATTGGCGCTGTTATGGCTGCCTTGAATGCCGTCGTTGCGGAAGTGTCCAACGGGCGCAATCGCAGCACATTTATCCTGCTGATGACGGCTGGCTACGGCGCGGGAGCTATTGCCGGCGGTATGATCTCAGCAGAATTACTCAGGCACTTCGACTGGCGATCGTTGTTTTACTTCGGTGCAACGGGGACAGTCCTGGTGTTTCCACTGGCTTATCCCTTTCTCTATGAATCGGTCTCCTTCCTGGAGCAGAAGCAGCCCGATGGTGCGCAAGAAAAGATCCGAAAGATTCTGGTCAGATATGGGCACGAACCCAATTTCGTACTGCCTGACAAAGTAGCACAGGGGAGTAAGGCCGGATTTGCACTACTTTTCAGTACAAAATATCGAAGAATAACTGCTCTTCTTTCGTTCGCCTTTCTGGCACACATTTCAACGTATTACTTCGTGATGAAATGGATACCAAAACTGGTGGTTGATTCGGGCTTTACGGCCTCAGAAGGTGCAACCGTTCTTGTGTGGGCGAGTTTCGGCACCTTGGCGGGCGGACTCTCAATGGCAGTTATCGCGCGGTTTTTTGACCCGCGGCGACTGGTCATCACGATGATGGTTGCCGCAGCGGTATTTGTTGTCATCTTTGGCCGGCTGAGCGCCGATCTCACTCTACTGACTATCGCCTCGGTTATCGCTGGCTTTTTCACTTACGCCGCTGCTATCGGACAGTATCCATTGATCGCTTCGTACTTCCCAACGGAAATCAGGGCGGGGGGTACTGGTGTTGTTCTGGCAATAGGTCGCGGTGGCGCTGTCGCCGGCCCGGTGATTGCTGGATACTTGCTTCAGGCCAACATACCACTGGCGCAAGTAGCGATGCTGATTTCGCTGGGGTCCTTGTCGGCGGCCCTGTCCATCTGGCTTCTCGGTTCAAGTTCCAGCTCCAGCGGTGGGCGTTAACAGAATTTCACCAGAAGCAGCCCTCTGGGTTACCCTTGCTGTGACTTTCATATTGGCAAACCGACCAGTCGCGCGGTAATATTTCCGACGAGCAGTCAGGAAGAGGCTGTACGTTATCGTGAGAAGGTGAGAAATTATGTCCGCGAAGCCGGCAATACACATTTTCAGCAAATCCAACTGTAACTTTTGTACCCGTGCCAAGCATCTATTGCAGCAAGAGGGCCTGGACTATATCGAACACGATGTAGAACAATCGCCCGCAATGGTTGCAGCCAGTAGTTACTATAGTGGCAGTATGAATCTGCCCCAGATATTTATTGGCAACCAGCATATCAACGGTGCGGAAGATCTAGAAGCCTTACAAAAGTCAGGGTTACTCAAATCGTTGCTTGCCAATGCCGATGGCGAGATTTCCCTGGATTCGACGCTTGAAGAGCAGTGGGTTGCAGGTGCGGAGGATTTTACGCTCGCGAACGTACTGGACAAAGCCGACCCAACCGAGATGCTTGATGATGCGGAAAACGTGCTTATTCTTAATTTTTACAAGCCAGTCTTTGGGTTTAGTGCCGTTACTTACGACTACATGGCCGTTTGGCCAGACGCCTACAAATCCTGCGCTTTATCCAATGTTTTCCCGACTTTTATGCTGGTCATGGAACAACTTGGACCTATGGCGCTTGCCAGCTTTACCTATACCGCTTCACATACGCAGGGCTGCACGTATTGCACAGTGCATGCGGCGACAACAGGGGCATTGGGTACCGACGGCCAGCCTAAAGCGATCAAAGCGTTACGGGCTGCTCGAGAGGGGAATCCAGGGCCTGATAACCCGTACAGTGCGCTTGACGTGGCGCTGGCTGAGCTGGTCGAGCAGGCTACTCTGAACAAGGTGACGGATGATCAGATCAGTAAAATTACTGAACTGGCAAACGCTGCTGCGCAGGACCCGCAGCAAGCTATCGAGGCTGCTGCCCTGGGTGGTCACATAATGGGCATCCTGAATGTGTTTAATGATCTGCTCAATGTCGATATTGAAGGGGATTTAGCAACCCTCGCGGTTGAAGAACTTGGTATTGAAGGTGGTCGTCATGGCGCATTGGAGAGCAACCCGGACAATCTGGTGAACCTTGATCTTCCCGCGCCCGAGCTAAGCCTGGAAGATGCGCTAGCCGCGAGAAGAGAAAAAGCGAATGATTGGCAGAATATTGCCCTGCAAGCACTGGGTTATGTTCCCGGCTGGTTAAACGATTGGCCAGAATCCCTAAGGCCTGTTTTTACGGCTTTGTACACTGACCTGATGGCCGAGGTTCAGGTTTCCGCTGAATTAAAGCATCTGGTAGCAAGAACATCGGCAATCGCTAAAGGGCATGCAGCACTGGCGGCCTCGGCTGCAGTGTCGGCGCACCATGTGGCGGAGGATAAAGACAGGGCCATTGAGCGCATCAAGCATTGCTTTGTTGCGGCTACCCATCAATCTGATTCGGACCTGTTCAATCCAGCAGAAAAATTAGCCTTGCGCTTAGCCTGGCTTTCTGCCCAAACGCCTATCGTGACACCGGCGCAGTTCGTCAAGCCGCTGACCGATCATTTTTCCACTCACCAGATCATTGAGCTGGTTGTCGCCTGTGGCATAGCTTGTTCGGCACAGCGTATGGCTGCCACAATGCAGTTTCCGCTAAGCGCCGGCGAGGAAACGTTCTGCCGGGAAAATGGTATTGAGACCGATGTGTTATTGCTCAAGTATCCACTGATTCGGTCCTGATCGATCCCGTGCTCACTCTATACGACCACGTAGAGTCCCCCTGCTGCCAGAAGGTCAGGCTGATGCTGGCCGAAAAACAGATTCCGTTTCAAGCTGTCTGGGTCGACATAGAGCAGGGAGACAATCTTCAGCCCAGTTATCTTGCGCTAAACCCGAAGGCGGAGGTGCCTGTACTGGTTCACGAGGTGGACGGGGAGAAGCGGGTTATCACGCAGTCGACTGTGATTTGCGAGTATCTTGAGGACTGTTTTTCCGACAGGCCGTTATTTCCGCTCGAGCCCGCCGAACGTGCCCTCGCTCGCAGTTGGGCATTGCGAGTGGATATGGGCATACATGTACCCCACACTGCCGCAATTACTTTCACCATCGGGATGCGTGAGCCTCTCCTGGCAATGCTAGATACGCCAGAGAAGAAAGCGGCCTATCTTGAGGCAATAAAGGATCCTGTTAACCTCGAGGTGCGTGTACAAATGCTGGAGCAGGGCTTTGAATCGCCCTATTTTTACCAGGCGCTCAAGGCCTTTGATGAACTGTTCCAGATAATGCAAGCCCAACTTGAACAAACTCGGTGGCTTGCCGGAGATAGCTTCTCCTATGCCGACATCGTAATTGCACCCTATATCAAACGGTGCCTGTTGCTTGATTTGCAGAATATGCTGGCGCCTTATGCAAAAATATTACCCTGGTATGAGTCACTCACCCGGCGCGAGAGTTGGCAAACCGAAATTGCTGCGAAAGATGCTGGGTTTGTTGCCAGGTTTCGCGCAGCGTCGGAGGGTGCCTGGCAGCGAGTGGAACCATTGCTTACCAGGTAAGTTAGCAGCGTGGAACCACATCGACCAGACCCAACAACAAAATTCTGCATGAATTACAATTCTCCTGTTATTCTGCGCCAGCTGATTTATTAGAGTCCATAACTGCGCTGTTAGCCACCGCCGATCGAGGAACAGCAACTAGAACTTGTCGGGGCGAAATTCGGCGTCATGGCCCCCATCCACTACTAGATATACACCGTTTATAAAGTGGGCTTGATCGCTTAACAGAAACCAGACGGCGTTTGCCTGATCTTCTGGCTCTCCGGGACGACCTGCGGGTATAGACTTTTCAATCTCGAGAAGGGCATCACCAAACTTCTCGATTGCCTCAGGCGAATTAGTAAAATTTGTTCGCGTAAAACCCGGGGCAACAGCATTGATTCGTATACCAGCACGTGCGTAACTCGCACTGATAATTCTCATCCAGCGGGTCAATGCATGTTTGCCTGCAGCATAAACTTGAAAGGCCTCCAGTTGTGGAGAGAGAGACAATGCTTTAGTGCGATTGTTTGACAGCAAGCTATCAACGTAGTCGTCATTGTATTTCTCTAGCATTTGTGCGGAGTGAGAGCTTATCAAAACAATGCTGCCCAGTTTTCTCTCAATTAACGGCAGTAACTGTTCTACTAGCTGCACTACCGCAAAGTAGTTGACCAGAGGAATCAATGTCTGATCATTAACATGCGGACCTAGGCCAGCACACGGCACAAAGCCGTCCAATCCATCGGGAGCCTTTTCCTGTATTTGATGAATCACACGCTCACAGGCTCTCTCATCCGACAAATCGGCAACGATTTCAGCATTCTGCAAATCCACTGTAATGACTTCATGTCCCTCGAGCTCAAGGCGCTCTTTGACCGCTCGACCTATGCCGCTCGCCGATCCCGTGACCACATAAATTCCCATCCTATTACCTCTCGTTTTGGTTTTCTGGACCTAGATCAGCGCTGTGTGCTTCAAGGGGCCAAGCTTGTACAGCGGCACCACCCCAGGTTCGGCTGCAATCACATCGGGTGTTGTTTCCAACAGTAGATTGCAATCCACCGGCACTTTCACCCCTCTTTCCCCCAACGGTGAATTCCATCTTCCGGTGATGTAAACCGGTGGGCATAGCGAGTGGGATTTCTCACAACCGCCACCGGCAATCAGGCA
>JAPOQD010000097.1 GCA_026710905.1 Halieaceae bacterium
GAGAAGGTGAAGATGGGATACGAACTCATCAGCGATTTCACCCTTGGCGGCTTCCTGCCCCCACTTACGGTTACGACTAAGGATCACGAGGGCGGCGGCTGGGTTCGCATATATGAAACCAAGGGCGAGGCTCTGGTGCCGCACACTGAATGGTTCCAGGGCTATCGGGACATCGTGATGGATGAGGTGAGAAAGGCTGGACTGCAAGAGTAAGACGCCCACAGCGGGAGGCCTGTCAGGCCATGTTGAATCTGAATAACGTGGAGGTCGTTTACGACCGCACCATTCTGGTGCTGCGCGGCGTTTCGCTGGAGGTGCCAACGGGGCGCATCGTGGCGCTTCTGGGCTCTAACGGTGCTGGCAAGAGCACGACGCTTAAGACCATTTCCGGAATCCTGGCGCCGGAACGCGGCGAGGTTACTGCGGGAACGGTGGACCTGGACGGCGTGCGCATCGACAACCTCGAGCCCGCGGACGTCGTGCGGCACGGGGTCGCACAGGTGATGGAAGGGCGGCGGACTTTTCAGTTGCTCACCACGGAAGAAAACCTCATCGCCGGAGCACACACGCGACGCGACAAGGCCCAGATCGAGCGGGACAAGAGCCTGGTTTATGAGTACTTCCCGCGCCTGGCCGAGCGCCGCGGTGTCAAAGCCGGTTACCTTTCGGGGGGTGAGCAGCAGATGCTGGCGATCGGCCGCGGGCTGATGTCGAGCCCGCAAATGCTCCTGCTGGATGAGCCTTCCCTCGGTCTGGCGCCCATGCTGGTCGAGGAGATTTTCGAGATCGTTCGACGACTCAACCGCGACCGTGGCATGACCGTCCTGTTGGTAGAGCAAAACGCGGCCATGGCGTTAACGATTGCCCAGCACGGATACATCATGGAAAGCGGCCGCATCGTGCTCGATGAAGACGCAGAGGTGTTGCGCAATAACGAGGACATCAAGGAATTTTACCTGGGCCTGTCCGAGGCGGGGGGGCGCAAGAACTACCGCGACGTCAAGCACTACCGTCGACGTAAACGCTGGCTTTCATAGGGATGTGGATATCCATCGGCCGGCGTTGATTGAGCTTGTCACGTCAGGGTTCGGGGCGTAGAGTGGGAGACTCCCATTTTCCCAAATGACGGACTCTCGTTCAGAAGGAAGAAGAACTCACGATGGTGACCGAAGCGACCCCACTGGAAAGACAGGAAACCCGCCTGACATTCTGGCAACGCCTGTTGAACTGGGGCGGCGCGGACGCAGCCACGGGTTTTGCGTTCGTGCTGCCGGCGTTCGCCTGGATTGCCTTGCTGGTAGCGATGCCGTTTTGTATCGCGCTCGCCTACAGCGTCAGCAATGCGTGGATCGACACCGAGTGGGTGTGGGCCGAATTTCTGGGTTTCCAGGAAGGCGAATTGACGTTCCTGGGACTGGACAATTTTATCGAATTGTTTGGCGACAGCATCTTCCTGCAGACATTGCAGAACTCCATTGTGTTCTCAAGCGCTTCGGTGGCCCTGAAGGCCATCCTGGGCCTCACTTTGGCGCTGCTGCTTAACCGCACCCTGCGTTTCAACAAACTGATCCGCGGCGCCTTACTGCTACCCTTCGTGGTGCCGACCGCCCTGAGCACGCTGGGATGGTGGTGGATGTTCGATTCCCTTTACAGCGTGATCAATTGGTCTCTCGTGCATCTGGGCCTCGCAGAACGCGGTCCCGCCTGGCTGTCAAACCCGTATCTCGCCATGCTGTCCGTCATCATCGTCAACACGTGGCGGGGCCTGCCGTTTTTCGCAATCACGGTGCTGGCCGGCCTGGTCTCCATTCCCAACGAGCTGTACGAAGCCGCCGAAACAGACGGCGCGGCCGCGCTGAGGCGGTTCTGGCACATCACCCTGCCGCTGCTGCGTCCGGTATTGGCGGTGGTTGTGCTGTTCTCGACCATTTTCACGCTGGCCGAATTCAACATTATCTTCGTGCTGACCCGGGGCGGGCCCGAAAACATGACGCATCTGTTTTCCACCCTGTCCTATACCTACGGCCTGATAGGCGGTCAACTGGGTTCCGGAGCGGCCATCTCGTTGTTCCTGTTTCCTTTCATGTTGGTGATCGTTTACTTCCAGCTGAAACTGATACGCCGGGATACAACGTACGACTAGGGGATTCGAATAATCGGCGGCAAGGACGCCGACGGTGTATCAGACGTAAGCGGCCGGTTCCTTAACGCTTTAGGGATTTGTGCACGCGTTCCGGCACCGCGGCGATCCGAACCCAGATGCGTTGGCACCGGCGGGTACGCCGCCCTTGGCCCCCATTCAGACGATGCGGGCCTGTGCTCGGGTATTTGCAACCTTTCGCGATGATGTGGATGCGCTGCCTTGATTTGGAAATGGCAGGTTGCGTTCGCAAGTTCAGGAATGTAGCGGACCGTAATTTACCTGGAACAAGGGAACTTCGGCATGTGGCTCTCGGCACAATCGATACATCTGGGTGGAGTGGCGTTGGCGCTGCTGCACGTGATCGCTGGCATCGCAGCCGGCCAGCCCTTTGTCGTAACACTTGGGGCTATCGGCATGCTGCTATCCTACGGTCTGTGGCGGCGCAGCGATTCCGTGCGGCTGGGCAGCATCGTGCTGCTGACCCTGTACGTGGTGATACGCTTGCTACTCGGCGCATTTGCGTGGCGCGGCGCCGGCGCAGCGGTTCAGGTGCCGAACATTGTTGCCATACTCGGTTCCCTGTACCTGATTCTCGCCCTGGGCCGGTTGGGCAGGGCATTCGCCAGCAAAAGCGACATGTGGCTGGGGGTGTTTATCTCGAAATACCTGCCGCTGCTGCCCTACGTGTTTTTCTCCCTGTTCCCGCTGTACTTCATGATGATCACCTCGCTGAAGACGGACAACGAACTGTACGACCTGGAAGCCGTGCCGTTCTGGATCACCGGCGCCGGATTCACCTTCGGCAACTACGGCTACCTGTTCGAGGAAACGCCGTACGCCCAGTGGATGTTCAACACGCTGAAGGTGTCCATCAGCGCCACGGCCATTTCGGTGGCCATTGCCATTCTGGCGGCGTACGCACTGGCCCGCCTCCGTTTCCGCGGCGCCGAGACCTTCGGGGTTGCGGTGTTCGTCAC
>JAPOQD010000140.1 GCA_026710905.1 Halieaceae bacterium
CTTCACATTATGACCTATTTATATAACAATAGGTCAATGAAGGGGAAAACGGTACTGATTACCGGCGGCGCCAGGGGCATGGGGCGAGTCACGGCGCTGGCCCTGGCGGAGCGGGGCGCACAGCTTGTTCTGGTTGACTGGGAGGGAGAAGCCGGAACCCGAACCCGCGATGAAATCAACCACCGCTGTCAACGCAAGGCCGCGGAATTTGTGTATTGCGACTTGTCCTCACAACAGGCGGTCAGAGAGCTTGCCGCGCACATCCAACAGCAACATCCGGCCCTGCATGTACTGATCAACAATGCGGGAATTACCGACCCGGTTCGCAGGCTCAGCGAAGAGGGTTTTGAAATGCATCTGGCCACCTGCCACCTGGCCCACTTCATGCTGACCGGTTTATTGCTGGACTTGCTGAAGAAGAGTGCGCCGGCCAGGATCCTGTGCATTTCCTCCGACGCGCACAAGGCGACGGCGGAACTGGACCTTGACGACTTCAACAATGAGTCCTTGTGGCAAGGCAAGGCGGTGTCCAACAGCGCGGCTTTTCGCGCCTACAGCCGGGCCAAGTTGTACAACGTTTGCATGGCGTTTGCGCTGAGCCGGCGCCTTGAGGGCAGCGGGGTCACCTGCAATGCAATCTCCCCCGGCTACTTTATCAACACCGGCATTCACCGGCAGATGACCGGCATATTCAAACTGGGCAGTAAACTGGTATTCGGCATCGGCACCCTGTTGAATCTGAACACCCCGGAAAAGGGAGCACGCTCGCATATTTACCTTGCCGGCGCTGAGGAAGCGGCGGAGCTCAGCGGAAAGTACTTCGAGCACTGCAAGGAGAAACCGGTGTCGAAGCTGGCCGCAGACCCGGAAACGCAGCAGCGTGTCTGGCAAATCAGCGAACAGCTTAGCGGCGTACGCTATTGAACCGTGGGGAACGCCAACGCAGATGCGGGCTCAAGCATTGAACGACCTATTGCGTTTCCGGCATTCCGGATGCGCGTCTTGCATATCGATGAACAACTTTGCGGTGTTGGCCGTGAGGAGACCTGATGAAACTGTACAGCATGCCACATTCCCCCTTTGCGGCCAGGGTGCGAATCCAGATTTACCACAAGGACCTGCCGGTTGAAATTAGCGTGCCACCGGGCTTCGGTGAGCCCGGCTACAAGGAGCTGAACCCGACCGGCAAGGTGCCGGCCCTGGATACCGGCGAGATGATTATTCCGGAATCCACGGTGATCCTGCGCTACCTGGAAGAAAGCTGCCCCGAACCGGCCATGCTGCCGGTTGACGCGGCTCGCCGGGCGACGGTGAACCTGTTTCTGCGCTTCGCCGACGTGTACATTCAGCCCGCACTGAGTCCGTTGTTCACCGAGGTATTTGAGCGCAGCGGCGATGAGGCCGCGCTCGCCGCCAAGGTCCGGGAAGTAACGGATGTCCTGACGCTGCAAAACCAATTGATGAACCGCTATGCCTGGGGTGCGCATGCTTCCCTGGACCTTGCCGACTGCGCACTGGCGCCGATGGTGTACTACTGCATTTGGCTCGAAAAATTGTTCTCCGCCAATTTGCGGCTGGATGAGCTTGAAGCCGTCGGGGATTGGTGGCGGCGGGTTCAACAACGCGAAGCGGTGGCGAGCGTTTTCAAGGAAATCGACAACGGCCTTTTGGGCATGCAAGAGCGGCTTGCTGACAACGGCGGATGATCAAACGATTGGTGATCTGGCCGCTGGCGGCGCTCGGCTCGGCGCTACTCGCGTATTTGTGCTGGGCCCTGCTGGCCTACACCGAACTCCCTGTTGCATCCCTGATCGAACGCTACGGCACGCCGGACCTGCGGCAAGCGGCTATTCACGATGTGCCGATTCACTACCGGCAAAGCGGACCCGGGCCCGCCGTTGTTCTGATCCACTCCCACTATTTCGACATGGGAATGTGGGACCCGTGGGCGCAGGCCCTGGAGCCCGATTACACGGTCATCCGCTACGATCTGAGCTCACACGGCCTGACCGGCCCGCATCCCGGCAATGACTATTCCATGGCGGAGGATGTGCGCCTGCTTGCCGGTTTGCTGGATGCGCTGGAGATAGGCTCCGCGCACCTCGTGGGGTCTTCCCTGGGCGGCAATATCGCATTTCATTTTGCCGCCCTTCACCCGGCTCGAACGCTTTCGTTAACGCTGATAAATTCCGGTGGCATCCAGCGGCAACCCAAGGCCGGCCGGGAGGGCGAAATCCCGGCGTGGGCGGACAGGGTGCTGCGCATATTGCCGCGTTTTGTATTTCAGCGGTTTATTGACTGGATGATTGTCAACGAAGAGCTTGATACCCGGAAAATCGCGGAACGTTTTCACGCCATGCTGCGGCGGGAGGGTAATCGCAGTGCGGAAATGCAGCGCATGCGTCAGTTCAAATATCGCAATAACGCCCCGGTGCTCGCTCGCATTACCGCCCCGGTGCTGATTCAATGGGGCGCGGAAAATCCGCAACTGCCGGTAAGCCAGGTGCGGGACTTCAGCCAGGCGCTGGGCGCCGCGGCAGAGCTGCACAGCAAGGTCTACCGCAATGCCGGGCATGTTCTGCCGCTGGAGCAGCCGCACGCCACGGTGGAGGATTTCCGCATGTTTCTCGAAGGTTTGCCGTGAACGTTACCGTTCGGGAAAGACGTGATGGATGGGCCACTGTGGCGGAAAAACGCCCAGATCAGGAAGGTTTTCATTCACAACAGCCAAAACATCACCTCAATACCGAATGGCTACCCGTGAAGCACACGATCGGACGATCTGGAAGCCTTCGTTCACAACGTGATGGAATCCACCATGCTCACAAACCTGGCGGGGCGCGAACCAGCGTGTGTCACGCTATAACCGAAGGCTTGCGGAGACTAATTCCGGTCTCGCTGCTGTGTGGTTTGCTCACGGCCTGCGGTGACCCGGCTCCACCACTGCCGGTCATCACCCCCAGCGTGCCGCAACAAACGCTGGATGAACTGGTTGGCGTGGCCGCGGGACCCTACCCGGTCAGCGAGCAGCAGTTCACCCTGGAGCCGGAAACCGGCCGTGATGTGCCGCTGCGTATTTTCTACAGTGAGTGCGCGCCAAGCTGTCCGCTTGTGGTGTTCTCACACGGCTTTGGCTCCGGCAATTCCGAATACGACCGTGTCCTGCGGCACTGGGCAAGCCATGGCATGGTGGTAGTGGCGGCCAACCACGCCGACAGCGGGGGGTTGTTGTACGGCATCCTCGCTTCGCTACGCTATGGCCAGTTGGGCTTGATGGAAGTTCGTATCGCCGACCTGAAACTGGTTCTCGACCAACTGGCGGCAATCGCTGTGCGAATTGACCGTCCACTGGACCCGCAGAGAATCATCGCCGCGGGGCATTCCTTCGGCGCCTTCACGGCGCAACAACTGATTGGCGCCGGCGCGTTCAATCCGGAAACGGAGCGCATGGAATATGTCGAGGACCCGCGAATTCTGGCTGCCGTGGCGCTGTCGCCGCCGGGGCCCATGTTTGACCAGATCACTGACCAGAGCTGGAAACAAGTCCGCAAACCCATGTTGATCACCACCGGCACCCGTGACGCCGAACCGCGGTTCTGGCCGGACTGGCGGATCCACAAACTGTCTTTCGAGACCTCATTGCCGGGCAGTAAATACGCCCTGGTGGTGGAAGGCGCCGATCACTACCTGGGCAATTTGATTTGCCGAACCGATACTGAGGCGGAACCGCAGACCCACGCCTTGATGATGGTGAACGCCGTCAGCACGGCATTTATCAGCGCACAGTTCGCTGCAGTTGAAGCCGGGCGCAGCGACGGCGGCTTGATCCTGTCGGCCGACTACTTGCATGACCTGACCAAAGGATTCGCTACCGTCGAATTGCGTTAGCCTGCATTTTCACCCGTTCCGCCAAAAATACCGGCCGCATGTTTGTTTTTCGTGAAGGGGTCGCACATCTGCGACCCACAACCGGCCGGTGGCGGAATACCCCGCCGGCCGGCACCGTATGGGCTACGCGTGCGTTACGGCTAATGTTCGGCCAGCAGAGAACCGTAGCCCGGAATACGATCCCGAATGCCGTTGCTGCGCAGGGCGTGCCAGAAGGTCAAGGCGTTGATCGCCAGCACCGGTTTACCCAGTTCCGCCTCCAATTGTGCGGCCAGCTCAACGAAGTATAAATTGGTGCCGGCCTGCAACAGCAGATCGACCTCGGCGGCATCAATCTGGTCAATCAACTGCCGGGTTTTGGCGAACGGCTCGTGCGCAATTTCTACCGGCCCGGGGGAACAATGCCCCTTGATATGCACGACTTCATAGCCGATATCACCCAGAAACTTGACCACCTGCTGGTCACCCACCGGCATGTACGGGGTGAGTACGCCCAGCCGTCTGGCTTTTGGATAACACTGCAGCGCGTCCAGCACCGCCTGGGCGCCAAAAGTGATATTGCAACCTCCATGTTCATTGGCGATCGCGTTGTACCTGGCGAACTCCCGGTCCGAGCGGCCCTTGCCGTCCCAGAACGTCTCCGCCGAGTAACCGAAGATCACGTGATCGGGCCGGCAGCTCAGGCAATCGCGCAGGCCCTGCTCGGTAGCGGCGCCGATGGCTTCAACCAACTGCACAAACTCCGCGTCATTGGTCACCGACATGGCGGGAATTACACAGGCGCGGGTCGCCAGCACGATGCCTTCCGGTTTCATCAAATGATATTCGGTTTCCACTGCAGTGTTGGTTGATGGAACCAATACAGCAAACTTTTTTCGATAACCGTAGTAATCGGTTCCGTAATCATATTTTTCGATCATTGTGATACGCTCGTTGCTAATCAATCGTGCAATTCTTCGCCATGCAGTTGGATGAAACCATTGCTCAATACATCGTTGGCCTGCGGCATGTGGGTGTGGTCTGCGATGATCTCGATGCTACTCTCAAGCGCTTGCAACAGCTATTTTCCATCACTGACTCCGACATTGTCCGTATCCCCGCAAACAACGAGCCCTGCGACACCCGGTTTGCCTTTTTCGAGATCGCCGGCCTGCGCTATGAATTGATTCAACCGGTATCCGCCGAATACATCGAGAAAATGGCCGGGACCAACCGCGGCGCCAATCACGTTTGCTATACGGTCCGGGATTTGCCCGGGGCAATTGAGGCCATGAAAAAGCTCGGCGTTCGAACCGGCCACGTTACCGCGGACGGCATGGTGGAGACGGCAAGTTTTCGCATGGCGTATTTTCATCCCCAGGATACCGCCGGACTGCTGATCGAGTTTGTTGAGGACCTATAAGGCCGCCTGCTGCATTTGTGTGCGCCCCATTCGCAAGTCGAGCATTCGGTCCACCTCGTTCTCGCCAAACACCTGCACCGCCAACTTGTTCATCGGGTCGCGCTCATAACCCAGCCTGCGCACGGTAAAATCGTAGTGCTGTTGCGCCGCGCGTTCCGCTTCCGGCAGGGGTTCGGCATCGTCCAGCCATCGAAACCAGCGTTGCAGCATGCTTTGCGAATACTCCTCCAGCAAATCGATGTTGGCGTCGTTCAAATCTGCCGTCAGGCTCTGGGTCGAAGGGTTGGTCAGGGACCGCATGTAGGCGCCGTGGCTGACCGACCACTGAAATGCCGGATTGCCGCGCAGGGCGAGATATTGCTGGTTGATCGGCTCGTAATACCGGTCCAGATAGCCGGCATCGAGCATCAGGTTACGCCGCGGGGTAAAGTCAAAGTAATAAAACAGTTTGGGTATGGTGCCGAACACCATGATCAAATGCGGGACATCGGTGTCCTGGCCCAGGAATGCGGTGGCATTCATGTCCAGAATACTGGCCTTGCGATTCCCCAGCCAGGAATTTACCAGCCAGTCGAGTTCGGGGCCGGTCCAGGCCTGAAACGAGCCTTCAAACTCACCGTTGGGGGAGGTGTAATACTCGCGGTCACTACACTCCGGATACAGTGCAACGCTGAAACGCCCGGCAATCTGGTCTTTCACATCTTTCAGAATTCCCCAACAGCGCTCCCAGGCGTGACTGACATCGACATTCGGATTCTCAGCCAGAAACTGGTCAATGGTTTTGGTCTCGCTCGTCATACCCTGTTTCTCCGGCAGCCTATAACCCAAAATCCGCAAACTGGTCCGGCCGCTGTTTAAAGCGGCTTTTCAGCATGCGCCAGCCAATTTTTCCACCGTTCAACCAGGCGATTTTCTCACCGGATTTCTCAAACTTAAGCATTTCCTCAACCAGAAAAGGCGCGACCGTTTCTATCCTGTCGACCAGGTTGTTCATCATCTTGCGTGAGCGGGCGAACCCCTGCGGGTCCTGTTTCGCTTCGCGCACCACCGCGTCGGTGATAATCATTCCCGGCCGAATCTTGCCCACCAGTATCGGCGTGTTTTTCAGCTCCTTGACCAGGGCGTTGCTGAAGTAATCCAGGCCGCGCTTGGTAGTGCCGTAGATGCCCATGCCGGGAAAATACTCACCATCACTGCCGCCGCCGAGAATATTGAATATTTTTCCCGGCCCGCCCTGGGCTTGCATGCCGGCAGCCGCAACCCGGCAGCCATTGATGGTGCCGAGCATATTGATGCTTAGCATCGCTTCCACTTCGCTTTGCGGAACATCGGCAATGGACCAGGAGGTTCTCGCCAGGCCCGCGTTATTGATCCAGATGTCCACCGAGCCCAGGACTTTGGCCGCGTGCTCCCACAGTGCCCGCACCTGCTCCTGAACAGTGACGTCGCAGGTTTTCCCGCAAACCTGCTGACCTCCCTGAACCAGTAACTGCAGAGCCTTTACGGCATCGGCAACACCCTGTTCGCGGCGGGCGGCGATGGCCACGGAATGGCCCTGTTTCAGAAACTCCTCGGCCAATCCATAGCCGATACCCTTCGATGCGCCTGTGATAACTATCCTGGCCATATCATCCTCCGGCGGGAAACGGCAAAGGGTGCGTTACAGCGTAGCCGGTGGCATACAGCTTGGCCGCGGAAATTTTACATTTCGGCGCCTTGATGTGATTGAGAAATTCCAGCCGGCTCAGGTTCTCGGCATCGCAGATACCATCGAACGCCTCACGATTGGTAGCGGGTATGCGCTGCTCGTCGCAAACGTTGTATACGCCCTGCAGATTGTTATACAGCGCGTGCAGGACAGCGTTGACCACATCTTCAAAATGGATGGCGTAGAGCAGGGCATCCGCGCCAAAAATGGTCTTGCCGCCAAAATGCTCATTGGCGAGTTTGACCCGTTGCGGGAAACTCAGATCATCCGGGGCGCCATACATGTCCGGAAATCGCAGCGCGCAACCTCCGGCATTCAGCACCTCGTTTTCCGCCAGGTGATAGTAACGCGCCGACGGTTCCTCCTGGTTGGCGGGCGGCGCCTGCTCGTCGATCAGAGCGGTATTCTCGCCGCCATCGCCATACACGGAAAACGACGACAGGAAGAGGGTACGCACCCTGGTCATGGCCGCGCTTCGGCAAGTGGCCAGCAACACATCCCTATAGTGTTGTTCCCGCTCTTCCCGGGTTCGCGTCTTGCGCACATTGGGCGCCACCGTGACGATGATCGCATCGCAAGCGGACGCCGCCTGCCTGACGGCGGCCGCAACATGCCTCGCAGCACCCGTACTTCCGAGGCATGTTGCGCGAGCGCGGCAAGCTTTGACTCGGTCGTTGTGGTGCCGGTAACCGTGTGGCCATCCGTGAGTAAGCGGCCGGCCAGCGCCTTGCCTACGTGACCCATGCCCAGTATGAGAATTTTCATGCGGTGGTTGGTTGCTCTGCGGCGGGTCTTATGCGCCGGCCGACAATAAGTTATAAAGACCTATCAATATATCATATCGATAATCAAGCGCCTATGGCCTTCCCGTGGAGTGTAGACGCAAGGCAGTAATGTCCTCTTTTCCAGTTTTTTTACGCTCGAGGAATAATCAGCCCGGCACGACAGCATGCAGGACACCCACTTTCTGGCCGTCTGAATTGATGGCAGGCTTGTCCTTCTAGTGAGCCGCGACGGTATGTTTTGTACGGAAAAGAACGAAACGGGACACCCATCGAACGAAACGGGAAAAGGGGAACGAAACGGAGACGAAACGGGAGACGAAACGGGACACCCATCATTTCAGTCAGACGAAACGGGACACCCATCGTTTCAGAGGGACGAAACGGGACATCCATAGGAACGAAACGGGACACCCATCGAACGAAACGGGAAAAGGGGAACGAAACGGGACACCCATCGGAAAAAACGACGGAACGAAACGGGACACCCATCGAACGAAACGGGAAAAGAACGAAACGCAGAACGAAAAACGAAACGGGACACCCATCATTTCAGAGAGAGAAAAACGAAAAAAAACGAAACGGGACACCCATCATCTCAATAGAAATCAGAAAATAATCGCTGTCGCCAAAAGAAGTGGGTGTCCTCTATTGGTGCCCTCCATTGGTTCCCTATTGGTTCTTCTATTGGTTTGGCTCGGCTTGGTTGTCGAGACGAACGCGCTTACCCTGACGGTCACCGCCGAGGGCGCCAGCACCGAGACCTAAACGGAGACTGCAGTGGACGACGACGAAGAAGGCGGCGAGAGCGTGCGGACCGGGTGTAGGACGCTGCCGGTGCGGCGTATCGCTCATGCCGGAGGTGGAATCGGCGGGCAGACCTATACCAACTCAAGGGAAGCTCTGCTGCTCAACCTCGATCATGGATTTGAGTTCTTCGAGCTCGACTTTGTCTGGACCAGCGACAACCGGCTGGTCACGCTGCACGACTGGAACAGCATCGCGCGCAAGACTTTCGGATTCGAGGTGCGGGAGATTCCCGATGAGCAGCGTTTCAAACAGTGGGTGCGCGAGTACGCCCGCAATGAAAACCTCACCCTGGATGAACTCGCCGCCCTGATGCTGGAGCAGCCGCGACTGGTGCTGGTGACCGACATCAAGGATCGCAACCTGGAAGGTCTGCGGATTCTCGCGCTGACCATTGGGGATTTCTCGCAACGCGTGATCCCGCAAATTTACTCTCCACAGGAGTACCGCCCGGTACGGGAAATCGGCTATCGGCACATCATCTGGACCCTGTACCGGTTCCCTGGAAATGACCGGGAGGTTCTGAAACATCTGCGCCCGGGGGTTGCCGGGCGCATGGAACTGTTCGCCGTGGCCATGCCGGTGCAGCGAGCCCGGAAACGTCTGGGGCTTGCGTTGGAAAAACTGGGAATACCTTCCTACGTCCATACCATCAACTCGGCGGAAGACTTCGAACGCTACCGCGATGAACTCGGCATTGATGAAATCTACACCGACTTTCTGGCGCCTGAGGGTAACTAGGAGCCTATTTGCGCAATATATTTCGTATTTGCGCAATAATATGGCATATAGACGTAAATACTGGATGTATACGTATTTTTCGGCTTTTTCGATTTTTTGGATTAATTGCTTTACTATTAATAGCTTAAATCCACTTTTCAATATATGTTACGTTCATGCAAATAGCTATGTATAGCTATTCGTTACTATTCATGGCAATTGGCGTCTATTGGTTTGACAGTCATTCTGGCTTTTACCGCCCCATTACAAGAACCCCAGCCCCTTCAACAGGAGAGCAGAAGAAATGAGCAATATGCGAGTAGTTACCGCCTTGATCCCCTGGAACATTGCCCAAAAGCTTGATCAATTGTCCGAACGGGAAGGCCGGTCCAAGGCCTGGTTTATCCGTTTGGCGCTTACCGACTACCTGGCCAAGGTCGATGAACTGGACAAGTTCATCCAGCAGGGTATGGACGCACACGAGGGTGGAAACCTGGTTGGCCACGAACAGATGGAGCGAGAGGTTGAACAGTGGCAGCAGGAATGAAATGCCGCGCTCACAGGACCGGGCCAGCACATCTCGAACTGCGGATGCCGCATGAGCAGGTCATGTGTTCAGCGAATTAAAATCCAGGCCATAACTGAAGTTAAAGCTCAATACCTTTTTCGGTTTCAATTTCAACCAGACTGCACCGGGTGGCCCGCCATCGCGCAAATAACCAGGATAATAATCAGGTGTCGTTGACCATTTCGACTCATCGGGACCCAGGTAACGGATAAGCATGCGCCGTGCACGATCCACATCATAGGCGGTGATTTCAACTTCACCTGTTGCCATGACCTGCAATACCCTGCCTGCGTCAAGTTCGTACACATCAACAACGAGCGAAACTTTTGGATCTTTCTGAATCCTTCCGAACAATTTTGCGTGTGGCCCCGTTATGACCCAGAAGGCTGCATCCTCCCATTGATACCACATTGGGCGCACTGTCGGGCCATTGGTCGCCAGCCGGCATTCGTTAGCCTCCGCCAAAAAGGCATCGACATCAAAGGGAAACGTCCGATGTACAATTTCCGTCATTTAACTATCCTCCGAATTCCAATAGTACTCTACAGGAAACTTTTCTTTCCCGTAAATCCACATCTTGCGTATTCCAGACCAAGCCTGCAACTGATTCCACGCGAAAGCTACCACCCCGGCTGAAACCGAAACGGGAAACCGAAACGGGACACCCATCATTTCAAACCGAAACGGGACACCCATCATTTCAGGAAGAAAAAAAGGGGAACCGAAACGGGACACCCATCATTTCAGGAAGAAAAAAACGGTGCCGCAAAAAGAGGTGGGTGTCCTGTATTGTCAAAAAGAGGTGGGTGTCCTGTATTGTCATCGCATCGGGGATGCTGCCCATGTGATGTCGCCGATTGGCGGCGCTTGACCACTTCGACGGGAAATTGACCGCTCCGCCACCTCCGCAATAAACTCGCGACACCATTGTGCAAAGGGCAACCGTCATGCATCGCAGAAGGTCTGGACGGTACGGGTGGTTCGTCCGCGTGGCGCTGTGGGCGTTGGTTATCCTCGGATTGGCGGTCAGCGCATTGCTTGTGTCGATACTCGGCGGGTCGATGATCTGGACCCTGGGCGGCGCGCACGGGCTCGACGTTGCGGGTGTGGCGGCCACGACCGCCCGTCCCGCGGAAACCGTCGATGTTGGGAATGGCTGGGGGCACTACGGCGGCGACCCGGGCGGGCGCCGCTACAGCACGGCTCGCCGGATTAACGTGGACAACGTCGATCGGCTCGCACCGGTGTGGGAATACCGGACCGGAGACATGACCGCGCGGGCAGACCACATGGGACAGGCGGCCACGGAGGGCACGCCGATTCTCGTTGGCGAAGCGCTGATCTTCTGCACTCCCTTCAATGAGGTCATCGCGCTCGATCCGGTCACAGGCACGGAACGCTGGCGCTTCGACCCCGGGATCGATCTCGGCCAAGACCCTGCCAACCAGTTCGTCTGCCGGGGGGTCGCCCATTGGCGGGATGCGGACTCCCTGGCGACATGCACCAACCGCATCTTCATGGGCACCAACGATGCGCGGCTGATCGCCATAGACGCGGCCACCGGCAACCGTTGCGCCGGGTTCGGGGTGAACGGGGAGGTCCGGATCGATCCGGGCATGCCCCTGGTCTGGCCGGGCGAATTCCAGATCACATCGCCTCCGGTCACGGTCGGCGACACGGTCGTGGTCGGCTCCGCGATCAGCGACAACGCGCGCGTTGTGGCCCCCGCGGGATCGGTACGCGCTTTCGACACAAGAACCGGCGCCCCGCGCTGGGAGTGGGATCCGATTCCACGCACGGTGAGCGAACCGGCGGCGCCGAGTTGGCAAGGCTCGCAACCGCCGCGGGAAGGCCATGCCAACGCGTGGGCGCCATTGGCCGTGGACGAGGAGCGCGGGCTCGTGTTCATTCCGACGAGCAGTCCCAGCCCGGACTTCTTCGGAGGACTGCGACCGGGTGACAACCGCCATGCCAATTCGGTTGTCGCACTGGAGGCGGCGACCGGGCGGGTGCGCTGGAGTTTCCAGACCGTGCACCACGACGTCTGGGACTACGACTTGCCGGCACAGCCGGGCCTGTACTCCGTCTGGCGGGACGGCCGCCTGCACGACGTGGTGGCCCAGGTGACGAAGACGGGACTGGTCTTCGTTCTGGACCGCGACACCGGGGAGCCGTTTCTGCCAGTCGAGGAACGATCGGTGCCCCAAACCGGGGCTACCGGTGAGTGGCTCTCGTCGACTCAGCCGTTCCCGGTCGCGACCCCGCCCGTGGTGCCGAACCGCCTGACTCCGAACGATGCCTTCGGACTGACCTGGTTCGACCGCATGCACTGCCGCAGGCAGATCGAGGACGCCCACTCCGAGGGTCTGTTCACCCCGCCCTCCGAGCGGGGAACCCTGCTGTATCCGTTCACCGGCGGGGGCGCGAACTGGGGCGGCGCCGCCTACGACCCGACACGCAACCTGCTGGTCATCAACATGAACAGCATCGCGCACCACGTCCAGTTGATCCCGACCGAGCGTGTCGAGGAGGCCCGCAAGGTGTTCCACGACCAGGAGGTTTCCGCGCAGACCGGTGCGCCCTTCGGCATGAAGCGGCAACTGCTGCTCTCGCCGCTCGGCATCCCCTGTACGCCGCTGCCCTGGGGCGTTCTGGCGGCGGTCGATCTCGCAAGCGGCGACATCATCTGGCGCAGGCCGCTCGGCGAAATAGCCGGCGCGGCCCTGGGCTTGCCGAGCTATGGAGGTCCCATCGTGACCGCTGGCGGCCTGGTCTTCATCGGGGCGACGGTGGACGACACCCTGCGGGCATTCGACGTTGCGACGGGAGAACAGTTATGGAGCTGGCTACTGCCCGCTGCTGGCCAGGCCACCCCGATGACCTATGTCCGGGAAGGCCGCCAGTACCTCGTGATCTACGCCGGCGGCAACCCGACCGCATATGGTCGCCTCGGCGACACGGTGTTGGCCTTTGCCGTCGACTGATACCTGGCAATGCGAAACGGCGGTGCGAAACGGGACACCCATCATTTCAAGAAATTTCAGAGACGCCGAAACGGACGCCGAAACGGGACACCCTTCATCTCTCGTAACTTGATGGGATAAGAGGTGGGTGACCCGTATCGACAACCCGTGTTGATTTGAATATCGCAAAGCATGCTTGCAATTATGCATTATAAATGCATAATTTCCTGTTGTGAGTTCATCCTATCTGCATCGCTCGCTGGAACCTGTTCTCAAGAGGTCGGTGGCGGAGTTCCCCGCAGTGGTCCTGACCGGACCGCGCCAGTCTGGCAAGACGACTCTGCTGCAACAGCTCTTCGGAAGGCGTTGCCGTTATGTCTCTCTGGAGCCGCCGGATGTTCGCGCCGCGGCCGCTGAAGACCCTCGCGGGTTCCTGGAAATGTACCCTCCGCCTGTCATCTTCGATGAGGTTCAATACGCCCCCGGCCTGCTTCCCTATATCAAGGAGAGAATCGACTCGGCCCGCGCCAGGACCGGCCAGTACCTGTTGACCGGCTCCCAGAACCTGTTGCTCACGGAACAGGTGCCCGAGTCGCTGGCGGGCCGCGCCGCCCTGCTTCGCCTCTTGCCGCTGTCGCGGCGGGAAGCCGAGGGGCGGCCGGGGATTGCCCTGGCCTGGGAACGCACACGCCCATCGTCTTCTCGGTTGCCGCATGCGGTTGGCGGTCTGTGGGGGGGCTTCCTTCGAGGGGGGTACCCGGAACTCGCGATCCAACCCGAACGTGATGCATCCCTGTGGCATTCCAGTTACATCCAGACCTATCTCGAACGGGACTTGCGCAATCTCCGCCAGGTCGGCGACCTGACCCAGTATCAGAATTTCCTCCGTGTGCTGGCGGCGCGTAGCGCGCAGTTGTTGAATCTGACCGACATAGCCCGCGACCTCGGGGTAGCCGTCAACACGATCAAGGCTTGGCTCTCCGTACTGGAAGCCACTTATCAGGTGATCGTGCTGCGTCCCTATATCTCCAACACCGGAAAACGCCTTGTCAAAACGCCCAAGGTATATTTCACGGATGTCGGTACACTCTGTTACCTGGTGGGTCTGAAGGCCCCGGAACATGCAGCCTCAGGCCCCATGGGCGGCGCCATCATGGAAACGGCGGTGCTCTCGGAAATCTTCAAGACGCTGACGCATCGGGGGACCGACCCGCAGGTGTACTTCTGGCGGACCCTGTCGGGAACAGAGATGGACTTCGTGGTTGAAACCGGCGGAAAACTCATTCCCATCGAAGTCAAGCTGTCGGCGACCCCTCGGCCGGCAATGGCCACCGCCATCAGGACTTTCCAGGATCACATGGGAGACGCTGCAATGCCCGGGTATCTGGTGCATCCAGGCGATGTGCGCCTGCCCCTCGGAGCTGGTGTTACGGCGCTTCCTTTCGCCGACCTGTAGCGCGTTGCGGGCAGCCTCATACAAGTTAAACTCCGTATAGATGCGTAACGGGACACCCATCATTTCAAGGAAAATCGGTAAAATATTCGTTAGCGCCAATAGAGATGGGTGTCATTTATTGAATCTGGCCGATTATCATTGAGCTTGTCCCATCACATGCCGTATAACAAACCCCTGCATCCGACCCGCATTCTGTTAGGCTTTCGGTCCCGCTGCATGTGGGCGGAAAAGTTTGGCGTTACAACCCTTAGGAGAGATCGAATGAAGTACCTACTCACAATATTCTTATTGGCCTTTTCAACTTTTGGATATTCAAATCCAGTTCCGGATTTTCCCTTCATTATTTTGACCGAGAGGCTAGAAAAGCGCGTGAAACCCGATGTGGTAGAGGTTAGTTTTGGTTTAACCGCTTTTTCGTCCACATCAGCCGAATCAATGGAATCACTGCGAAGTGCTGGAAAAAGTGTGATTTCGCTACTCGAAAAGCACGAAATACCTCTAAATCTTCTCGAGTCAACTCAAATTGACAAGCGTACTAAAAGAGCAAGTACTGATCGTGCTTACAACTTGGAAATCCTGGGCTATGAAACAACCCAGGACTTCAAGCTAAAGTTAAGCGAGCTTACGAAGTATCCGATGCTTATGAATGAGCTAATCGCCATTGATGGAGTTAACGAAATCGATGCCATCTTTGAAAGCACCCAGGAAAAAAAGTACAAAGCGGAAATGATCCAGGAATTGAGCAATAACGTACGCAAAAAGGCTGACACTCTTGCTGAAGCCCAGTCGAGAACTGTTAAACGGGTATATGGCATAACAACAAGGCGTAATTTCGGTGAAGCGTACGCAATTTTTTTGCTTGAACATGTACCAGAAATTCATGCCGATTTTACTACCACAAGGTCGCGCGGAATGGATCTAACAATGATGGCTCCTGAATATATCGTGGTGAATCAGAGAATCACCGCAATATATGAGTTAAAGTGATTCTGGTAGTCATCCATCGCTGCCTGAATCACCTTCAACGCATCTTCACGACCATTGACAAAATCGACCTTGATGTTGAAATTCTGGTTGCTTTACATCTGGCGCCTCGATTGATAAGAACGGCGAAACAGGACACCCATCATTTCAAGAAATATCAGAAAAATAATCTGCACGGCCAATAGAGGTGGGTGTCCTGTATTGGCTACCCCTGATTACTCAGACGCTACTTCCCGGTACTGCAAAGGCATACGGACAACTCCTTTGACGGGACTTTAACCCGCTAGATTGATCGCCGGTAACGGCATACAGAGTATTTCGTAATTGTCACCGACCCCTTATACTGGGATTGCGAACGATGATTCATGTGACGGAAGGGGATCGCCGGAATTGTTGACGTTCAACTCAATCGATGTGGAAACCGCCAACGCTGATCGTGCGAGTATTTGTCAGATTGGCATTGTTCACGTTCGGGACGGTGAAATCCGGGATCAATGGCAAACCTTGGTTAACCCTGAGGACTGGTTCGATCCTTGGAATGTCTCAATCCACGGGATCGAGGAATCAGACGTGGGGGATAGCCCCACGCTCCCCGAGGTTCGTGACGAATTGCGAGCCCGATTGCGCGGCTCGATCTTGGTCAGCCACACTTCGTTTGACCGTGTTGCATTTGAACGTGCGATGGCGCGCTATGACCTCAAACAGCTTCAGGTCACCTGGCTCGACAGCGCAAGAATCGCCCGGAGGGCATGGCCGGACAGCTACGGCCGGAGTGGCTATGGTCTCAAGAATGTTGCCAGGGACCTCGGCATCTCATTCAGGCATCACGATGCACTTGAAGATGCCAGAGCCGCTGCAGAGATCGTTCTTCGCGCGTGCGCTAAGATGGAGACAGACATCGAGGAATGGCTGCGTCGGGCCGAGGCCCCTATCTTCCCTTCCGCTTCAAGGTCTTCGTCAGGGTCGACTCCATCAGCGAGGCGAGAGGGAAACGTGGACGGCGCCTTGCTCGGAGAAACCATCGTGTTCACCGGGGCGCTCTTTCTTCCGCGACAGAAAGTGGCCGATTTGGCGGCGGAAGCCGGATGCGGCGTTGCGAACGGTGTCAGCAAGAAGGTAACAATGCTTGTGGTGGGCACTCAGGACAGTAGCAAGCTCAAGGGATACGACAAGAGCAGCAAGCACCGGAAAGCGGAAGCGCTAATCGAGAAGGGCGTGGAGATCCAGATACTTTCGGAGAACGATTTTACGAAACTCATTGGTATTGGCGTCACTAAAGGGCTCGGTGACACTTGAGAGCATCCCCCATTTTCAAGTGTCACCGGCTTCTTTTACCAGGGGCGAAACGGGACACCCATCATCTCTCGTAACTTGATGGGGGCCGATACGGGACACCCATCATTTCCAGAAAATTCAGAAAAATAATCCGTACCGCCAAAAGAGGCAGGGGTCCTATTGCTGGAGGAAAAGCGCCAAGTATCTCGCCATGATCAAAACCTTACGATTGGCATGGAATCTTGAGACAACCCTGCAACTCTGTCTGAATCTGAAAAAGAACTGGAAACTTTGCCGGGCAGCGGTTGAAATGGGCCACCATCTTGCCGGGCGGGTGAAAACTCGGCAATCGACAACCGAAGGGGAGAAAAACCTATGGCAGTGCCTGATTTTCAATCGCTCATGCTACCCGCTCTCAAGTCATTGGAGGAAGGCAACGAAATGCGAATCTCCGAAGTGCGTGAGCGTGTAGCCATCACGGAAGGTCTTACACCGGAGGACCTCCGTGAGTTGCTGCCAGGCAAGAGACAGTCGGTGTTCGTAAATCGGGTTAGTTGGGCAGTGATTTACATGGAACGTGCCGGCCATCTGGAGCAGGTCCGCCGCGGCGTATATAGAGTAACCACGGAGGGTGAACAGTTGCTGTCACGGGCGCCAGCCCGGGTAGATCTTAGGGTACTTCGCAAGTATCCGGCTTATTTGAAGTGGGCTAAAAAAGCGAATGCGCCTTCGCCAGGCAAAGTTACCAGACCCATGAAGCCGGAGGGAGTGGAGGTTACGCCAGAGGAAGCACTGGACCAGGCTGTCAAGCAATTAAGCGATGCGCTGGAAGTCGACGTGTTAGACCGGGTTCGCAAGGCGGCACCGGCGTTTCTCGAACGGGTGGTGGTCAATTTGTTGATCGCAATGGGCTATGGCGGTGGGGATGCCGCGATGGGCCAGGTAACCGGGCGTTCTGGCGATGGCGGAATCGACGGCACGATCCGGGAAGACACGCTAGGTCTGGATGAGGTCTATGTTCAGGCGAAGAAGTATGCCGATGGCAATACAGTGGGCGAAAGTGACCTTCGCAATTTCGCCGGCGCTATCGACGCGGTGGGCACCACCAAGGGTGTATTCGTCACCACCTCAAAATTCACTCGTGCGGCAAAGGTCTATGTGGAGCGAAGCCCGAAGCGCATTATCCTGATTGATGGGGAAGAGTTGGCGCGCTTGATGGTCGAGCACAATGTTGGGGTGCGTCGAAAAAGTAATTACGAGATCAAACGGCTCGACGAAGACTATTTCGATATGGAAGACCTTTGACCATGCGTTTATCGTGGAATGAGATTCGTGCCCGCGCCGCCGCTTTCGCCGACAAGTGGCGGAATGCGGTGAGCGAGCGTGGAGAAACTCAGAGCTTCTACGATGATTTCTTCAACATCTTTGGGGTCGAGCGCCGCTCGGTGGCGCGTTTTGAGGAGCATGTAAGGAAGCTGGATAACCATTCCGGCTTCATCGACCTGTTCTGGCCCGGTGTACTGTTGGTTGAGCAAAAGAGCGCCGGGCGTGATCTCGAAAAGGCTTATGGTCAGGCAGGGGAATATTTTGACGCCCTGCCCGAGCGAGAACGGCCACGCTACATCCTGACCAGCGATTTCCAGAGCTTCGAACTGCATGATTTGGATGAACGCCGGAGGCGCAAGTTTTCCCTCCGGGACCTGCCAGAGCGTGTGCAGGAGTTCGGCTTCATCCTCGGTGTGCAGCGCCGTACTTTCCGCGATCAGGACCCGGCCAATATTCAGGCCGCCGAACTGGTCGGGCGCTTGCACGATGCGCTACACGAGGCAGGCTACCGGGGCCACGATCTGGAACGCTTTCTGGTGCGGCTGGTGTTCTGCCTGTTTGCGGACGACACCGGAATTTTCGAGCCGCGCGATATATTCCTCGAGTTCATTGAGACGCGCACCGGGGAGGACGGCTCCGACACCGGCGCCAGGCTGATGGAATTGTTTCAGGTGCTTGATACGCCCGAAACTGACCGCCAGAAAACACGAGACGAAGATCTGGCCCGGTTTCCCCATGTAAATGGAGACCTGTTCGACGGGCCACTGCGGATTCCCGCTTTTGATACTGCCATGCGCGAAGCCTTGCTGGACGCCTGCCGCTTCGACTGGTCGAACATCTCGCCAGCAATCTTCGGGGCGTTGTTCCAGTCGGTCATGGATCCCAAAAAGCGCCGTGAACAGGGAGCGCACTACACCACCGAGAAGAACATCCTGAAAGTGATTGAACCATTGTTCATGGATGATTTGCGCGCCAGGTTCACGCGGATCAAATCCCGCAAGGTCAGCCGCGCGGCCGAGCTTCGGAAGTTTCAGGAAAGACTGGGAGGGATGCGGTTCTTCGACCCGGCCTGCGGCTGCGGCAACTTCCTCATCATCGCTTACCGGGAACTGAGGATGCTCGAAATCGAGGTGATCCGGGAGATTCGCGCCTTGTCCGGGACCAGCAGGCAGGATGAACTCGACGCCGGTTTGCTTTCGACCATGGATGTGGACCAGTTCTACGGCATTGAGCTTGGCGAATTCCCGGCCCGCATTGCGGAGACCGCAATGTGGATGATGGACCACATCATGAACAATCGGCTCAGCCTTGAGTTTGGTGAGACCTATGTGCGTATTCCCTTGAAAAAATCCCCGCGCATAATTCACGGTGATGCGCTGGAAATCGATTGGGCGGAAGTATTACCACCCCAGGACTGTTCTTTCGTGTTCGGCAATCCTCCCTTCGGAGGTGCGAAGTTCCAGACGGCGGAACAGCGCGCACAGGTGCGGCAGGTCGCGGCACTCGGCAAAAGCGGCGGAACGCTTGATTATGTGGCGGCCTGGTTCATCAAGGCAGGGGAGTATGTCAGGGCGGGCAGGGCGCGCATCGGTTTCGTCGCCACCAATTCCATTACTCAAGGTGAACAGGTGGCGCAGCTTTGGCCGATTCTGTTTGAACGTTGCAGGCTGGAGATTGCTTTTGCGCATCGCACTTTTGCCTGGGGCTCGGATGCGCGTGGCAAGGCGCACGTGCATGTCGTGATTATTGGCTTTGATCAACCCGAGAATGTGCGGGCGGACAAACGGCTTTTCAGCTATCCCGATATCAATGGCGAGCCGGAAGAAACCCGCCATGTGGCGCTTTCGCCCTATTTGTTCGATGCCGGCGGGCTGGCAAATCCTCATCTGGCGGTTAGTGGGGAAAGTAGGCCGATCAATGGGATGCCAAAATTGATTATCGGTTCAAAGCCTATCGACAATGGTAATTACATTTTCGATGCTGAAGAACGCGCTGCATTTCTGGAGGCTGAACCGGAGGCAATGCCCTTCCTGCGCCCCTTTGTCGGCGCGCTCGAATATCTGCAAGGCGGAAAGCGTTGGATTCTCGCCTTGCATGATGCTCCGCCGAACGTGCTGGCGCGGTTGCCGTGTGTGCTCGAACGCATGGCAGCTGTTCGAACTTTCAGGCAGGACAGCAAGAGCAAACCCACGAGGAAGCTGGCGGAAACGCCGACGCTATATCATGTGAACGTTCTTCCCGATTTGCCGTTTTTGGTGGTTCCCGAAGTCAGTTCCGAACGGAGGGAATATGTGCCCATCGGCTGGCTTGAACCTCCAATGATCCCGAGTAATCTTGTTCGTGTCATGGAAGGAGCCACGCTCGCTGATTTCGCGCTGCTGACGTCTACCATGCATATGGCTTGGTTACGCCATGTCGGTGGAAGGCTTGAAAGTCGCTACCGCTATTCCATCGGCCTCGTCTACAACACGTTTCCGGCACCGCCAGGCTTCAAGAGCGAAAACTCGGATCTGTCGAAGCTCGAAACACTAGCCCAAGCAATCCTTGACGCTCGCAGTGCTCATCCAGGGGCGACACTTTCAGACCTTTACGACCCCGACCTGATGCCGCCCAATCTACGCCGTGCGCATCAGGCTCTTGACCGCGCCGTGGACCGGCTCTACCGCCGAAGCGGCTTCACATCCGAGCGAGAGCGTATCGAACATCTGTTCATGCTCTATGAGAAGATGCGAGCGCCACTTGAGGCAGAGATGAAATCAAAACCCAAGCGGCGGCGAGCATTGCAACCCTCCAAGCGGCAACAAGGAAAATAAGCTGGATTGAAAGTAACTACTCACGCCTTCACAGGTTGTGGGGCGACGCATGCGTCGCTCGCATATCCGGGGGTCAAACCACCTAATCGGTGTCGCCAAAATAAGTGGGTGTCCTTTATTGGTCTCCTTTATTGGCCGTATGCTTCCTTTTGGGAAGTGGGGGCCTGTTACCAAGATTCTATGGCGTCATCAGATCTTCGCAACAAGTGATTGGGAGGTGAAGTACTCTACCGAAAGCTCGGCATGCTCGGTGGCGTCGGGTCTGGTTCCTCGTATTCTTCAGGATTATTCCTTCGCTCAGCACTGATCAACACCAAGGTTTGATCGTAATACGGCATGTAGACAGCAGACTGTGTCAACTCCCAGTGTGGCGCGTTTTTCGGATTAAGCCAGACATCCGATTCAATCCGTTCGCCATCGAGGTTGTGAGTAAGGCCGACATTGGAGATTTGGTGCCCCCTTCTGAACCCGAACCCAGTCCAGCGCATATTGTCGTTCATCGCCCAGCGCACCACAGTGTTCTCCTGGATGATGGCCATTCCAAAGAAACGCCGAAACGGGTCACCCATCATTTCAAGGAAAATCAGAAAAACAATCGGTGCCGCTAAAAGAGGTGGGTGTCCTGTATTTGTAATCCTACAGCAGAAACACGCCCATATGAGAAGTGGGTTAACAGACATAAAAGACCGAGTTCACACCGTTTAGAATACGATTTCGGGCGTGTTCAGAACAGCGCGTTGTCGAAAACGCTCCTGAGCCGCAATGTTAGAGCCTGTATGCTTACCCGGTAGCGATCGCCTAACTCTTTGAGCGCTCCCTCGTCCTCAATATCCAAAGCAACCCCCATCAGGTCCTCAACGATCATGTCGTAGGGCATCAGAAGTTCCGCCGCAAAGCGATTGGCCTCGATCTCCTCGACATTCATTGCCTGCGACGAAACTTCATCGCGCCGATTGATTCGTAATGGAGATCTGTCCACATATGCCCGCTGACCCTTGTGAAGCTGTAAATGCCCGCATTCGTGGGCGATAGTGAACCGACGTCGATTCAGGTGGTGAAGGGAGTTCACGCCGATTACTATACCTCGTCCGGCCTCATCCCGTATCAACATCCCCGCAAGCTCGCCCTCAAACGGCAGGTAACGTACCTCCGCCCCAAGTAATCTGGCAATCCTCTCCACCGGAACCGGAGGCTTTTCGACCCTTTCCGCCTCAAGCAGTGATTCGACCAAAGGTCGTAGCTCCCTGCCCGAGCGGGCCTTCAGTCGCTTACCCATTACTTACACACCACCTGAGTATCGTCCTACAGCCGATCCGCCCACTCTACAAGGTCCTTTGGAGAGCCCTCCGGCAAGATTTCGGCCATTCTCGACCTAGCCTCCTCGCAGGCTATATGCGGCAGCAAGGCCTCCGGCGCCACGTCTAGCGCACTCGCAATGGACACGAACTGGTGCAGCGACACATGGTGCCGTCCTTGCTCGATGTTCGTCACGGAGGTGCGTGATAGACCGATCCGACGACCCAGTTCTGCCTGGGTCATGCCCTTCAGCCTTCGTCGATGTGCCAAAACCAGCGCACCGAACGCAACGTATAACCCGTCTTCATTGCTCAGCATGGTAGAACCTTAGCGTACGGCCAGAGCCTCTTCAATGTCAACTCTAACGCAAAAGTTTAATATATAAACATTTTATTAATTTATTTTGTTTTCTATATTGACCTTCCGTGCCCCCCCAGGTTACACTCCGAATCGTCCGTAGCCGCGGCTCCGAGGGGACCAAGATGCGGGCAACACTCACAGCAACAAGGACGAATTGTTATGCCTATACTTGAAATCTCCGACACCGAAAAAACCGGCGAAGTTCGCTGGGGTATCACTCTCAAAGACGACGTGGGTGCCGCCATTCTACGTAACGGAACACCCTTAGCTCAGGGCACCGCCAACTCCACAGCCAAAACTCTCATCCATAAGGGTGCCGACAGTCCCACTCTTGAAAAGGAGCCCGAGGAAAAAAATGTGCCTGCTTGGTTCTTCGTCAAGGCCGACGACAGATGGTTGGCCCATTTCACTTTGGTCCCGGAGACCTCGTTCGTCCTCCTCCTCAAGCCCGAAGACACCCAAGGCGACCCGAAGTCAGCCGAGCTGGCCCTCGACGATGTCAAGGGCAATCTTAGAAAAGCGGAAATTAAGTGGGTCCCGCCCGAGGCCGACCCCGCCTACGAGGACAAGGCAGCAGCCCTAACCCCAACGGTAGGTCATCCTGGGAGCTGAAACCGAATGAAGCTCTCTGAAGAAATGACGAAAGCCATTAATCGGCTGTGTAAGTGGAAACTGACCAACGTGGCGGTATTAGATAAGCCAGTGCTCATACTGTTTGACTACAGCCCTACATCCGATACGCCGCCACTTTGCATCGCCTTCGACTCGTCGCATAGAGCCAAGTGTTGGCTCACCGAAACCAGACTAAGAGAAATCGAAGACAAATGTCCTAAGCCCCACCCGAAGTACAAGGCATTCACGTTTGAAGGACGAAAATTCCATCCCTTCTCGATTGAAGCCTTTCCTGAGGCAATGTTCGGAAGTATCGACGACTTCTCACTGGCATGCCGAAGCCTCTACGATCACGTGAAATGGGACTAAGGGATGGCAAACTTCTCCGAACGCACCGCCAAGGCGCTTGGTGCCGAAGTCATGAACAAGCTGGCGACATTGCATTTCTGCGTCGTCGGCTGCGGGGGAACCGGAGCAAATTTTGCCGAACTACTTGTCCGCTCTGGAGCAACCCGCATCACGTTGATAGACGGGGATATAGTCGACGAGTCCAACCTCAACCGTGTGTCGGCTTTCGCATGGGACGGTGTCGGATTAGATAAAGTGGAGGTGTTGAAAGCGCGCCTCGACGAAATTCGGCCCGGTATGGCTATTCGTACGCTTCCATCAAGTTTCCGAGAACGTGAAGACATCTTGGACGATCCTCTCGGGCAACCTGTGCGAGACGCCGTCCATGATTCAGACGTCGTCTTCGTAGGCACCGACACGAACACGTCGAGGTTGGCGATCGAGAAGCTGCACAAATGCCGGCGCCGTGGGATGATTCTCTCCTGCGGTATTCTCGTTGATCGGGAAAACGGCGTCTTCGAGTTCGAGTGCAACTGGTCACCTCAAACTCCCCCCGAGCGAGCCGAAGAAGAAGGTTACGGGCCCGGCGACGCATCATTCGCGTCCATTATTGTAGAGGCTACGTCGGTAGCCTTCACGATGTTGATTAGCCACTTGACCTGTCCCGAAAGCAACTTCATATCCTACCTCCGGCGCTACGACGCCACATTTCAACCTGTCGAAACGCTCGTCAACGGAACGACCAACTGCAATACACCGTCGTACTAGGGTTCCACTTCCTTCGGGTGTCTCTGCCGACTATCCGCCCCCTCATGATTGCGATAAAGTGGTAGGGTAGCAAAGCAACGCATCTGCTCTGCCTACGGGCCAGCAAATCTTCCAGAGTCTCCGTTTCAGCGATGTACCTGTTTTCCACTCTCAGGTATTTCAACACGACAGCGAATTCGGTATTTGTTACACCACCGTAAGGCCACTTCTCCGTGCAATACCGGAAGGCTTCGGATATCCGCTTTTCGGGAAGTTCGGGCACCGCCCAGTAGAGCGACGCGGGTGCACAGTCATGCGGCCCATCCCCCAATTTGGATGGTCCTACCGCATGACCCCTCCCGATGTGGACCGACACATGGTCAACAGCCCTCAGTCCTGTGGACCGCAAACTGTCCGCCACGCCCGACGCCCATCCAATCCTCATGGATGCTCCACTGTGGCTCTGGAACATCTGCCCAACACAGGCTGCAGCCAACCGCTCAAACAGCTCCTAATCCCTACCACACGCTCCTCAACCGCTCTGGCCACCCGACCCCTCCCGAAAATGACCGCTTTCGCTGCACACGCCACCTAACGTGATCGTGTCCCAGCCATTGGTGTAAAAGCGTCTCGCTCATCGCGGTATCCGGTGTATAAGGCTGGGACACTCAGGCTGCCTCAGCAGGCAGCTTGATGAAGTCATCATTGCTCATTGTAGCGATGGATTCCAGTGTGATGTATCTGAGAAGAGGGACTGAGTACTGTGGGCCCTGCGTGAGAAGTCAATGTCGGCACACTTTGTCCGATTTTCACGGGTTTGAAAGGAACCAAAACGGGACACCCGTCATTTCAAAGAACCAAAACGGGAACCAAAACGGGACATCCATCATTTCGAAAAAAATCAGAGGAATAGAAACGGGGCACTTTATATTTCACCGACATTACTCAACCAAACGGTTGAATATAAGCTCGGACCCTGATAGATTCACCCGCATGTTTGAGCATGATCTGAATCGCGTCTTCCACGCGCTTGCCGATCCCACCCGCCGCGCCATCCTCAATGATCTGGCTGCGGGGGAGGCGACCGTCAGCCATCTCTCCCGGCCTTTTCCCCTGTCGTTCGCCGCAGTTTCGAAACACCTCGGCGTACTCGAACGCGCGGGCCTCGTGACTCGCGAAGCGCGGGGACGAGAACGCTTGTGCCGGGTCAACCCGGCCGCACTTGAGGACGCTCTGACCTGGCTCCAATTCCACGAGCGCTTCTGGACCGAACGCCTGGATGCGCTTGATGTCCTGGTCGGGACCGGCCCCGGCAAGTCGGGTGAATCGCGATGACAAATTCCAGGTTGTCGGCACGAGTCGCCTATAAGAACCATTCCGAGGGCCGCGTCATGGCGGAGCAGCCGAAGGAACCGGACATCTATCTGACGCTGTATCGCGTGATCAACGCGCCGATCGAGATGGTCTACGTAGCGTGGACCGATCCGGGGTTGTTGCAACGATGGTTGGCGCCCGGCAATGCCGTCGTCTCACGTGCGGTCGCCGAGGTCGTGGTCGGCGGGACGTTTCTCATCGAGATGCGCTGGGCGGACGGAGGGAGCTGGCGCACCCGTGGCGTGTATCGGGAAGTCGTGCCGCACCGTCGTTTGGTGTTCACCTGGTGCTGGGAGGGCAGCGAAGTCGAGTCGCTGGTCACGGTCGAGTTCGAGTCGGAATCGGCCGGTACGACGCGCCTGACCCTGACGCATTCCCGGTTTGCGCAAGACGAGGCCCGCGACGAGCATGAGCGTGGCTGGCTCGGGTGCCTCGCGAAGCTCGAGGACTTATGGGCCGGATGAATCAGATTGTGTCGACCGTTCGTCCAGACTGGGTGTCGGACGAAATGTATCCGTTCGAGAGCAAGTTCTTCGCCACCGCGTCAGGACATCAAATGCACTTCGTCGACGAGGGCGAAAGCGAGCCGCTCGTGTTCGTCCACGGCAACCCGGCCTGGTCGTTCGAATTCCGTTATCCGATCCGGGCGCTTCGGCCGGAGTTCCGCTGCGTCGCGCCCGACCATATCGGCTTCGGCCTTTCGTCACGCAGCGCCCGGCGCGAGGACCATCATCCGGAAAGTCACGCGCACCGGTTCGCCGAATTTCTCGAGCACCTCGACCTACGTGACATCACCCTGTTCATGACAGATTGGGGCGGGCCGATCGGCCTCGACTTCGCGCGCAAGCATCCGGAGCGTGTCAAGCGCCTCGTCATCGCGAACACC
>JAPOQD010000166.1 GCA_026710905.1 Halieaceae bacterium
CCCGGTACACGCGGCGGAAAAAGGGGCCGGAAAGACCCTCGCCCGGGAGGAACATCCAGCGCCCCCAGCGGCGGCTCCAGGGGCTCCAGCCATTCCGGCTGCTTGTGGAACAGGGGGTCTTCACCCTGCGCCGCCAGCTTGTTGTAAAACTGCACGGTATGTTGCAGCGTCCCCCCGGATAATTGCAATTCCTGTTCCAGTTCCTGCACGGTTTCGCCGGTGCCGCAAACCTCCGCACCCATGAAATTCATCTTCTCATAGTCTCCGTACTGCGCCACGGTGACAATGAAATAAAACCTCTCACCGGGGCATTCCAGGATCGCGTTGCCCAGCCGAGAGTGATAGACATCCTCATTGATGAAGCGCTGCCCCTTGTCATTGACCAGGATACCGGAGGTAATGGTTGCAGGGGGGTAGTAGGGCAAGCTGATAAAGCCCTCGTGCATATTGATGGCCGCGCCGCCCACGCCCATGCCCATCAGAATGCCGCTGCCGGTATCCCCGGGATTGCCGACCTTGTTATTGCCGCGACTCAACTTGGGAGCGTATTTGCGCAACATCTCTTCGTTCATGACAAAGCCGCCCGCGCACAGGATAACGCCGTTACGCGACAGCACATTCAGCTCCTGCTGGTCCCTGCGCACCACCAGTCCGGCCACCGAGCCGTCCGCGGCGGTGATCAGGGTAAGCGCCCGGACTTCATATTCCACCGTGACCCGGTCCCTCCGCAGTACATTCTCGGTGATGATTTTCATGAAAAGCGGGCCGCCATTGTCTCCTTCTATGTAAAGATTGTGGCCGCGCGCCGCAGGTTTGGCGCGTTCACTAAAGGGATAGGCCTTTTCGCTGCCGGTGTACAGTAGGCCGTCGTCGGTCAGGCACATGATGGCGCGAGTCTTGTGAAAGCTGTCCTTGAACGGCACGCCCAGTTCGCAGAACCAATTGAAGTGGCCCACGCTGTTTTCACAGTAGTTGCGAATCTTGGCTTCATCCGCCTGGGGACCCGCTGACATCATCATGTAGGTGAACATGTCCTCGGTGCTGTCCTCGAAACCACAAGCTCGCTGCACCCTGGTGCCGCCGCTGCCGCCCATGTAAATTTCGGCGCTGGACAAAGCCGTTGAGCCACCTCCGGTGCTGGCCTGCTCGAAGATGATGACTTCGGCTCCTGCATCCGCGGCCTCGATGGCCGCGCAGCCTCCGGCCCCGCCAAAGCCGACGATGGCTACATCGGTCTCCAGGTGCCAGTGCTCAACATCGCTGGCCTGCCGTGGTTGGGTAGGGGAAGTCTTGGCCGGCATGATAATTCCTCGTAGTTGTAAATTCGCTGACGTACATCGTACAAAGCCCTGCTCGGGGCAGCCCCCTTGAGCAACTGCCTCAGCTGCCGATAGTAGTATCTGGTTGCCGTCATTACTATTCCACCCACCCGGTTACCCATGGCAAGAGTTCATACCGCGCGTGGATTTCTCGCCACCAGGCCAGCATTCGCCGGCCCAACACCTGGCCAACCAGATCCTACTGGTAATCGGAAGTGTGGGGCTGTTCCGTTCTTGTGGAGATGCGATAAACTGCCCAACGAATTTTTCAGCAGGGAACTACGCATGATTGTTGAACAGATCTGGACCGGCAATGCCTACCGCAATTTCAACTACCTGATTATCTGCCCGCAATCCGGTGAGGCGCTGGCGGTAGACCCCCTGGACCACGAGAAGTGTCTGGCCAAAGCCGCGGAAATGGGCTGGACCATTACCCAGGTTCTCAACACCCACGAGCATCCGGACCATACCGGCGGCAACCAGGCGGTAATTGCGGCTACCGGGGCCAGGCTGCTGGCCCACATCAATGCCCGTGACAGTATTGCGGGGGTGGACCGCGGCCTGCAGGCGGGCGACACGGTGCAAGTCGGCACCACGGTGGAACTGGAAGCGCTGGATACTCCCGGGCACACCATGAGTCATGTCTGTCTGTTATCCCACACCGATCAACCCGCCCTGTTCAGCGGCGATACCCTGTTCAATGCGGGCGCCGGGAACTGCCACCACGGCGGCCACCCGGAGCAGTTGTACGCCACATTTGCAGAGCAACTGGCCAACTTGCCGGAGCATACTTGTGTGTATCCCGGTCACGACTATATGGGAAACAATCTGGAATTCACCCTGGACCGGGAGCCCGGCAATGAAAAAGCGGCCCGTCTGCTCAATGCCGTAGCTGACCAGGACCCCAATGCCCCCCTGGTATCCACCCTGGCCCTGGAAAAGGAGATCAATACATTCTTTCGCCTGCAAAATCCGGCGGTTATCGCCGGTTTGCGCGAAGTTTTTCCGGAATTGGCTGAGAACCCGGACCCAAAGACGGTGTTCCTCAAGCTTAGAGAGTTGCGCAATACCTGGTAGTCATGGACACCCGCACACCCTCCCCGCCTTATGGATACTCCCGCGTGTGTGAGCACTCCCTGGAGCAGCAAATACACATAGTGGCCGAATTCCACGTGCACAACATCCGGCCCAGCCGCATTGCCTACCGCATCGGCATCGATATCGACTTGGTAGAAAGACTGATCGCGGGCGAGGCCCACCCCGATTTTTTCAGCAAATTGGTCAAGCAATATCGCCAGCATCGGCGGCGGCAACGGCTTCAGGATTCCCTCGAAGTCAATGGCAGTGCGCGGTTTGACCTACAACGCGAAGCCGAGCGGGAATTCAGTCAAAACGCCTGGTCATGAGAGCCAGACCGGCACCCAGTAACAGGGCCGGCAACAACAGCCAGGGATAGCCGGCGGGCAGATAGGCCGAGCGGGTAAAGCTGCCACCGACTTCCTTTACACTCCACAGGTCACCGCTGCCCTCGCCCACTACCAATTGACCCTTCATGCCATTTTCCATGTGTTGGGGCATACCACAGTGCACCAGGTAGGTGCGGTCATCCGCGGGTGCAATGAAGGTGCCGCGCCGGCTGTGTCCGGCGTTGGCTTCGATGTGAAACATGCCCTGAGGATAAAGGTAGACGGGAAGTCCATGCACCATCCATTGGTGGCGCACGGCATCCTCGTTTACCAGGGTCACACTGATACGGCTGCAGGGCTGCACCCGCAGTTCATGGTCGCTCATCCCGAATATCATTCCGGGGATTCCCTCGGCATACGGTCTGCCCACGGCGACGGTGAATTCATAGTCACGGCTGATGGCTGAACAGCCACGCGGCAGGGTATCCGTATTGGCGTTCATGACCATGCCGCCGGCATCCCCAGGCTCGTGCCGATGTTCGGACATGGGTTGGGCTTGCGGCTGCGCCAGGGCTGTCATGCCGGCGAACAGCAGCAGGGGAACGCGAATCACGGCCGCTTTCTCGTGGCCAGCAAGCCCAGCAGAAGGCCGATGCCCAGGGCCAGGCCAAGCAGCCGCGTTACCATGCGCGGGTCCGCGCCGGGCTCGCCGAGCAAGTCGGCGGCATAGCTCTGCCAGACCGGTATCTGCTTGCGGTAATACTCGGCAGTGAAGTAGTTGTCCCAGGAGATGCCACGGGTTTTGGGCCAGCCGTCCTCACCCAGGTACTGGCGGTAGACAATGGCGCTGATATTGCCGCCGGGGCCAATGCCATCGGTTGTAATACCCCGGTTCTGGTGGTCGTGAAACGGCCAAATTCCCGGACCATAGGCGTGCAGGCCATCATTTGTGGTCAGCAGGTCCAGTTCCGCCCGTTGTGAGGTAGCCAGCCAGATCACGTCCCGGGGAGAGCGGGAAGCCGGCGGCAGGGCAGCGCCATCGCGGTGGGTGGCAATAAACTTGTGGCCGTGGGTATGCAGGGCAAGACCTTTGGCGCCCCCGTTGAGAACCCGCAACTTGATGCGCTCACCCCGGTCCGCCACCACCAGTGATTCCCTGAACGTGTAGGGGAAGGAGAGCCCGTTGAGGGTGAAATAGTCGCTGCTGGCATCGGTAATATCGTACTCTCGGTGCATGTAGCGGGTAACAAGGCGAGGGTCGGTGTATTTTTGCACACCCTCACTCAATTCCCGGTCCAGGTCCAGGTAGTGCAGGTCGTATTCCTGGCCGTACTCCTCGCGCACCGCGGCAGAGGATACCCGCACCTTGCCGGCGCCGGGATTAATGGTCTGTAGCCAGTTGTGCGGGCGATTCGGCTCGATAACAAACAGGCCCTGCAAACCCATCATCACATGAACATGGGGCTGCACATGACAGTGGTAGAACATGGTTCCGGTCTGCCTCGGCTGTAAAAAATAGGTGCGGGAAGCACCGGGCAGCACCGGTTGTTCGCTGCTGAAGGGTACCCCGTCATTGCCCTGACCATCGGCCAGCACAAAGCCGTGGTCGGCGCCGTGAAGATGCAGGGTGTGGGGCATGTAATGGGTATTTTCCAGGGTGATGCTGACCCGGTCGCCCTGCTCCACACGCAGGGCCGGGGAAGGCAGGCGCAAATCGGGGCGCGCCCTGTCGGAGACAAAATTTTCGGTGGTCATACCGGCCAGCTTGGGGGCAAACACCCACAGCCCGGGGTGAATACCCGGCGCCAGCGCATAGCGGGTCACCGCTTCCTGCTGCTCCGCGGAACTGCCGTTGAGTTCCGCCACTTCGAGACGAATGTGTATTTCGTCCGGGTCGCCATCCCCGTCCAGGTCCGCGCCCTTGACCACCGCATCCGCGGTGAGGCCGCTTTTGCGCAAGGTGGCCTCGCTGACATTGTTGACGCCGCGCACCGCGGCGGCGATCAGCCAGGGATTGTCCGCCTGGCAAGTGTCCACTGCCGCGATTTCGACATTCTCGACAACTTGCCGGTTTTTCCAGCCGGCCGTAGCTTGCGGACAAAACATTTGCGGCCGCCCGGTCCCGGCAGTGATCGTGGCGGGCAGGGGCCGCCAGGGCGCGGCGCCGAACCATTCACTGAGCTGCAGCCGCAGCGCCGGCGGATACCACTGCGGCGGAAGGCACAGGGCCACCAGCAACAGGCTCAAGCAGTACAAAAGTTTTCTATTCACGATTTGCGCCTCCACCGATAGACCAGCAGCGCCAGGGACGCCAGCAATAGCAACCACCAGCCCCAGGACACCGGAGGCGCCACCTGAAATGGAAACACGGACCGGTAGACAATATTCTTGCTGGGGTGTGGTGCGGTGACGATACCGATGTAGGCGCCCGGCTCGGTGAAGCGGTGTTCCACCTGCAACTGATTATCCGCTCGCAGCACCGGCGGCTGATAAAACACCGTCCGTTCATTCAGGTCGGTCATGGCCTCGATATGTTTCCAGCGTACGAATATGCCCATTTTCTCCACATCGCGGATAATTCGAAAGTCCACCGGAACCTCACTGAGGCTGCCGTGCAGGTAGTCCATGACAAACAAGGTGTTTCCGAGATCGGGAAGGTCTTCGCAGAACACCTCGCCGCCACGGGATTCCGACTGAAAGATGCTGAAGTGCGCCGTATAGATGCCGATTTCCATCATGCAACTACCCGCCTCGCCGACCACCCCTCCGGCGGCCTCGGCCCGGCTAGCCACCATGATCAGCAGCAATACAATCCCTGCAAGTTTATTGCCTGGCGCCACTCGCTCCTCCCAAGGGCCCGCACCGGGGAAAAATCCCGGCGGGTTGTTTTCGCGTTCTACATCTGCATAAACTAAAAAATGCCCAGCGCCCAGTTAACCGCTGCCATCTCGTTTTCAGCCGTCAGCAAGAGTTTTACCAGCGATCCGGTGCTGAAGTCCATCAATGTACAGATTGCGTCGAACCGGATAACGGTGGTTGTCGGCCGCAGCGGTTGCGGCAAATCCACCTTGCTGAAACTGATCAACGGGCTGTGCCTGCCCGATGCGGGCTGCATAAGCATTGCCGGCCAACCCATCGACTATACAGATTTGCCTGCGCTGCGTACAAGAATTGGTTATGCCGTGCAGGGCAGCGGTCTGTTTCCCCATCTCACCGCGGCGGAAAATATCAGCTTGCTGGCGCGGGTAGTGGGCTGGAATGAGCAAGGTATCAACGCGCGCCTGCAAGAATTGTTACCGATGGCGCAACTGGAAACCGGGATCCTCGGCCGCTATCCCCATCAATTGAGCGGTGGTCAACAGCAGCGGGTTGGTCTGTGCCGGGCCCTGCTGCTGAACCCTCCACTGTTGCTGCTTGATGAACCTTTCGCAGCGCTCGACCCGCTGACCCGCCTCGATGTCCAGCAGCAGCTATTGGCTCTGCAACAGGGTGAGCCGCGAACCTGCGTACTGGTTACCCATGACATGGCGGAGGCGCTGCGGCTTGCGGATGACATCCTGGTGATGGGCGGTGGCGGTATCCTGGCCAAAACCAATAGCGCGCAATTGCAACGGGAAAATCCGCAATTGGACGCGGACCACCTGCTGCTGTCCATGTTGGAGAATGTCCGAGAATGAAGGCGCTGTTCCTGTTGCCGCTATTGCTGATAATGCTGGCCCCGCTGTCCCAGGCTAAACCCCTGGTGGTGGCGTCCAAACAATTTACCGAAAGCCATGTGTTGGCGGAAATTACCGCGGGTCTGCTGGAGGAAGACGGTATTGGCGCCGAGCGGAAATTGGGGCTGGGTGGCTCAATGGTAGTTTTGAATGCCCTGCAAGCAGGGGATGTTGACCTGTATCCTGAATATACCGGCACCCTGGCACAGAGCGTGCTCAGCCGCCCCCTCGCCAGCCGGGCGGAACTCCTGGAAGCTCTTGCCGGCCGGGGCCTTGAAATCATTGTGGAATTTGGTTTCAACAACAGTTACGCCCTGGCCATGACCAGCGAACGGGCGGCGTCCCTGGGGCTGAACAAGATCAGCGGCCTGCGCCGCTACCCCGGCCTGCAACTGGTGTTCTCGCTGGAATTCCTCAATCGCAGCGACGGCTGGAAACCCCTGAGCCGGCACTACCGGCTGGAGCATACGGCGCGCGGTATGGAACACGCGCTGTCCTACCAGGCGCTGGACCGGGGTCAGGCGGATGTTATCGATGCCTTCACCACCGACGGTGAACTGCAACACTACACACTCACGCTGCTGGAAGATGACCTCGGCTTTTTCCCCCGCTACGATGCAGTCCTGCTGGCCCGAACCGGGTTGGCGCAGGAACCGCGAAACAGCATGGCGCGGCTGCAACAGCGCCTCGATGAAACCGTCATGCAGAACCTGAATGCCCTTGCCCGCGATGGCGGTCAATCCCCCCGGCAGGTGGCACGGCAGTTTCTCAGAGACCAGGACTTGCTCTCCCGGCAGCGCGAAGTGGCTCCCCACTGGTTGCTCCCGGTGCTGTCAAACACTCTCACCCATATCAAGCTGACCCTCATCGCACTGCTGATGGCCTGCGCGGTGGCGGTGCCCCTCGGGCTGACCCTGGCCAACCATCCGCGCCAGTCCTCCGGCGCCATCTATGCCGCCGGGCTGCTGCAAACCATTCCCTCACTGGCCTTGCTGGCGCTGATGATTCCACTGTTGGGGCTGGGTCAGGCTCCGGCCATCGCTGCCCTTTTCCTGTACTCATTGTTACCCATATTGCGGAACACGCTGACCGGCCTGGGGACTGTCGACCCACTGCTCAAGCAGGTCGCCGACGGGATGGGTCTGAACCACAGGCAACGGTTGCTGCGGGTAGAGCTTCCGCTGGCGCTACCGGCCATACTGGCAGGCATCAAGACCGCCGCCATCATCAGTATCGGCACCGCCACCCTGGCTGCCTTTGTCGGCGCCGGCGGCCTGGGCGAGCCGATCATTACCGGGCTTACCCTTAACGACCATGCACTGATCCTGCAGGGAGCCATTCCGGCGGCCATGCTGGCAATTGTCACTGAATTTCTGTTTGAATGGTTGGAACGAACCATTCTGCCGGCGCATCTCAGACAAGGAACTTCATGACCACCACCCGGCAACAACTACTGGCGCAAGTGCGCCAACTTTCGGAAACGCTCTGTGCTCCGCTAGCCCTGGAGGACTATGGGCTGCAGGCCATGGCGGATACCAGCCCGGCCAAATGGCATCTGGCTCACACCACCTGGTTCTTTGAAACCTTCATCCTCAAGCGCTTTGACCGGAACTACCGGCCCTGGCATCCGCAGTTTGAAGTGCTGTTCAACTCCTATTACAACGGCATCGGCGAACAGTATCCGCGGGCGCAGCGCGCTCTGCTGTCACGCCCGGCGGTGTCTGAAGTAATGAACTGGCGCCAGGCCGTAACCGAGGCGGTGCTGAATTTGCTGGATACCCCCCCGGCGGGCATCGAAGCACTGGTAGACCTGGGCATGCACCATGAACAACAGCATCAGGAACTGTTCTTTACCGATCTCAAATACAATTTTTCCCACAATCCGCTGTACCCGGCCTACGCAAATGGCCCGGAAGTGTTCGCAAAAGCCGCCGCACAGCCCTGTTCCTGGCAAACCCATCGCGGCGGTGAAGTGGAAATCGGCCACCGCGGGGCGGGTTTCTGCTTCGACAATGAAACTCCGGCCCACCCTGCCCTGTTGCAGGACTTTGTCCTGGCCGACAGCCTGGTCAGCAATGCCGATTACCTGGAATTCATCGCTGACGGGGGCTATCAGCGGCCCGAACTGTGGTTGGCCGACGGTTGGGCCACCGTCATGGAACAGAAGTGGCAGACCCCCCTCTATTGGGTGCAAAGCGAGCAGCAATGGTTTGAATTCACCCTGCATGGTTTGCAGCCGCTGGACCCGCAGCGCCCGGTAAGTCATGTCTCCGCCTACGAAGCGGACGCCTATTGCCGCTGGGCCGGCGCCCGCTTGCCCAGCGAATACGAATGGGAGTACGCGGCCCGGCAGGCGCCGCTGACCGGCCAGTTTCTGGAAAGCGGCTGCTATCATCCGCGCTCAACAGCCAGCGGCGAACTCCATGGCACACTCTGGCAATGGACCAGCAGCGCCTACGCTCCCTACCCTGGCTACAAGACCCCAAAGGGCGCGGTGGGGGAATACAACGGCAAGTTCATGGTCAATCAACTGGTGCTGCGCGGTGGTAGCTGCGTGAGCAGCGCCAATCATATTCGCAGTACCTATCGAAATTTCTTCTACCCAGCGGATCGTTGGCAGTTTACCGGAATCAGGATGGCCAAATGGCCGTGATCCATCGCATAAGGCAATGCTATGAGAAGTAACTCGCTACAATACAAGGAATTTGCGCCACAGGAGCGGCGCTCTGCGGCAACCGGCGAAGCAGCGGTACAGGCCCGGGACGATGTCGGGCCCGAACACCAGCGGGAAGAACTGCTGACGGGGTTGCATGCGGTGGAACCCAGCATTAATTCCAAGTTTTTTTATGACAGCGCCGGTTCGGAATTGTTTGCACGGATTTGCCATCTACCCGAGTACTACCTGACCCGCACCGAGGCCGGCATTCTCAGCGACAACAGCAGAACCATTGCCGCCACCCTGGGAACCGTGGGCAGTGTCATTGAACCCGGCGCCGGCGGCTGCGAAAAAATCCGCCATCTGCTGAAAGATCTGGCGCCCGGCGTCTATGTGCCCATGGATATATCGGCGGATTATCTGGAGCGGGCGGCGCAGCAGTTGCGCGCGGAATTCGAGGCTTTGCGGGTACTGCCGCTGACCGCCGATTTCAACCGGGAACTGCAACTGCCCGGCGCTGCGTTGCAGGGGCGGCGATTGTTGTTCTACCCCGGTTCAACCATCGGCAATTTCACCCCGGAGCAGGCGCAATGGTTTTTGCGGCGCTGCGCCAAAATGCTCGGCCCCGGCAGCGGCTTGCTGATCGGCGTGGACCTGCACAAGGACAGCGCCATACTCAATGCCGCATACAATGATGCCCAGGGGGTTACAGCAGCCTTCAACCGCAACATCCTGCATCACGCCAACCGCATCCTGGATGCCGATTTCGAACCGCAAAACTTCGAGCATCTGGCCTTTTACAATAAACCGCAACATCGAGTTGAGATGCACCTGGTCAGCAGCGTGGAGCAAACCGTACAGTACCAGGGCGGCGCCCTCGGCTTTGCTGCCGGTGACAGTATTCGCACCGAGTACTCCTGCAAGTACAGCCGTGAAGACTTCGTGCATCTGGCGGCTGTGGCGGGATGGCGTAACCTCGCCTGCTGGACCGACAGCCAGGAGTGGTTCAGTGTTCAATACTTTGAAGTTGAGTAGGGGTTCATCGACAGAAAGCGAGCAGGGCGGTTCCTGATCCTGGGTTCGGCATCCATTGACCTGTTGAGGCAATCCGGAGAATCACTGGCTGGGCGTATCGAGTATGTCGATATGTGGCCTTTGGACAACACGGAAGTGGCAACAGCGGATAACGCTATGAACCGTCTGTGGATTAGAGGCGGGTTCCCTGACAGCCATTTGGCAAAGCCCTGAAGGCACCGAAATTGGCAAGGCGATCACCGCAATCTGTACAACAAAAAATTGCTACAATCCCGTTTCCCGTTTCTGAAGTGATTTTGGAGTGATTGCATGGCCCGTCTCGAAGGAAAACGCATGGTGATTACCGGTTCATCCCGCAGCCTCGGCCGGCATTTTGCCCTGGCCGTGGCCCGGGAAGGCGCCTCGGTACTATTGAACGGCACCAACCGGGAGGCTCTGGCCGCCACCGAACGAGAAGTGGCCGCGTTGGGGGCAGCGGTGCACTCGGTGCCCGGTTCGGTCACCGAGGCTGAGGTTTGCCACGAGTTGGTGGAAACCTGCGTCGCCCGCTTCGGCGGTATCGATGTGATGGTGAATAACGCCGGTATCAACCGTGACCGCACCATGATGAAAATGAGCGATGAGGATTTTGACGAGGTGATTGCGGTGAATCTGCGCGCACCTTTTCTGTGCATGCGCGAAGCCGCCAAGGCCATGCGAGAGCAGGGCGCCGGCGGCCAGATCATTCAGGTCACCTCGGCCTCGGGGCTGGTCGGCAACTTCGGTCAGACCAACTACGCCGCCGCCAAGGCGGGCCTGATGGGCATGATGTACACAGCAGTCAAGGAACTGGGCAGATATGACATACGATGTAATGCGCTTTGGCCGTTGGCGCGCACCGACATGACCCAGGGCTTGATCGACAACTCCGGAAAAAGCGCCGCAGAATTGGGATACGGTGAGCCGGAGGATGTGGCGCTGGGCCTGGTTTGGCTGGCCAGTGATGCCGCGGCTCACTGGAACGGCCAGTGTTTGACCTTGAGCGGCCGCAAGGCCGCGCTGTGGCGTTCTCCCGTGGAAGAATACGTTAGCCGCCGGGAGCAGCCCTTCAGCATGGAGCAACTGGAAAGCCTGCTGGCGGGCTTGGAGCCCCTGCCCATTTACAATACCCGAGGAGAAAATCCATGATTGACCTGCATTACTGGCCCACGCCGAATGGCAAAAAAGTCAGCATCCATCTCGAGGAGTGCGGCGCGGATTACCGCGTGGTCTATTGCCATATCGGCGCCGGGGAGCAGTTCAGTGATGATTTTCTGCAGATCAGCCCCAACAATCGAATGCCTGCCATCGTCGACCATGACCCGGCCGATGGCGAGGGCCCATTATCGGTGTTCGAGTCCGGCGCCTGCATGATGTACATCGCGGAAAAAACCGGGCAATTCGGTGGCCGCAACCAGCGAGAGAAGTGGGAAGTCTACCAGTGGCTGATATGGCAGATGGCCAACCAGGGCCCCAAGATTGGTGAACGCGGCCACTTTAGCCGCCTTGAGGACAGCCAGGGTGACCAGAGTTACGCGTCGCGCCGCTTTGGCGATGAAGCGCACCGCCTTTACGGGGTGATGAACAATCGCCTGTACGATCGGCGCTATCTGGCCGGTGATGAATACACCATTGCCGACATGGCCAGCTATCCGTGGACGGTGGGTTGGGAAGCCCAGGGCATAGACCTGGACGAGTTCAAATATTTCAAACGCTGGTTCAATGAACTCAGCGAGCGTCCCGCGCTGCAACGTGGCATGGAACTGGGCAGCGAGTTGACCCAGGACTACTCGCAGATTTCTGATGAGGATAAAGAGCGTATCCTCAAGCTGCTGTACAACCAACGCGCGCGGCCGGCTCCCGCAACCGGTGGTATTGAAACCTGACCCGCGGATATCCCTCCCCGATACGCGCCCACGACACCGACCTGATTTGCCCCGCCCA
>JAPOQD010000122.1 GCA_026710905.1 Halieaceae bacterium
ATGATCTCACCGAGATTGCCGTCGGCGTCCTTGAGCCGGCCGGCCCAGTAGTCCAGCCCGGCGGGGTCTGCGGGCCGGCCATAATAGGCCAGGTAGGCGTTTTGAATGATTTGGGCTTCGTCCATGATTTCGCTCCTTTTCTATTGCAGGTCCAATGATCTTGGTTCCCAGGATCCGAAAACATTACGTCGAAATGTTGTTCGCTGCAACCATTCTGGAAGTGCTCGAAAATGATCTGATAGGCCAAACAGGTTGTGCCGGGTGGGCACAGGGGATGGTTTTGCGACGGTGGTGGAGGATAAAGGGAGAAGTATGACGCAATACAAGCTATCGCTTTTTTTAACGTTATCCCGATGGCGCTTTATACGTCACAGTATGCTTGGCAAGTCATGTCTTTACTCACCACCCACCCTTCCCCGAAACAGCATCGGCTGCGCCGAGGCCGGCTTGAGGTGCTCCAAAATATCATTCCGGTCCACCTGGTAAGCGACAACCAGAAAGGCCCCGGCGTTCACCCGGATGAACTCCTCTACCTCCTCAGACTCTTCCAGCATCACGGCCTGTTGTCGCTGGGCCGGCGTCATGGTCATGTATGCGCGCTTAATCAGGTCTGTGCGCAAGCCCTGGAAGAACTCACCTTCCCGTTCTACCTGTTTCCGTATTGCCTGCGATGCCAGGCTCCAGATACGATCTTCCGGATCCTTCGCCCGCAACACCTGCCACTTCTCCTGCTCAGAGAGACTGGCGTAGACCTGGCCGCGCAGGTATTCCGCCTCTCGGTCCTTTCCGCCGCGCACCGGCTTGGCAGATTGCAGGGGCCGGAATCGTGGCGCTTCCGCCTTCAACCAACGGTTGTGGTCGATACGATAAAAGTCCTCGATTCTCCCGTAATTGTTGTCCACTCTCGGCGAGTAGATCAGTTGCATTTGCCCGTTCAGGCTTTCACAGGTTGGGGTTACATAATGACAGGCAGGTGCGGCTACAGCGCCAGCCTGGCCAAGGAAAAGTAATGCCAACACAAAAACACCTAGTAGTTTCATGGTCTCCTCCTCGATCAGATCATGTAATCGTAAAGTTCCGGCGGCTCTTCCACGAAGATGAAATCCAGAAATTCCTGCCGGTCCGAGTAGTCGGCAGGAATCCATTCCGGCTCATAAACCGGGTACTGGACTCCGGCCTGTCGCGTGACGGTAAGCTCATATTCGGCGTCCGTGTTGTCCCCGAGAACATCAATGAGGAATGTCATCGGTGTCTCGATGCGCAATTCATAATCCAGGGTTCCATCGGAGAAACGCAGCACTCCCGCGTCATTGCGAGCATTGGAATAGGGATTGAAAGCTAAAAATCGGTAAATGGTGGCATTCTCCGGCAGGTCTCCGCCGGCCAACTCAATCCGATAATCGCCCGCTGGCAGGTTGTATAGATAATACCCGTCAACATCCCAGCCGTTGGGACCGTCGAAGCTGTAAAACGAATTCTGGAATTGGCCCGCAATGCTGACTTGATTCCCCTCTTCGGGCCAAAGACTATGGATTTTCCCCCATCTAGCGTTGCCATGTCCGATGGAGGAACCCCCGATATCGTTGATTCTGTCGATACCGATCACCGAGCGGTCCTCGCTCAGTTGGGAAGTAAACATGCCGGCGTACCAGTCCGGGCGGATATACCAAGTCAGGAAACTATCAAAACTGTTATTCGAGCCACTGATCGAGCGTTCTCGCTCAAAAACAATCGCCGGTTCGTCGGAAGGTATCGAAGCCACCATCTGCATACCTACTTCCAGACCGCGCTCCCCGCTGTACTCCAATTCACCAATGCGCACCTGTTCGGTAAAGGCATTGGCGGTGCGCTGCAGCTCCTCGATGATCTCCCAATCCAGGGGCGGTACTTGCCGGTCGCCCTCTCGCCTCACCCCGTTGAAGATATCCAAGGCGATACTGCCCAGGTGTCTCTCACCGGACTCCAGTAGATCACGATAGAACGCCAGGCCCTCGGGATCCGCGTCCCGCTTGAACAGGCGCTGATAGATGGCGTTGACCAGCTCGTTGTTGTCGAGCGCACCGAAGCGTTCGGTGAATTCAACCGAAGTTCCAAAGGCGACGATGATCTCACCGAGATTGCCGTCGGCGTCCTTGAGCCGGCCGGCCCAGTAGTCCAGCCCGGCGGGGTCTGCGGGCCGGCCATAATAGGCCAGGTAGGCGTTTTGAATGATTTGGGCTTCGTCCATGATTTCGCTCCTTTTC
>JAPOQD010000127.1 GCA_026710905.1 Halieaceae bacterium
CACGTGCCGGTGCCGACCCACAACGCGGCGTGAAAGGAACGCCTGACCGCGGCAACAGGTTCGCAACCACGACCCCTTCAACCTGTCATCGGAGCCTTTCTATATCGCTGAAACCCAACTACTTGCAAACATAGATACTACGCGTCAGTGGCAAACTGTTCGCCATCCAGCAGGCTTGCCATTGCCGCCGCCAGGTCGCTGCCCGCCGAGGCAAGCAACTCATGCGGCAGGCGCTGATGGAGCCACAGGGTTTGCAGATTCTGCTGCAAAGCGGACACAGCCGGCAGTGAGACAGTGGCCCCTATGTCCAGGGCGTACATTTTTTTTTGCTGCTGTTGCTCGGCTGACAATTCAACCTGCAGCAATTGCTCACGAGTCGGCTCCACCTCGGCAATGCCTTTGAGTTGCCGCCGCAAGGCGCGTATCGGCAAGAGTACCTGGCTGCGCCAGACGGCCACCGCAGACTCCAGTTGCGCCAATTGGCCAGCCCCCAGCAGCTCACCGCGGCTGCCGCGCCATAGCGTGTACAGGAGCAGGTTGACATCAAGCTGATACTGGTCCTGCAGGCGCAGGCACCAGTTCGACACTTCCGGCAAGGCATAGATGGCCAGCGAAAATCGCCACAACGGATTGTCGTTGCTGGCGGCCTGTCGTACTTGGGCGTCCGTAGCGAGGGAAAGACCGTTTTGAGTCATTTTTTCTGCAATTCTGAGGAGAATAGTGGTTCGTGTGACGAAGACTAGCAGAAAAAAGGGCCAAAACGGCTTTTCCGCAGTAGGACAGTCCCAAGTCCGACAGGCTGCTAACCTGTGGGAGCGGCGATTCAGCCGGCGTTTTCAAGGTGTTTGGTCCTGGGAGATTTCATCCAGGAACTCGACATCGCCGGTTTCCAGGCAGTACACCGCGCCGGTAATACACAGGCCGTCATGTTCGGCCAACTTTTGCAGGATACTGGAGTCGCCCCGCAGTTGCTTCACCGTGTGCTGGATATTGGCGCGCACCGCCGCGTTCAGTAAAGTTTGCGGATCTGTATCCCGGTGGATCTCCGAAAGTTCGCTGAACGCTGGCCGAATGCGCCGGACAATGGCCTCCAGGTGCTGGGAGAAATTCTCGCCGAGACCACGCATTTGATTCAGGGTTGCCTCGACCGCGGCGCAGTGGGTATGTCCCAGCACCACCACCAGCCTGGCGCCGAGGCGCTGAACAGCGAACTCGACGCTGCCGGTCTGGGAAGGGGCCGCTATATTGCCAGCGACACGGACCACAAAAAGATCGCCAAAACCCTGATCGAAAATCAACTCGGCCGGAACCCGGGAATCGGCGCAGCCGAGAATAACGGCAAAGGGATGGTGGTTCGCGGCCAGTGAACGGCGCTGCTCCGCAGTCAGCTTGCCGCGGCTGGCCGTGCCGGAAAGAAAGCGCTGGTTACCCTGTTTCAGTTCCTGCAACGCCTCGGTACTACTCAGCATGTGTTCCTGCACTCCTTTCTGAAAACCATTTCTGGCTACCTGTAAGGCGGGGGTCGCTTGCGAGCCGGCCCCAGTACGCTTGCTACAGGGAATTTCGGCCTTTGCCGGCGGCGATGCGCAGGCGCAGAGCGTTTAACTTGATAAAGCCCTCGGCATCCGCTTGTTCGTAAGCGCCGAGGTCTTCTTCAAAAGTGGCGATGCTCTGGTCAAACAGACTGTTGGCGGATTTCCGTCCCACCACAGACACATTGCCCTTGTATAACTTGAGCCGCACGGTTCCGTTCACCTGCGTCTGGGAATGATCGATCGCAGTTTGCAGCATGATTCTCTCCGGCGACCACCAATAGCCATTGTAGATCAGGCTGGCGTAGCGCGGCATCAGTTCATCCTTGAAGTGGGCCACTTCCCGGTCAAGCGTCAGTGACTCAATGGCGCGGTGGGCGCGCAACATGATGGTTCCGCCAGGAGTTTCATAACAGCCACGGGACTTCATGCCCACATAGCGATTTTCGACGATATCAAGGCGGCCAATTCCATTGGCGCCACCCAGTTCGTTGAGCCTCGTCAACACTTGCGCCGGGGTCAACTCACTGCCGTCGATGGCGGTAATATCCCCATTACGGTATTCCAGTTCCACATGGCTGGGCTGATCGGGGGCCTGTTCCGGGCTGACGCTCCAGCGCCACATCTCCTGCTCCGGCTCCGCCCAGGGATCTTCCAGTACGCCGCCTTCATAGGAAACGTGCAACAGGTTGGCGTCCATGGAATACGGCGACTTGCTCTTGCCGGAAGCAAAATCCACCGGAATACTGTGCTGTTCACAGTACGCCATCAGCGATTCGCGGGACCCCAACTCCCATTCACGCCAGGGAGCAATCACGCGAATATCCGGTTTCAGAGCGTAAGCGCCAAGTTCGAAGCGCACCTGATCATTGCCCTTGCCAGTAGCGCCGTGGGCAATGGCGTCCGCGCCGCTGGTCGTGGCGATTTCTATCAGGCGCTTGGCAATCAGCGGACGGGCAATGGAGGTGCCCAGCAAGTACTCGCCTTCATAAACGGCGTTGGCGCGAAACATGGGATACACGAAATCACGCACGAATTCCTCACGCAGGTCTTCGACATGAATTTCCTCGACACCCAGGGCCGCAGCCTTGGCTCGGGCCGGCTCAACTTCTTCGCCCTGTCCAATGTCGGCGGTAAAGGTAACCACTTCACAGGCGTAGGTTTGCTGTAGCCAGCGCACAATGACCGAGGTATCCAGGCCCCCGGAATAGGCCAGTACCACTTTGTTCACATTTGTCATGCGCCACTCCGCACCACTGGGGAAACAAACAGCGCATTTTACCCCGTGGAGAATAGCGGCGACAGTCCGGGCCCAGACCAGGCGTTATCCGCTGTCACCGTGTAGGGAAGCTCATCACCATGCCGGCGAAGCCGGCGGGGCGGCATTTTACGGCGTGGTCCGGAAGGAAAACGGCGCCGTGCCGGCAAACATTTCCAGCAGGTCTGGCAATCGGTTCAGGGCTGCCGTCACCGAAGCCGCCGTGCTGTCCACCTCGCCGAGCCATAGTTTGGCATCGTCTATCTGAAATTCGCCGTAGGGCGCCCCCGTGCTTGCCAGGGCAGCGCTGAAGGCGTTCGCCGCATGCAACTTGTTGGCTACAGTCGCGGCATCCCGGCCATCGGGCTTCTGCCCGGCGCCATCGGCCACATTCAGGGCGATTGAAGCCAGGGTAAATCTTCCCTCGCGCAGGCCGTTGACATAAAAGCCCAGCCCCCCACTGTCGGCATCCCGGCCCAGCAATTGTTGGTAGATGTTGTTGACCAGTTCCTCATCATCCAGGTCGCCGAAACGATCCTGAAATTCCTTTGAATTGCCAAAGGAATCAATAATTTCCTTCAGTCTGCCATTGGCTTTCTCCAGTTCTCCCGCCCAGAAGTCGAGACCGCCGGCATCGCCCGGACGCCCGTAATAGGCCACATACATGGTCTGCACCTGATTCCGGTTGTCGTCCCCGGCCACCGTAACCAGCACCAGCACCTGCGCCAGCGGCGCCTCGTCATAACCCGCGCCGGCCGCTGTGTGGGTCAGTATCACCGCCTGGTCCGCCAAGGCCGCATCGTCCCGCGCAGTGCTGACCATCACCGTCTGCGCCTGGTCCCAGTTGTCCGCCGTGAACGTCAGCATCGATGGAGTCACCGTAACTGTCCCTTCGGCCCCCGTGGCAGTTACCGTCACCACCCCGGCCGGCTCTGCCGCCAGGGCCACTGTGTACTCGGCGCTGCCACCCTCGGGCGCAGTCACCACCGTCTCCGACAACACCAGGGCCGCGGTAACGGGTGGCAGGGGCTCCGGCTCGGCAGAGGCAGGGGAAATTCTGAGTATTTGATCCGCACCGCCGCCGTTCGAAGTAGTTACATACAGGGCTCCGTCGAGGCCAAGCATCGGTGTGCGAAGCCGGCCGTAGGCATCGTCGAGTTCGGCTACCACGACCTGGCCCGAGAAAACTGAACCCGAGGTGAACTCGAACAGGCGCAGCTTGCTGTCCCTCAGCGTGGCTACCGCCAATCTCCCCTCCCACTCGTCCCAATGTTCGCCCTCAAGGAAGATGGCGCCGCTTGCGGCCAGTGTGGAAGGTCCCGACGACCACCTGGCCTCAATAGCGCTGGGGAACTCCACGAGGTCAGTCATGGGGACTCTTTCGTTGTAGCCGGGCACCGGATTCCAACCGTAGTTCCCACCGGCGGCCAGGAGGTTGATCTCGTCATCAACGGTCGGACCGTGCTCCACCGACCACATCTGGCGCGTGCCGGGGCGAAGGGCCAAACCCTGGACATTTCTATGGCCGTAGGTGTAGATCAAGGGGGATGAAGCGAAGGGGTTGGCCGGCGCTCCGGCGCCCGTCGATGCGTTGACCCGCAGAATCTTTCCGCCGAGCGAGTTCAGATCCTGCGGAACCGTCCCCGAGGCCGCGTCACCGGTCGCGATCCACAGATAGCCGTCCGCTCCGAAACGCAGCCGGCAGCCGCCATGACGGCCGCTAGTGGCGGGAATGCCTCCGACCAGGGGGTCGGCGACTCGGGTAGCCGTGGTGTAGCCGCTATCGATGGTCCAGGCAAGCACCTGCACTTCGGGCCCGGTATGGCCCTGGCAGGTGTAGAACCGCCGGTTGGTGCCGAAATCGGGATCAACGGCGATCCCCATCAACCCGGTCTCTCCGATGGCGAACAAATCCCTCAGATCGGCATCAATTCTCTGGACTGTGCCGTCGGTGAACCGGCTGCTCAGCACACCCGCCCGCTCGGTGAACAGCATGGTCCCGTCATGCGTAAAAGCGATGTCCCAGGGGATGTTCAGGCCGGAGATGAGTGTGGTGACCGAGATCTCAGGTGCGGGCGCCCGCTCACCGACCGGATTGTCCGACACCTCCTCCGCAGTCCTGCTCGAACCTTGCCCATCGCTGTAGGCCGCGGTGGCCCGCAGGTATTCTCCCCGGTCAACTTCAGTCGGAGCATAGTCGGACCCGCTGGAGTTGCTGATGGAAGACCAACGGTTCCTGTCCGTGGATTTGGCCCATTGCCAGTTCACCAATCCATCGATGCCGTCCGGGTCGCTCAGCGCTGCTCTGAGCACGGTTCCAACCCGGGGCTCTGCCGGAAAAAGGCTTACTGCGCCGGCTTCGTCCAGCTTGGTGAAGGTGAGCCGCGCCAACGGTTCATTCGAGAACTTGCCCGTCCCCTTGATGCTTGCGATGGTCCCCCGCGGCGAGGTGGCGGCGTTGCTCAGTGAAAACTCGGTTCCCTCCTCGGTCCCGGCGTCATAGGGAAACAGGTCCACAGTGACGGTTTGCCACCAGCCGTCACCATCGGTATTGCGAAGCGACAGCCCGGAGACGCCGACAAACCAGTCCGGGCTGGGAGCGACCATCGTCACCAATGTAACCAGCGGATGGGCCGCGGTAACCTCAATGTCGACCGTAGCCGTGGCTGTGCCGCCGGACGCGATGGACTTCTCTATGACAGCGAGAACATTGGTGTCGCCGTTAACATTGATTTCGGACTTGAGGGCTGCCGTTCCCCCAAGCTCGGCCATGCTCTCGATCCCCGCGCTGGCCGTGCCACCGCTGCGCCAGTAAGTGACACTGTCATTGTGTACGGCGCCGATCAAGGTCGTGAAATGAGCGCCCGAAGGGGTTGATACCCCACTCGCCAGCGCGTCCCCGGCAAACATGCCGGTGAATGTCACCCGATAGGTGGCCGATTGCGCATTGCCTTGCGCCTGTACCGGCGCTGGAATGATCGCCACCAGTACTGCGAGCAACAGCATGGCGAGGGCGCTGCGCGCATGGCGAAAGCGATTGTCAGCCGTTGCGTCGCGACGGCGAATTTGCGGGAACAGGCCGAGGGAACTTATGTAGAGGGGTGACCTTGCGGCGCGGCTCAACTTGCGGCGCGGGCCAGCGCTTACTCGGCCCACTGGTTCAAACTCTTGCCGGCCAATTGCGCGGCCTTGCAATGAACCTCGGGGCTGACGCGAAACATCATCCGGGCCGAATAAGGTTTCTGCGGTCCCTTGCCGAGCCTGGCGCAGGTCTCGATGTAGTCCGCCACAGCCTCATTGAAGGCCGCCAGAAGAGCTTCGACGTTATCCGCATCCAGGCCGTTACCGTCACGGATACCCGCGATCTTGCCGGTAAAAATCTTGTCCCCGCCCTCATAGCCGACACCGGTTGAATAACCCTTGTAAGTCATTGCGTTCATCATGGCGTGACTCCAATTCTTTCCAAAAACGCGCGGACGGTGCGAACCTGATAACGCTTGGCTTCTCTGGCAGGGTGCTGGCGTCAGTCAGCAAATGTCCAGTTGCAGGCACAGTCTACGGCGAATTATTCGCCCGGGGTCTCAAATCAGTCAAGGCTATTTGTGCTTACTCCTGAGTGCTACTAATGCCTGCTGTACGCTCATTTGTGGATTAGCCACATCGAACGGAAGGCAAACCAAGTTTAGATCATCAAAGAACTTATAGTGTAGTTCCGTCTTCAAGTGGATTCACATGACGCACACCGGCGAAGCGCTTGAAGTCGTGGTCTGCCGAATACACGGTAGCGCCAAGTTCAATGGCCATGGCGGCGACATGCGCATCAGAGCTCAGGTTGCCTGCTGTTCCGGCGGCCCGAAGCAGATTGCTCAAAATTGGCCAATGGCCTTCACCTGGCGCCACCACCTCTACCGGCGGTTGCTTCAACCAGGTTTCCACATAGTCGATAGCGGCGTCGGCGGGCATTGGCCGTTGCAGAATATGCGGGTGTGTTGTGATGCGCAGAAACGCCAGCAGGCAGGGCCAGGGCAAGCCTACGGGAGTGGACCCGGATAGTGTTTCATCAAGCCATTTTCTCGCCGGTTGGTGGTTTGCGGCGTCCGAATTGATGGCGTAGATCAGCAGATTGGCGTCGATCAGAATCACTTGCGTAGCTGCATCTTGCGCACGAGTTCCTCGTTCTCCAGAACATCCGCAAGCCTCAGCGCCTGGTCCAGGCTGTGAGCGCCCAGCACCTCACCCATGGAAACTGGCCTGGTTCGGTATGGCCGGGCCTGGCTGGCAATGCGGTTGTTGGAGATGCCGGCCCGCAGGGCTTGGTTTACCACGGTCTTGAAGGGCTGACCCGTTCTGTGACCGATCATCTTCAGCTTTTTAATAATATCGTCGTCTATGGTTAGAGTAGTGCGCATGGGTTTTCTCCAAATATTGGTTGACATCATATCATCAAATTATTAGACATAAAAACATCAATCTGTTTCCGTGGGAAGTGAGTATCCACGTTGGAAAAATTGTAGGTATCGAAGATATATACTACGGCGTGAGGACGCTGGGCCATGACGCTCAGGAAGTTCGGCCCTTTTCCGGTGCGACCCCTACGGCGCGAGGACGCCGGTCTCGGCCAGTCATCACGCCAATACCGAACGATTACGCACGAGGTTATTGAGAAGTTACGATACCTGGATGAAGCCTGCGCCCACCGGCTGAAAATGTTCTTGCCGCCGTGGCTCGGCAGCGAGTGCGCCCAATCATCGCGAGGGTTTTGGTAAAGCTATCCCCGCCCGGAAAGTTGACGCTGAAATGTTTCATCACATAGGGTACGCGCATGAACGCATTTGCAGTAAATGACCTCAGGGCTTTAGCCCTGGCTATGAAATTGGGAGTGCTGCCGGTGGTGGCCGGGGTTGCGGCAGTGCTGTTGGGAGCGCTGCCGATGATGGCTTGGGCAGAGACTCCGGGCCCTCCGGCCATGGCCCAAAAGCCGGCGGATCTGATATTGCGCGGCGGCAAGGTGGTCACGGTTGACCCGGCCATCGGCGTGGTAGAGGCCATCGCCATCCGCGGTTACCGTATTGCGGCGCTGGGCGATGACGCAACAGTCAGCGCCCATGCCGGCGCCAATACCCGGGTGATTGAGTTGAACGGCCGCCTGGCCATACCGGGGTTTATCGAGGGCCATGGTCATTTCCTCGACCTGGGGCGGGCACGCCTAATTCTCGACCTGACCACGGCGGCGAGCTGGAATGAAATTCTCGGCCAGGTGGCCGACGCGGTGAACTCCGCCGAGCCAGGAGATTGGATTTTCGGACATGGCTGGCACCAGGAAAAATGGCGGGAAACGCCCTCGCCCAATGTGGGTGGCGCGCCCCTGAACGATGACCTGAACACCATCGCGCCGCACAACCCTGTCTACCTCGGCCATGCCAGCGGCCACGCCGCCCTGGCCAATGATGCGGCCCTCGCCATCGCGGGTATTGGAGATGACACCCGGAATCCAGCAGGTGGAACCATTGTGCGCACAGCCAACGGCAGGGCCACGGGGCTGCTGCGGGAAAACGCCCAAAGGCCGGTGGAGGCCGCCATCGCCCGCCACCAGGGCCGCCTGACGGAACAGGAAACCGAACGCGTTCGCCGCGAGCAGGTGCAGTTGGCCAGCGCCGAAGCCTTGCGTTTCGGCGTCACATCCTTTCACGACGCCGGCGCATCGTTTGCCGATATCGATTTTCTGCGCCGGCTGGAAGGTGAAGGCGCCTTGCCGGTGCGCCTGTATGTCATGCTGCACGAGGCGAGCAACAGCGAAATGGCGTCACGCTTGCCTCGCTATCTGATGCCGGCCGAGGGCAATGATTTTCTCGCGGTGCGGTCCATCAAGCGGCAAATCGACGGCGCCCTGGGCGCCCACGGGGCCTGGCTGCTCGCACCCTATGCGGACATGCCCGGCAGCACCGGCCTGGCGCTGCAACCGGTGGAGCAAATCGAGGCAGCGGCCCAGATCGCCCTGCAGCACGGTTTTCAACTCAACACCCACGCCATCGGCGACCGCGCCAACCGGGAAGTTCTGAACCTCTACCAGCGGGTGTGGCGAAAAGCCGGCGCCAACGGGGGCAGGCTGCGCTGGCGCATTGAACACGCGCAACACATCCATCCCGATGATATTGCCCGCTTCGGCCAACTCGGCATCATCGCCGCGGTGCAGGGCGTACATTGCAGTTCGGACGGCCCCTGGATTCCCGCCCGTCTCGGCGCCTCCAGGGCTGAAACCACCTCCTACCGCTGGCGCGACCTGCTCGATGCTGGCGCGGTATTGAACAACGGCACCGATACGCCGGTGGAATCCATCGACCCGATTGCCTCCTTCCTCGCCTCCGTCAGCCGCATGATGCCAAACGGTAAGAAGTTTTATCCCGGCCAGGCGATGACCCGCATGGAAGCCCTGAAAAGCTACACCCTGGACAACGCCTGGTCGGCCTTCGAGGAACACCTCAAGGGTTCGCTCACACCGGGCAAGTATGCCGATATCGCGGTGCTGTCGGGAGACATTCTGACAATTCCCGAAGCAGAAATCGCCGATGTACGAGTCGATTACACGATTGTCGGCGGGCAGATTCGCTTTGCACGCTAGCAGCCAGCCGGCTCTCCCTTCAATCAGGTGACCTATTCGGGTAGCATTCGCCTCCCACCCTGGCCTCATCCGGACCATCCATGCGCGAGTTGCTGATCACCCGCCCCGACGACTGGCATGTACACCTTCGCGACGGCGCCATCCTGGCGGATACCTGTGCAGATATGGCGCGCTATTTCGGGCGCATGGTAGTAATGCCGAACCTGGACCCACCAGTCACCACCGTATCGGCTGCGGCAGCCTACCGGCAACGTATCGTAGCGGCCATGGAAAACCTCCCGCGCCAGGTGGAGCCGCTGATGACGCTCTATCTTACCGAGCGGACCAGCAGCGCGGAAATCGAGCGGGCCGCGGACAGCGGTCTGGTCCACGCGGTAAAACTGTATCCCGCAGGAGCGACGACCCACTCCGCTGCCGGAGTGAGGGAAATCCGGGCCGTATACCCGGTTCTGGAAACCATGCAAAAACTGGGTTTGCCCCTGCTGATTCACGGGGAAGTCACTTCCAGTGACATCGATATCTTCGATCGCGAGAAAGTCTTCATCGACCGTCACCTCGAGCCCCTGGTGGCGGCGTTTCCCGAATTGAAGGTAGTGCTGGAACATATCAGCACCGCCGAGGCCGCCGCATTCATCAGCGCACAAGCTCCCCACGTGGGGGCAACCATCACTGCTCATCACCTGCTTTACAACCGCAATCACCTGTTGGCCGGCGGCATACGGCCACACTATTACTGTCTGCCGGTTCTCAAGCGCGACACCCATCAGCAGGCGGTAATCCAGGCCGCCACCAGCGGTGATCCCCGTTTTTTCCTGGGCACGGACTCCGCCCCCCACGCCACGGCGGACAAACAATCCGCCTGTGGTTGCGCGGGTTGTTATACCGCTCACGCCGCCATCGAATTGTATGCGGAGGCATTTGAACGGGCCCATGCGCTGGACAGGCTGGAGGCTTTCGCGGCCTTTCACGGCGCCGATTTTTACGGTCTTCCCCGCAACCGGGGGCAACTCACCCTGCGCCGGGACAGTTGGACGGTACCGGAACGGCTGGCCCTGGGGGATAGCGAACTGACCCCGCTGTGCAGCGGTGAACAACTCGCCTGGAACGTGACTTGATGATTTCTATCCGCGAATGCTTCCGCGGTTATCTATCCGTGCTGATAAAGGTGGAAACTGTTGGCTTCGAAATCTGGAGCGTGACTTGATGAGCGCTATCTGCGAGCGCTTCCGCGGTTATCTACCCGTAGTGGTGGATGTGGAAACCGGCGGTTTCGAAGCCAGCACAGACGGCATATTGGAACTGGGGGCCAGTATCCTGCGCATGGACAACAGCGGCCGTCTTGGAATACACGCCACTCATCATTACCACATCGAACCTTTCGAGGGCGCCAATATCGAGCCGGCGGCGCTGAGTTTCACCGGCATCGACCCCTGGCACCCGTTCCGCCAGGCGGTGCCGGAAAAAACCGCCCTGACCGGTTTGTTCGACATTATCCGGCGGGAACTGAAGGCGCAGAAATGTATTCGGGCGATTCTGGTGGGCCACAATGCCCATTTCGACGCCGGATTCATCAGCGCCGCGGTGGAACGTTGCAGCATCAAGCGCAACCCCTTCCACCCCTTCTCGCATTTCGACACGGCCACACTTTCCGGCCTGGCTTTCGGACAAACCGTGTTGGCCAAAGCCTGTGAAATGGCAAACATCACATTCGATAATGACGAGGCGCACTCCGCCCTTTACGACGCGGAAAAAACTGCGCAACTGTTCTGTGAAATCGTAAATCGCTGGCAGGACCTGGGCGGCTGGCAACCCGAGTCACCCTGAATCATTGCCTTTGGGGGCCTGTCCGACTCCGGGCGCTTCACCCAAAATGCCTCCATGAAAAAAAGGGGTCAGGAAAAAAAGGGGTCAGAGCCCTTTAATCCAATCCCAGGTGAAAGGCCCCGCCGAGTAACCGAAGGGATTAAAGGGCTCTGACCCCTTTTTCCAGTCCGTGCCTCAAGCCGCCAGCCCATGAACGAACTCGCCGAGGCGCTCCATAAACTGGCCAATGTCGTCAATTTCCAACAGTTCATATTTGAAGGCAGGTTCCAGCGGTAATATCTGGGCGAGAACCCGCCCCACCTGCCAGGCGTCGTCATAGTCGATCTTAAGGCCCATGCGCTGTATCGGCGGGTGCGGCTCCAGCTTGGTCAGCACCTTCAGCATAGGCGCCCATTCGTCCGTGAGAGGTTCCGCCGGCAAGGCCGGCAGCATCTCAATGTTTCCCATCACCAGACGATTGGTTTTTTCAAAACAATCGTTGATCCGGAATGACGTTTTCCCCTCAACCGTAATGCCCAGCAGGCCGCTGGGTGCAGGATTCCAGTCGACAATACGCGCATAGGTCCCCCTTATCCCAAGGCTGGGTAACTCCACCCCCGGTTGGGCGACCTCCTGGCCACTGAGGATCCAGGCCATACCAAAACCCGTGTCGTTCTTGAAACTGTCGCGCACCAGGTCCAGGTAGCGTTGCTCAAAAATCTGTAATTGCAGACGGCCGCCGGGAAACAACACAGTACCCAGCGGAAACAGTGGAATTTGTGTCACGATTCGCCCTCGGGGCCAAGTGGTTTGAAAGTAATGAGAAGTTGGGGCAGTAACATCAGTGACCCGATGATCGAAGCAAACATGGCCAGGCCGGTCAGCAAACCGAAATAGATACTGGGCGTAAAATTCGACAGGGCCAGAATCGAAAAGCCGGCGATCACCGTGATACTGGTGTAATACATGGCCTTGCCAATGCTCTGGTGACATCGAAACATGGTGGCCGTGTAATTCCGGTCCCGCGGGAATTCCCGCCGAAAGCGGTGCACATAGTGAATTGCGTGGTCCACGCCTATGCCGACCACAATGGCGGCGATGGTGATGGTCATGATATCCAGCGGTATACCTAACCAGCCCATGCCGCCCAGCACAATGCCCGCTGCCAGCAAGTTGGGCGCGATAGCCAGCAACGCCAGGGTGAGGGAGCGAAACAACAACAGGAACATCAAGGTGATGGCCAGGAAAACCGCGCCCAGGGTGAGGATTTGCGAGGTGAACAGACTTTGCAGCACATTGTTGTACAGCACCAGCATACTGGTGAAATGCAACCTGTCTTCGGAAATGCCGAGTTCATTCACCAGGTGTGCATGGACCCGTTGCAGAAATTCGTCACGGCGCAACTCCTTGCTGGTTTCCTTGACTCGCAGGGTGATACGCACCTCATCCCTGGCCTCATTGAAGTAGGGAGAAATCACGAGTTCCCTGATCTCCTCGGGAAGGCTTTTTTGCACCAGCGCCAGTTCCACGTCCCCCACATCCTCCCCCAACAACTGTTTCACCACCGCATAGGTGGTGGCCAGTGACAACACTTTGCCGGTTTCCGGCAGACTCTCAAGATAATTGTGCACTGCAGCCAGCTTGTCCATGCCGCGCACGGTAAACCAGTCGCTGGGCTGAAAGGACTCTTCCCCGTCCACGGCAAACTCATCATCGAAACCGTCATCGGCAAATTCGTCGCCGAAGGGGTCATCCGCCCAGGGATCATCGGCATCCGTAGTTTCCCTGGCCGCATTGTCCAACGCCGCCATCGGCGCCGCAAAAGACCATTCGGCCGGCGGCTCGGGGTCAATAATAATATCCAGGGGGATTGTGCCGCCCAACTGCGCATCCAGTAATTCCATTCCCTGGTAGATTTCCGTGCTTTCGTGGAAATAATCGATAAAGCGATTTTCCACCTGCAAGCGGGAAATGCCATAGCCGCTGAGCAACAGCAAAATACCCGCAACCAGCAGGATCAAACCGCCACGAGCTTGCGTGGCGCGAGCGAAGTACAAGGTCAGAGCGTAGCGCTGTTGGCCCACATCCTCCGGTTTACCCTTGGGCAGCAGGACCAGCAGGCAGGGCAGGATGACAAAACCGAGCAGCAGGGCCACGGCCAGACCCAGCGTCATCATCCAGCCGAAGTCGATAACCGGACGAAGCCCGCTTACCACCAGCGAGACGAAAGCCACTGCCGTGGTCAGGGTGGTATACAGGCAGGGAGTGGCCATCCTTTGCACCGTCGCCAACACCAGTTGGTATTGCGTGTCCTGCGGACTTTGCAAGCGCAATTCCCTGTAGCGCACCACCAGGTGTATGGTGATGGCCAGGCTGACGATCAATAACAAGGCGACAAAATTGGAAGAAATCACGCTCATGCGCCAGTCCAGCCAGGCCAGCAAGCCGAGCATGAATGTGGCAGCCGCCGTGCAGGTCAGCAGTGGTATCGCAACCCAGCGCAGCCGGCGGAATATAATGGTCAGCACCACCACCATGAATAACAGGATGCCGGCGCCGAAGGTCACCAGGTCACTTCTTACAAAACTCACCATATCGGCGGCTATCATGGGTACGCCGCCAACAAACAGGCCCGCCCGGTCGCGGTATTTGTCAACGATAGTCCTTACCTGCTCCACCAGTGCGCTCTGCTGAGACCTGAAGCTGCCGGCGTATTGTTTGAAGTCTTGCTCGGCCCGCTTCAAACGCTCCCGCTGAGCGGGCTCCAGGCGGTGCTGTTCCTGCAACGTGCGCAGGGATTCACGGCGCTCCAGCAATTCCTGGTAACGTTGGTCCCGTTGCAGATTTATCTGTATGACAGTAGTTCTGCCATCGGGACTGACCAGCAACTGCTGGTAAAGGGGACTGCCGGCAAATTCCCTGCGCACCAGTTCCCGGTCGATACCGGCATCGGCCAGGGTGGGCAGGCCACGCCCGCTGGTTACGTCGGACAGGGACACCGGCGGGCTTTGCAACAGTGGCACGTCGAGGATCGTTAGAACCGACGAAACCCCTTCCAGCGGTTTCAGTTCATCGCGCAGTTCCGCCAATGTAGCCAGGGAAGCATCGTCCAGTAGGTCGGCTTCGGGCTGATAAGTGACCAACAGGAAGTCTTCGGAACCATAGCGGCCAGTCACCTCCCGGAAGTAGGCCAACGCTTCATCACCTTCCAGCACCAGGGAATCGCTGGATGCATCCAGCTTCAGGTTGCCCAGTTGACTGGCCAGGCCCGCCACCAGCACCAGGCATAGCAACAAGCTGAGGCGCGGCCGGCGCAAAATACAGCGCTCATAAAACGCAGAGCACAAGCCGCTGAGTCTCTGGCCGGTGTCTTGACTCCTAACTACCTTGCTCATTCAGGGCGAGCCCGCATATTTCATCATCCTTCTGCTGCGGCCGCTGAATTATTCGCTGTGGCGGGACGGACTCCCCGGTCCCGCGCCCGCAATTCGGCAAGCAGGCGCTGGTGGATACCTTCGAACCCGCCATTGCTCATGATCACTAGCTGGTCACCGGGTTCACTGACCTGCACCAGCCTCTCAATCATGTCCCCGGTATCCCTGAACAGCAGCGCCGGAGCAAGACTTTGCGCAACCACTTCTGCGAGTTCCCATTCCAGGTTTTCGGGCTGGTACCAGAGGACCTCGTCCGCCAGCGCAGTGCAGGAGGCCAGTTGCTCACGGTGCAACCCAAGGCGCATGGTATTCGAGCGCGGTTCCAACAGCACCCGAATGCTGCCTCCCTCCGCCCTTGCGCGCAGGCCCGCCAGGGTTGAGGCAATAGCAGTTGGATGGTGGGCAAAATCATCGTATACCCTGACTCCCCCAATTTCAGCCAACAACTCCAGGCGCCGCTTCACCCCCTGGAAGCCGGCCAACCCCGCCCCGAGCAGGTCCGGGGGTACTCCGGCATGGTGGGCCGCAGCGCTGGCTGCCAGCGCATTCTCCAGATTGTGTTTGCCAATCTGGCTCCAGCTTACCGGCAGCCGTTGCCCATTCCCCAGCAATACAAAATCAGAACTGTCTTCATTGCATTCCGGCGCCGACCAGGTTGCCTCCAGAGAGGAGGAAAAACTGGCCTGCTGGGACCAGCAGCCCCGTCGCAGTACATCCTCAATGGCCACGTCGCCAGCCCGGTGAATGACCAGCCCATCACCGGGTACTGTGCGTAACAGATGATGAAACTGAATTTTGATAGCCTCCAGGTCAGGAAAAATGTCCGCGTGGTCGAATTCCAGATTGTTCAGACACAGGGTGCGGGGGCGATAATGCACAAACTTGGAGCGCTTGTCGAAGAAAGCCGTGTCATATTCATCAGCCTCCACTACAAAGAAATCCGAACCGCCCAGGCGGGCGGAAACGCCGAAGTTTTTTGGAACCCCACCGATCAGAAACCCTGGCGACAATCCCGCGTGTTCCAGTAGCCAGGCCAACATGCTGCTGGTTGTGGTCTTGCCGTGAGTGCCCGCCACCGCCAGCACCCAACGCTGCGTCAACACATGTTCAGCCAGCCACTGCGGACCCGAGGTATAGGGCAAACCGGAATTGAGCAGATACTCCACCGCCGGGTTGCCTCTGGACAGCGCATTACCGACCAGCACCTGGTCCGGGGCAGGTTGCAGGTGGCCGGGCTGGTAACCCTCCAGCAAGTGAATACCGGCGCGCTTCAGTTGTGTGCTCATGGGTGGGTAGACATTGGCGTCACTACCACTGACACGGTAACCCAATTCCCGCGCCAGCAGGGCGATTCCACCCATGAAGGCGCCGCAAATTCCCAGGATATGAATGTGCTTGCTCAAACCGTTCCCCACACTGCCAGGATTGCTTTTGATCATAGCATGCAACACCGCCTCCATCCCCGTGGGGGCTCACCCTCGACCATCCAGGCAGCCGGTGGGGATTGCGGGTCGCACATGTGCGACCCCAGTGGTGGGATTGCGGGATGAGTTGCGGGACCACCCCATTCGTAGGGGCTCGCCATGGCGAGCACCCTTCGGGCACACGGCACCCTTCGGGCACATGGCACGGCACCCTCCGGGTACATGGCGGCCGCAGCAAAGGTTGGTGCAAAATGCGGGTTAGCGGCTTTTACCGTATTATTGAAGATATCTCCCGAAGGCGGCGCAAAAGTTGCAATGACGAGCAAGAATATCCTCTACGCCCAATCCGGCGGCGTCACCGCCGTCATCAACGCAAGCGCCTGCGGCATCATCGAAACTGCCCGCCGACACCCAGCTATCGGCAGGGTGTACGCCGCCCGCAACGGTATAGTCGGTGCGCTGCGCGAGGACCTGATCGACACCGGGCTGGAGCCGGCCGGGGCCATAGCCAAGTTGCGGCATACTCCGGCCGGGGCTTTTGGTTCCTGCAGGTACAAACTCAGGAGCCTGTCCGAGAGCCGGGCGGAGTACGAGCGGCTGATCGATCTGTTCAAGGCCCACAATATCGGCTATTTCCTGTACAACGGCGGTGGTGATTCCGCCGACACCTGTCTCAAGGTGTCCGAACTCAGCGCCACCCTCGGTTACCCGGTTCAGGCAATACATGTACCCAAGACCATCGACAACGATCTGCCCCTGACCGACAACTGTCCGGGCTTTGGATCGGTGGCCAAATATGTCGCCATTTCCACCCGTGAGGCGAGCCTTGATGTCGCCTCCATGTGCGAGAGTTCCACCAAGGTGTTCATTCTTGAAACCATGGGCCGTCACGCCGGCTGGATAGCCGCGGCGAGTGGACTCGCCGCAGAGCATGAGGACGATGCTCCCCATGTCATCCTGTTTCCCGAGATCGCCTTCGACCGGGACCGGTTCCTGAACAAGGTAGAGAGCAGCGTCCAGCAGAACGGCTACTGCGTGGTGGTCGCCTCGGAGGGAACACGCCATGGTGACGGGACTTTCCTGAGCGATGCCGGTTCCCGCGATGCTTTCGGCCACGCTCAACTCGGTGGTGTCGCCCCGGCCCTGGCGGAGTTGATTAAAACGCAACTGGGCCATAAGCACCACTGGGCCGTGGCCGACTATTTGCAGCGCTCCGCCCGGCATATTTCCTCCGGGACGGATGTGGAGCAGGCCTATGCCGTGGGCGCCGCCGCGGTGGAAATGGCCCTGGCCGGCAAGAATGCGGTGATGGCAAGCATTGAACGTGTTGCCCAGCAACCCTATGAATGGCGAGTAGGCGAGGCCGATCTCAAACTGGTTGCCAATGTCGAAAAGACCATGCCGCGAGATTACATCAGCCCGGACGGATTCGGCATTACCGGAGCAGCGCGGGAGTACCTGACGCCGTTGATTGCCGGGGAGGACTATCCACCCTATCGCAACGGGATGCCCGAGTATGAACGGCTGCGTAATGTGGCCGTACCGCGGCGTTTGAAGCAGGATTTCAGGGTATAGCCGTGGCCAGGTTATTGGCCCCCCTCGTCACCGCAAACCGCGGGCCGGTCGATGGCGGTAGTTCTTTTTCCACCGGGCGGGCCGGATGAAAGTTCTGTTCATTTGCACCCACAACCGCTGCCGCAGTATTCTGGCGGAGGCCATAGCCCGGCAGAGGGCCGGGGCGCTGCTTGAGCCGCGCAGTGCCGGCAGCCATCCCCAGGGCCAGGTAGACGCCGGAGCGTTGCACTACCTCCGCCAACACGGCTACAACTGCGAGGGCCTGCGCAGCCAGTCCTGGGATGAGTACCGGGAATTTGACCCCGACCTGATGATCACACTGTGTGATACCGCGGCGGGTGAACAGTGTCCGGTTCATTTCGGGAGCACCAAAAAGCTGCACTGGGGCATGCCGGACCCATCAAAAGTTCAGGGCGATGAAACCAAAATCGCCGCGGCCTATAGCGCGGCGATCCTGGAGTTGGAAGGCAGTATTGATGCCCTGGCAGCTTCGCTGCGAGCCAGAATCCCGCGTAACCAGTCACACCCCCACAGGCCGTAGGGGCGGCGCATGCGCCGCCCGCACATGCGGGGAGCCTGGCCGCCAAATGCAAGCATTGCTCGGAGCGCACCTTACGGGCGAGGCATGCCTCGCCCCTACTCACCCACCTGCCGGCGCAACAATTCCCAACCCTGGACGGGGCAGGGGGGCGAGGAGTTACGATCCCGCTTCAGTAAATGCAGCTTACTCAGCCATGCAAGCATAACAGCAGGTTATAGGCCCAATTACCGCATTGCGCTTATGCTGGCGCTGATCTCCAGTTAAGCTGCTTGCCCGCATATTGCACCCTTCGGGCACACGGCACCCTTCGGGCACACGGCACTCTTCGGGCACATGGGACGCGTCTCGACGAAAATCCTGCGCGATCATCGCATCCACTGATGCAATATGCGGGCTTGTCAGTTTGGGCAAAACCCTCTCCAGACTGCATATGACAAGGGTGTTATGCGAGTCTGGCGGGGTAACTTGATTGCAATGGAATTGTTGTGACCCCAGCTTTTTTCAGGGAATGGGCCATGGGCTACATCTTTCCGGTTATGGGTTCTATTATGGCCAGATCTACCAATACATAGCGAAGAGGCATCCCATGAAAGCAGTCGTCTACCAGGGCCAGCGGCAGGTTGAACTCAAAAACATTGCCGCCCCGGAGTTAACGCCAGATTCCGTTCTGATTGATGTTGAGGCCTGCGGCATTTGCGGGTCCGACCTGCATATGTACCGGGAAGACTGGAAACCCGAGATCTGTACCATTCCCTATCCTGAAGGGCGCGTGCCGGGGCATGAGTTTGCCGGCTACCTGGCCGCGGTGGCCGATGAAAACTGTGGTCACCAGGTCGGTGATCGAGTGGTGGGTTTGGCCATGGGAGGAATGGCCGAGCGGGTCTCGGTCAGTCAGTGGGCGCTGTTCCCCATCCCTGACAATGTTTCTTTTGACGAGGCGGCCACCGCGGAACCCATGTCCAACTCCCTGCGCATCGCCCGCAAGAGTCAAGCGCAGGCGGGGGAAAACGTGGTGGTATTCGGTATGGGTATTATTGGCCTCGGTGTGATCCAGGCCTACCAGGCCCTGGATATCGAGCTGAATCAACTGATTGCTGTAGATACCTCTGACTATCGTCTTGAGGTCGCCAAACTGCTGGGCGCTGATCACGTCATCAACCCCAAAGAGTGCAATGTACACCAGGCCGTGCAGGGCCTGGTGGGTACGCGGGAGAGCATTCTCGATGGTGATACCCCGGCAGTCGATATCGTCTGCGACTGTGTTGGCTACATCAAGGGTTTCCCGGGCAAGCCAGTGCTGCAGCAGGCGCTGGATATGATTTGTGATCGAACCGGGCGCATCATGTGTTTTGGCATGTTCGAGGGCAATGTTGAACTTAACCTGGATAGCCTGATCAATCGCCAGCCCAGCATTATCGGCGTGATGGGTATGGAGATGGATGACGTCAGAGATGCCCTGGCCTTCATGTCAGAAGGTCGCATCGACCGCAAATCACTGGTTACTCACAGCTATCCCATCGGTGAATGTGGTGATGCGTTTGAAGCGCAAACCAACTACGCTGATTCCGTCAAAGTCGTACTACACCCACAGGAGTAAAAATGCATCTGGACAGATTTCTTGAAGAAGAGCCCCTGGATATGCGGGAATTTAACCCAGGCAATGTTGCTGAAGTGGCTGCGGTGCTTATGGAAACCCTGCATAGTCCGCGCCGGCGTCAGATCCTGCAAAACTTTATCGACCACGCCACCGCAGAGTGCAATGGAGACCACGATGCCCTGATGGCGTCCTGCTCCCGGAAAAGGCAGTCCTATGCCTATTGGGCCACCGGCGCCAAAGATGGTCGCGACGGGCTGCCGCAAAGTTATGAGGAGCTGGTGCCTTACTACCGGGGCCTGATCGAGGCCAATATGCACCTGATTCATCTGGACGTGGAAAAGCTGATCGTCGGTGATGACGATCTCATGGTGGAGGGTATTGTGCACCAGTTGATTCGCGGAAATCAGGCGCCACTTATGGGGCTGGAGGTGGACGATCCTGGAGCGGTATACCAGCTGTCCCGCCGCACCCTGATCATTTTTGTATTTGATGAAGATAGCCTGGGCTGCGGTGAGCACTCCTATGTGGATGGTCCGACCCTGAACAAGCATCTGAGCAAGGTAGAACCGGATCTGGTTCCGGAGGTGTTCTGGAATAACCCATTGACCGGCAAGATCAACTGAAAGCGCGCAGTGAGAGCGGCTTTGCAGCCGTGATCTTGCTGCGGTGCAGGCTCCTACAGCAAAGGTGCAGGCTCCTACAACAAGGGAGCAATCACCAGGCTGACAATCGCCATGACATTGATGAGAATGTTCATGGAGGGGCCCGAGGTATCCTTGAAAGGGTCGCCCACGGTGTCGCCAACCACGGCCGCGGAGTGAGTTTCCGAGCCCTTGCCGCCCAGATTGCCCTTCTCGACGAATTTTTTGGCGTTATCCCAGGCGCCACCGGCGTTGGCCATCATCAGCGCCATCAGCACACAGCCCAGCAAGGCGCCACCGAGCATCCCGCCCAACGACTGCGCGCCCAGACCGAACCCGACCAGCACTGGGGCCGCCACCGCGATGGCTCCGGGCAGGATCATGCGCTTCAGTGCCGCCGTGGTGGCGATATCCACGCAGCGGGCCGTGTCCGGTTCGGCCTCGCCCTCGAGCAACCCCTTGATTTCCCGAAACTGGCGGCGGATTTCATTGATCATTTCGAAAGCCGCATCTCCGACCGCGGTCATGGTGATTGAGGCAATCAGAAACGGAATCGTGCCGCCGATGAACATGCCCACCAGCACTGCCGGATCAGAGATATTCAGGGTGAAGTCCCCCGCCCTGCCGACCGCGACAGTCTCGACGAAAGCGGCAATGATGGCCAGGGCCGCAAGCGCGGCGGCGCCTATGGCGAAACCCTTGCCGATGGCGGCGGTGGTGTTGCCCACTTCGTCGAGGCCATCAGTAATACGGCGTGTGTCCTCACCCATGCCCGCCATTTCCGCAATACCGCCAGCGTTGTCGGCAACCGGGCCATAGGCGTCAATGGCCATGGTTATACCCACCGTGGCCAACATGCCCACCGCGGCGATACCAACTCCGTACAAACCCGCCAATTCGGTGGATATGAAGATAATTGCCGCCAGACAGAAAATCGGGGCGACCACGGATTGCATACCGACGGCCAGACCGGTAATCATGACCGTGGCCGGACCGGTTTCACCGGACCTGGCAATCTTGCGCACCGGTGCGCCACCGGTGTAGTACTCGGTGATCAGTCCGATGGCTACCCCGCCGACCGCCCCGGATAGCACCGCCCACCAGATTTTGACGTCCAGGTCCATGGCGCTGATCAGGTACCAGGCAAAAACAACGAAGATGACCGGCGCCAGCATGGTGCCACTGCGCAACGCGGCTTCGGGAGCAGCCGCAGAGCGAACCCGTACGAACAGAATGCCGGCCACGGAGGCGATCAGGCCGATACTGGCCAGCAGCAGCGGCAGGGCCATCATGGAAGCCTTGGCGACTTCGCCGATCGCCATGGTGGAAGCAATCGCTATACAGGCAATCATCGAGCCGCAGTAGGATTCAAAAATATCCGAACCCATCCCGGCGATATCACCCACATTGTCACCTACGTTATCGGCGATAACGCCGGGATTGCGGGGGTCATCTTCGGGAATACCCGCTTCCAACTTGCCCACCAGGTCAGCGCCGACGTCGGCGCTCTTGGTGTAGATGCCGCCACCGACCCGTGAGAACAGCGCCACCGTGGAGGCGCCCATGCCAAAACCATGAATCGCATGTGCGGTATGTGGGTCGCCGCCGAAGTAATAGTACAACCCGCCCAGACCCAGCAGGCCCAGCGAGGCCACACACAGGCCCATTACGGAACCACCGTAAAAGGCGATGGACAGCGCCCGCGGCGCACCGTGCTCATTGGCGGCCACGGCGGTACGAACATTGGCCCTGGTGGCGGCGAACATGCCCAGATAGCCGGCGGTTGCCGAGGACAGGGCGCCGACAACGAAGGCGATGGCCGTATTTACGCCCAGTGGTGAAACGAAAATAGCGACCACCAGAAACAACGAAAACAAGACCAGCATCTTGTATTCGCGATGCATGAACACCATGGCGCCGAGGTGAATCTGATCGGAAATTTTCCGCACTGCCGGCTCACCCTGATCATAACGGGACATGACCAGGTAGATAAGAAGTGCTATTGCCAAACCGGCCGCACCGAGAAACGGGGGCAGGATCATGTGCTCAAACATAAGCAACCTTAAATTGGTATTTCAGAAGGGCGCACATCTTACCCAAGCGCGGCCGGGATTCAAAGCAGAAAACTTCGTGAAACGTAACTTCTCAATAACTCCGTGCAAACTGCATTTTTTACTCGACTGCCCCAGCCGTAGGGGCCCTGTGCCCGAAGGGTGCGCCATGGCGCACCCGCGGGACGCGCATGCGCGGCCCCTACGTCATCGTCCCCGCCCTGGGTTTCGTGGTCGAGCCGCGGGACGCGCATGCGCGGCCCTTACAGGTGCGCATAATTTCTGTAGGGTTGCGTCACATAGCGCCGATAAATTTCCGGCAACATGGGCAACAGTTCCCGCTTCAACTCCAACTGGGCATCTGCCAGAACAGCACCGAGTTGCTCCACGGAGACAGTGGCCTGGCAGCGGTTGGCCAGAGGTTGATAGCTCAGATGCCAGCGCTCGGGAGCGACGCCGCCCCTGTCCCGGTCATAGGGACGAAAGAAGCCGAAGTCCCTGTCGTGGGCCAGTTGCTGGTCCAACCAGTCGTGCATCGGGCCAAACACGCCGCCGGACGCCACTTCGGCCGCCGTCAATTGCACCTGGTAGTCCTCGGGCACCGCGGCGGCATCGTAAATATCCAGGTCAGAGCCCCAATGGTGGCGGGAAGCACCCGGCAGTGCGGAAAAGCGCAAAATTGCGTGAATCAACTGCCGTGGCGTGAGACAGGCGCTATCCAGCGCCTGGCCGGTGTCATCCAGCAGTGGCCGTTGCCCCTTCGCCTTACCGTTCCATATGGCCAATTGGCGCTCGAAACTGCGAAAGGCGCTGACAATCCGCAGTTCAAACCCCTGCTCCCGGCCCTGCGCCTGCAAGCGTTCCCAAGCCACCCGGCAGTCCGGGTGCAAGCCATGGCCGCACTCATCCACCTCGATATGGGTCTGCTCAAGACCGTAGAGTTGCCGGCCGGTCAGCATCAGCTTGCGGCTCCCGGCCGCACCGCCAGGCCGGCCGCGGCGGGCTCCACCAGCGGCAGGCGGCGATGCAGCGATATGCCTCTCTGCGGAGCGATGCGAACTCCCCAGGCCATGGCCTCGACACCGGCGGCCTGGGCCAGGTTCAGGGCTTCCCCGTAGGCCGGGTCGATGTCCACTGCCGCGGCGACCGAGCTGATACCGGTGTGAAACGCACAGAAAAATATCACCGCGCGCTGGCCGGCCTCCGCCACCGCCTGTAGTTCCCGCAAATGTTTGCGGGCGCGTATGCTCACCGCATCGGGAAACAGGCCCAGCCCTTCAGAGTCACACCAGGTCACGGATTTCACCTCCACCAGACAGCGCCGGGGGCCGCTGCTCAACGCCAGGTCGGCGCGGCTGCCCTGCCCATAGCTGACCTCGGTTTCCAGCTTGTCATAACCCGCCAGCTCCGGCACCCGCTGCTGCCGCAGCGCTTCGGCCACCACCCGGTTGGCCCGGGCGGAATGAATGCAGGCCAGACCCTCGGCGGTTTCCACCAATTCCCAGGTATGCGGATACTTGCGAGTTGCGGAACCGCTGACCGAAAGCCAGACCCGGGAACCCGGTTGCGCACAACCGGTCATGGCGCCGGTGTTGGGACAATGGGCGGTAATCAACTGACCGTCGGGTAATTCCACGTCTGCAAGAAAACGCTGGTAGCGGCGCAGTAATTCACCTTGCTTGAGGGCCGAGGGAAATTCCATGCCGGCTAGGCCTCACCTGCGCTATCCGCGCGCACCCCGCCGGGTGAGTGAGTTGCTTCCGACAGGGAAGTGCGGGCGCGTTCCGGCAACCCTGCGCTGCCCAGCACCCGATCCAGGCGGGCCACCGCTTCCTCAATGCGCTCCATCCCAGTGGTATAGGCAAAGCGTACATAGTGATTGGCCCGGTGGCCGCCGAAGTCCGCTCCCGGAGTGAGTGCGATACCGTGTTGCTCCAGCATTTCCAGGCAAAAAGCCTGGCTGTCCGGGGAAAATCTGTCGATTGCCGCGTAGATATAGAAGGCGCCGTGGGGGTACTGCGGCACTTCGAATCCGAGCCGTTCCAGTTCCGGCAGGAGGAAGTCCCGGCGCTGGGCGAATTGGTCACGGCGGGCATCGAGAATGGCCCGTGTGGCTGGTTCGAAGCCCGCCAGGGCGGCGTACTGGGACATGGTGGACATGGAAATAAACAGGTTCTGGGACAATTTTTCCAGCTCCGGAATCGCCGCTTCTGGCGCCACCAGCCAACCCAGCCGCCAACCGGTCATGCCGAAATACTTGGAAAAGCTGCTGATGACAAAGGCGTCATCATCAAACTCCAGGATCGAGGGCGTTTCCACGCCGTAACTCAGCCCGTGATAGATCTCATCGACGATGAGATAACCGGACTGCGCGGTTACCGCCTGGCTGAGTTCCCGCAACTGCCGGCGGTTCAGCACCCCGCCCACGGGGTTGGAGGGCGACGCGACCATCGCCCCCACCGTACCCTCCCGCCAGTGGGAGCGGACCAGTTCGGCGCTGAGTTGAAAGCCATTCTCCGGACCCACCGGCACCAGTTCGCCGCGCCCCTCCACCAGCCGCAAAAAGTGCCGGTTGCAAGGGTAGCCGGGGTCGGGTAACAACATGTGTTCACCGGGGTTCAGCAGCAGGCTGGAAAGCAACAACAGGGCGCCCGACGCCCCCGGGGTAATCATGATCCGGCGCGGGTCGACAGACAGACCGTATTCATCGGCATACCAGCCCGACAGGGCTTCGCGCAGTTGGGGAATACCGCCGGCCTGGGAGTAATAGGTGTGCCCCTGGGCCAGCGCCTGCCGCCCGGCCTCGACGATAGGCCCGGCGGTGGCGAAGTCCGGCTCGCCCGCTACCAGGTAGACAATATCCCGCCCCGCCGCTTCCAGCTCGGTAGCCCTTCCCAGCACCTCGACCACGCGAAAAGGTTCGATATCCTGTAGCCGTTGCGAAAATTTCGGGCGAACCGGCATGTCCGGGCTCCACGAAAAACCAGGCGCCATGGTAGCAAATGCCATGACACAACCCGAATCCGTGAAATCCGGCGCATTGCGGCCAAGGCCCCATCGCGGTCCTGGACAACGGAAAAATCGGTAACCCAGCGCCGTAGGTGTCGCACATGTGCGGCCCGCAGACCGGCGGCGGGCCCTGTGCCCGAAGGGTGCGCCATGGTGCACCCTCCGGGCACAGGGCCCCTACCTGCGAGCAACGCCTTCGATGCAAACAAAACCGCACCAAGTGGACATTTCCGAGTTGCTTTGGGCTGCAAAAAAATTTCCTAGCGCTGCCGGGTGATATCTGGTAGATTTCTGCGCCCTCGGCAGGTCAGCAAGGGGCTGATTCAGCCGCTAACCCTCGAAAACAGGACCTGTACGGAGATTCGCCATGCCGCGCAAACCTGAAACTCCTCTCCAATTTCAAAATACCGTGCACTACAAGCCGGCGCGTGGCGAGAACTACATGAACGAAAAGCAGCGCCAACACTTCAAGGATATTCTGTTGACCTGGAAGGCCGAGTTGATGGAAGAAGTGGACCGTACGGTCATGCACATGAAAGACGACGCTTCGAAATTCCCCGACCCGTCGGACCGCGCCACCCAGGAGGAAGAGTTCAGCCTGGAGCTGCGCACCCGAGACCGGGAACGCAAGCTGATCAAGAAAATTGACCAGACCATTCACAATATCGAGGCGGATGACTACGGCTACTGCGAGGCCTGCGGTGTGGAGATCGGCATCAAGAGGTTGGAAGCCCGGCCGACGGCCACGCTTTGCATCGACTGCAAGACCCTGGACGAAATCAAGGAAAAGCAGGTACAGGGTTAGTTTACGATATTGCCGGATCCCAGCAGCAGGAGAAGTACCGGCGCGCCACTGGACAAGACCATTTCCCAACAGACAGCTTCCGCTCAGCCGGACCCCGGTTATACTGGGCGTTTTGCGCCCTCGCCCACCGGTCCGCTACATCTGGGCACCTTGATTTGCGCACTGGCCAGCTACCTGGATGCCCGCCATCAGGGCGGGCGCTGGCTGCTGCGCATGGAAGACCTCGACCCTCCCCGGCAACCTGCCGGCGCCGCCCAGGCAATTCTCGACAGCCTGCGTGAACATGGGCTGAACTGGGATGGGCCGGTGCTGTGGCAAAGCGGCCGGCATACCGCCTACGGAGCGGTAGTGGACCGGCTACTGGCCCAGGGAATAGCATTTCGCTGTGATTGTTCACGTCAGATGCTGGCCGCCAGCGGAGGGATCTACTCCGGCCGCTGCCGGGACAGGAAGCTGAGCGCCGGCCGCAGCCACGCGGTCAGACTGCGTAGTAACGACACCGCCCGCCTGTGTATTGAAGACACCATCCAGGCGCCCTTGAGCCAGACGCTGGCAACCTCGACAGGCGACTTCGTGATACGCCGCCGGGATGGTCTCTACGCCTATCAACTGGCCGTGGTGCTGGATGATGCCGAGCAACAGATCACCCATGTCGTGCGCGGCTCGGACCTGTATGACTCCACCCCGCGTCAAGTGTATTTGCAACAGCTATTGAATCTGCCCACCCCGATCTACAGTCACATCCCGGTTCTCTGCAACAAGGAGGGACAAAAGCTCAGCAAGCAGACCCACGCCCCGGCCCTGGACAATGCCGATGCACTGTCGAATTTGCGCCTGGCGCTGAAATTTCTCAACCAGCCCGTGCCCGCAGTCCGGCGGGTGGATGCAATGCTGCAAGCCGCAACCAGGGACTGGCGGCCCGAACGCATCGCCAGGCGCATGAGCATTGACGGGTGAGTCTGTGCCCGACACTCTCCATGGCAACTCGCCCAGATACTTGCAGCCGCCGTGCAGTTGGCGCCAGACCGCTTGGGGTTACTAAAAAAATTCAAACTTATCAGTAAGTTATTCCTGCCTTCTCGGCTTTGCCGCGGTTACAAAATGCGCTAGACTTGGGCACAGTCCCAAGAGGCATCAGCGAAATATGCAAAACCTGTTGGTAGTCGATGACGAAGCAGCAATTCGCTCGAAGTTGGCGCGCCTGCTGCAGCGCAATGGCTATGCAGTCAGTGAAGCCAGCTCCGTGCAGGAAGCGGAGAGCCGCTATCGACTCTCCTCATTTGATTTGATCATCAGCAACTTGCGTCTGCCCGGCGCACCGGGAACCGATTTCATTCAGAAAGTGCAACAGGCGCCGGTGCTGATCATGACCAAGTACGCCAGTCTCCGTTCGGCGGTTGACTCCATGCGCATGGGGGCCGTGGATTACATAGCCAAACCCTTTGAACAGGAAGAGATACTGGCTTCGGTGCAGCGCATCATCAGCAACCCGCCCAAGAAAAAAACAACTTCGGGCAAGTCGAAAAAGGCCAGCGCCCGGGAATCGGAGCAAAGCCAGGGTTTCATCGGTAGCTGTGCGGAAATGCAAGTGCTGTACAAACACCTCGGCAAGATGGCGCCGACCGACTCGACGGTGCTGATACTCGGTGAAACCGGTTCCGGCAAGGAGCTGGCTGCGCAGGCCCTGCACCGCCAGAGCCGGCGCCAAGGCAAGCCAATAATTTCCGTGAACTGCGCCGCCATTCCGGAGACACTTATCGAATCCGAGTTGTTCGGTTATGAAAAAGGCGCCTTCACTGGGGCCAACACCAACCGCATCGGGTTGATTGAAGCTGCCGACGGCGGCACCCTGTTTCTGGATGAAATCGGTGAACTGCCGATGGAAGCGCAGGCCCGTCTGCTGCGTTTCATCCAGGAAGGAGAGATACGCCGTATCGGCTCGGTGGAGACACGCAAGGTCGATGTGCGGCTGATCTGCGCCACGCATCGCAATCTACAGAAGCTTGCCGTGGAGGGAGCCTTTCGTCAGGATCTTTACTACCGTGTCAATGTCCTGCGGCTGCAACTGCCACCACTGCGGGAAAGGGGCAAGGACATACTCGAGCTGGCGGAATACCTGCTGGCGCAACATACGGCAAAAATCGGCCAGAAAAAACGCCGCTTTACCCCCAAGGCGATTCAGGCCATCACCACCTACTCCTGGCCGGGTAATGTACGGGAGATGGAAAATGCCGTGGAACGAGCGGTGATTCTCAGTGAATCCGAAGAAATCGATAACGACCTGCTCGGTATCGACCTGGAACTGGCCGAGGTGAGCCAGCTTCACGGTGACGAAGTAACCAGCAAGATGAGCAGCAGTGCTGCATCGGTCAGCAGTTATGACCCACCCGAAGATTTGTCTCTGGAAGATTATTTCCAGCGTTTTGTGCTCGAACACCAGGACTCCATGAGTGAAACCGAATTGGCCCAAAAACTTGGGGTCAGCCGCAAATGCCTGTGGGAGCGGCGCCAGCGCCTGGGTATTCCCCGCAAGCGCGGTGGCAAATCGGCCCGCAAGAGCGCCTGAGTCTGCCCAACCGCTATCGGTTGGTTCTTTTTCGTTACCAAAACGGTGACGGTTACAGAAATAGGTGTATAACCGTAACACCACACCATTTCCAACCTGGAGTCAAATCTCCCCTTTCCTTATAACTGTTTGAATTGAAACTGGATTGTTTCCGTTGGTATGGGATATGCGTTACTTCTACGATACAAGGGCAAGAATAATGAGAATCTGCCGAAAATAAGAATAAGCTTCATAATGAAGACCTGGATGGGGAAAACAACGTTTTCCCCATTTCTTTGCCTGGGTTTTGCCTGACTTTTGCCTGGGTTTTGCCTGACTTTTCTCCTTATCCGCTAACCCGCGCGCAATTTCACAGCGGCTTGTGGCCATGGCTCAAAATGGCGGCATTATTCTGCCGAGTGAGCAAAACTGTTACTCTCGCCTCGCCATGAACAAGGGAGACCGACAGTAATGCTGCAGATTGGATGCCGCAGCGCAGAGGCCGGCAACACTGCAAGCACCCTTGGGTGTGCGGCGAAGGGATTTGAGCGCCGCCAATCACCGTCGGCAGCGTGGGCTGAATTCCGTTCCCCATGAATCTCTCCCCTACCCGCCCCGGCTGGCTCGAAGCCGTTCTCGCAGATTTCGACAGCTTTTTACAGGACCACGCCTCCTGCGAAAAGAAAGCCGCCGGCATGGCCCTCAAAATGGCCTCTCATTATCCCGACAAGCCGGTGTTACTGAACGCGATGGCCGAGCTCGCCGTGGAGGAAATGTCTCATTACCGGGAAGTAATTCGCCTGTTGACCAGGCGTGGGGTGGCGCCCGCGCCGGATACCAGGGACGCCTATATCACCGCCATGAACCGGCTGGTGCGCCATGGTCAGGAGTTCTACCTGCTCGACCGCCTGTTGATCGCAGCCATCGTCGAACAGCGGGGCTGTGAACGGTTCGGCATGCTCGCCGAGGCACTGCCGGAGGGCGCCGAAAAACGTTTCTTCAAGGCGTTGACGGAAAGTGAAAAACGGCACGGTGAGTTGTTCGTGCGCCTGGCGGAACAACATTGCGGGCAGGCCGGGATAGCGCCGAGAATCCTGGCGCTGGCTGCTGCCGAAGCGAATATCGTGGCCGCGCTACCGCTGTTGCCGCGGCTGCATTAGCGGATGGCCGGTGGGGCGCCGCCCTTTCGGGCAAAGGGCAACAGATGAGCCACTCTGGCGGGAAAGCAACCGAAACGGGAAGTTGCACCATGGTACGGCCACGGGTCACACCATGACCGAACGGATACGCAGCAAAAGATCGCCCGGCGGCGCTGACTCGGCGGTCCTGCAACCCTACCTTGATCGCTACGCCGAGCCGGAAAGCGGGAATCTGCCTGGCCTCAAGCCCTGCTATGAGAATGTTCTGGTGGCGCCCTGCTTCGATGAATCCCAGGATTTTCTGGAGGAACTGCTGAACGGCCTCCCTGCCGGGCTGCTGATCATTCTGGTGGTCAACGCGCCCGACAACGCCGGCGCAGCGGCCATTGAACGCAGCGCCAGACTGTGGCGGATCGTCGGCGGCAAACCGGAGCGGCCGTTCCAGGTGGGGCGCTACCGCGAGGGCATGGATATTCTGGCCATCAATCGGGTCAGCGCCGAGCGCCTGATTCCCCACCGGCAGGGAGTCGGCCTGGCCCGCAAGATCGGCGCCGACGCCGCCTGCATGTTGATCGCCACAGGCCGGATCAAATCACCCTGGATCTACATGACCGATGCCGATGTGCGCTTGCCGCCGGATTATTTCCAGCATGCCCCGGCAACAGCGGGCTGCGCCCTGCTGCCGTTTCACCACCGAGCGCCTGCCGCCCTGGCCGCGCAAATCTGCTGCTACGAAACAAAGCTGCGCTACTACGTCAACAGGCTGCGCGCCGCCAACTCGCCCTATGCCTTTCACACGATTGGCAGCACCATCGCCATTCATGCTGAAACCTATGCAAAAGTGCGCGGCGTACCGAAACGCAATGCCGGGGAAGATTTCCACCTGCTCAACAAGGCGGCAAAAGTGGCGCCGGTGCATCGCCTGCGCCGCCCGGAAATCAGCATTCGGGCGCGTTTGTCGCAGCGCGTACCCTTCGGCACCGGCCCTGCCCTGGCCGATATGGGCGATACCGCTGATTACCGCAGTTATGCGCCGCAATCCTTTGCATGCCTGGCCGAGGCCATTGCCCATATCGAGCGGGGCGCGGCGCTGCCGGAGCTGACCGCCGCACTGCTTGACGAGTTGGGTTTCCAGCATTTCATCGAACGCGCCCGCCGCCAGAGGCGCCATCCCGAAACCCTGCGCAAGGCCACCCATCAATGGTTTGATGGCTTGCGCACCCTGCGTTTCATCCACCTTGCCCGGCGCCATTATCCCGATCAGCCCCTCAGCGCCAGCCTCGATGAGTTATTGGGGCCGGTTGACCATCTGCAACGGCTGAAAGAACTTGAGCTTGAAAATGAAACGCGGGCCTTGCCCAGAATTTACGGGCGATTCAAGCCGGCAAGCCAGTAGCGGATTTTGCCGTACCCCGCGGGATAGTAACCCGGCAAAAATTGGACAGTATCAGGTGGCGCCTACACCTGGACGCCAGCCAGCGCGAGCTGTAGAAGGCATTGCAGGGGTCGCACATGTACGACCCGCAGACACGCGGCGGCAACAGCAGAAGGTTGGCGCCATATGCGGGCTAGAATGCGCCTCCCGTGATGGCGCCGAGCCCTGCCAGTATCAAGACGATGCTCCCGCCCTGAATCCACAGGGCGCGGTACAGGTCTCCCCGCAGGTTCCCGATTTCGGCTGATAGCCTGGCGTCCAGGTAGTCTCTGGTGACGAATTCGCCCTGACTATCCTGGATGGCCCGGGTTACGGCTTCGGCTTGCGCCTCGGCCATGCCGGTGTTTTGCAGCATCCGCAAGGTTTTCATCGTGTCCATGGTGTGCGCCATCCGTGGCCTCCTCTATGGGACTTGAATGATCGCCCATAACTGTCAGTATAGTCAAACGCATCAAGACAGGACACCCATCAAACCAAGGCATCAACGCATCAAGACGGGACACCCATCGCACCAAGACGGGACACCCACCCTGGAACTATGTGAAAATCAGCTACGTGCTGCGCCGCTCCCTTCAACCGTCGCCAAATAGCCCCTCTGTGGCTTTATCTATGAACTGTACTCTGGAGCGCCGGTCCGCCGCGGTATTCAAGGCGTAGCCGAGGTCCTCATCCTCCTGACCAAAATTATGCACAGGACCGTGTGGCAACCGCTCCAGCCCCACTTTCGCAACTTCCTCGGTAGACGCTACACCGTCGGGGGCCGGCAAATTGTTTTTTTCCAGGAAGGTGCGCAAGGCTGGTGTATCTGTCCTCGTCAGCACGAGATAGAGTACATCCACGCTGTGAGGACGAAGCTCTGCCCACAATCCCTCGCTAAAACACAATTCAAAAGCCTTTCCCGCCGAATAGGTCGCCAGGAAGCTGGCGCCTCCATAGCAAGCCCCGGAGCCGACCAGAAGAATGCCGCCCCGGCCCCGGTTACGCATGAGATCGCCAAAATGGTGGCTGCAGCGCACCGTTGTAATAACTGTTCGATTGATGTGCCGTATCCAGGCGTCAACTTCCAAATCGAGGAAGCGCGAACTGTTTGGGTCGGCGCCGGCATTGGCTACATACAGGCCGACCTCCCGTTCGCCGACGGCCTCAATAATTTCCTCAAACGCCTCTGGCGAATAAAGGTCAATTGAAGCGGTTACGCATTCCACACCCGAATCTGATCGAATTTCGTCTGCAACTGCATTCAGTGGCCCTTCCCGGCGAGCGATGAGAACACAAGAGACGCCCTCAGCGGCAATTCGCTTGGCGAATTGGCGTCCTGTACCTTCGGATGCGCCAGTTATGACAGCCCATGGACCGTAGCGTTTTACAAAAGACATTCTTTACTCCCCGGAAATGATGTGTCTGGGCCGTGCTCGATAAGCTACTTTGCAGATGCTTCGGCCTGCCCTCCCCGAATGTAAACCTAAACTAAACCAAAACGGGAGAAAACCACAACTAACCAAAACGGTAACCTAAAGAAACCAACCTAAACGGGACACCCACCTTCTTTTCGACCTCAAAGGCTCCGAATTCACATATACGGTATTTCGTAGTATTACAGCGTATTGCATAGTATTGAAATATCATTAAAAATAGGAGGTTTTGACCATTTTTTGGGGGCTTTAGCGGTTTTTAATGCTATTTAATTATTAATATATCGTTTTTTATTCATTATTTATTATAAACGGTCTTTTGGGCCTTTTAGGCCTTTTGGAGATATTTTTGACCCCTTTTGGGCTGTTTCCAGCCACCATGGCCCGAATCCGAAGGCGTTACCGGGTACTCACCACCATGGCCGGTGAACTGCTCGCCACGGCAGCTCAGCGGGAGGTTACCCAACACGACGAAAGGCTTTACCTTGAACTGTTCGGTGCGCTTGCGAACGCCCCGCGTCAACGGGCCTGATCCAGCAAGGAGAACCTGCGCATGATGAACAAACTACTGTTGACCACCCACTGGCATGCAGCCGATGCACAATTGGTACTTGAGTTCCTGGATGAACTCAGGGGCATCATCAACATCGCCTGTGCCGAGGCGCTGGATGCCCTCTATCAATCAGAGCAGGGCCGCGAGAATAACTACGGCCTGTAAGAGGATGACCTGCCAGTATGAGAGGTTGGAGGTGGAACGTCAGACCTGAGTGGATAATCGGCAGGAAGTGAATCAGCCTGGGGACAGGACAGTGGCCATGACGTGGGCTTCACACACCGACAAAAAATGCTGCTCGTGGCTCCATCATATATCTTGAAAGACCGCCCATCGATTATTGTGCCCACGCTCATATGCCGGCGCCTCTCGAGCTTGTATTCCTCCGGCGCAACGGAATCGCCATCACTTTCCAACAGATCAATTTTCGCGATCATCCCAAGCTGGCGCGGCGGCGAGGTGACGGAGCGAATGTGAAGCTGCATGGACTCGTCAATACCTTCTGCGGCAGGCGGCTCACCTGCTGCGCCATCAGAGCTCTATGGTTTATTTTCACTCTGCACGAATACTTCATGGGCGGCTTCCATCGCCTCCATGGCGCATTGCCGCAACAAGTCGACCTCGTATGGCGTCAGCATCCGGGGAGCGGGCGAGATACCGAGCCTCTGATTGAGTAAGGCAATCGAAGGCGTGGCCGAATCGTTCTCGCCACCATTCTTCGAGGTTTTGGTCATGCTTTTGTCTGAGTTCATGGAGTTGTTCTCCGGTTGGATTCAACTTGGCGGAGTACGGTTTACCGGTTAGCGCAACCGCTCCAATCGCCTTGCCCCCGTTGCTTTCGATCCATCCGCGCAGGTTGGCGAGTGTACCACCTTGGCCGATGAAGTCATCCACCATCACGCATTTGCGTCCCTCTGCGACCTCACCATCGAATGCTGCCTGACGGGCCAGACGACTGTAGCCATCAGCTCCGGTGTGGCCCACGATATTCGTCTGGACGATGTTACTGTCGAACGGTATTTCGAGGCGCTTACTGATCAACCGAGCCAGCGCTCCCGGAATGGCATTGAATCCTTCACGCTCATAGGCATGTGCGCTGACTAGCAGCGGCCGACTTTCCTTGACTTGATCGAGCAACGTGCGTACGGCAGTGAGTCCCGAATCATCGACGAGCGTGTGCACCAGCCTCCCCGCCGCACTTCCATTCCCGGCCTTTGCCACAGCGTAATCGGGATGCTGTCGGGTTTGCTGCTCGGTTGCCAGTAGAACGGCATCCGGAAAATCTCGCCAATGAACCCGTGGCGGCTGCCCTATGGTATTCAAGTCTATCTCAGCATCACTGTTTTCAATGTGAGGACAAAAGTATGGCAATCCAGCAAATGCCATAATTGGAATCAGTGTTTGATGAATTGAAACGAAACATCATCGCTGGTTGATTGAAGTTTGACACACAAATCAGCCGAGAGGGTAAACGATTGCAAGCCAGAATACGGCGCCGGACATTTTATTGTTGGGCAATAGACCCATTTTTGATTCACGGTGCAGAAAAGTCCACTACACCCCGGACCGAGCACAGAGCGGGCAGTTACCATCGAACTAAAAAATGGTAACCAACTCCAACAGCGGCGTCAGGTCACCACAATCTGCGGCGCGCAGGGCATCAAGATACGCCCTGCGCTGCGCCTCGATACCGGAAAATCCTCCACCGCCGGTCCAGTCGATGGCCGTTCCGCCGTACTCGTATCGCAGCATCGCCTCAGCCAGCAGGCGCGCGTGGCGGCCATTACCGTTTACGAAGGGATGAATCGAAACCAGCCGATAATGCAGCCGCACAACAGCCTCTTGTGGGCTGTAGGTGGCGTAGTCCACCCAGGCACGGGCATCGGCCAGCAAATTCCTGGTCTGAACCGAGATATGCGCCGGGTCAATACCGAGGTTTTTCTCGGTGCGGCGGTATTGCCCCGCCCATCGCCACACATCACCAAACATGCGCCGGAACCAAAACGGGATACCCACCCACCTTATGCCTGGAAACGGGTGTCCAGTTTCAACCCGCAATCGGTGTCCAGTTTGGGTTTGAATACGCAGGAAGGCGCGGATTTTGACTCATTGTGAACTTCACAATGCCTGCAAAGCCAAATAGCGCTTATTTTTCGACCTCAAAAGCCCCGAATTCACATATACAGTATTGCGTAGTATTACAGATTATTGCATGGTATTGAAATATAGTAACTACTTACGCCTCCACAGGTTGAAGGGGCGACGCACGCGTCCCCCGCACATCCGGGGAGTCAAACCGCCAAATGCAAACATTGCGCGGGCCGCACAAGTGCGGCCGGCCCCTAAGGCGCCAGCCCGTCTGTCTTGGCCAGACATCACGTCAATACCGAACGCTTACAACCGGAGAGTAGTGACGTTTCTGAATCGCGGCCTCCTGTTTGTCGGAGTCGTTGATAGCAACGGTTCAAACGGAGTCGCGGGTAGCCATGTCTCCGAAGGCCGCAAGCTCTTTGTGCAGAGCAAAGCCGTTCCACGGATGTCTGGCGACCCCGGCTAACTTACCCATCAGGCAGTTCATCGCCGGGTTGGGGTGGCGCATCCGGTGCGTTGTCAAGATGGCGCGCCAAGTCTACTGGTGTCGCCTTGGCGCCACGGCGGTAGAAAAACTCGGCCGCCGTCTCCACGGCTCCAATTTTTTGCGCTACCGCCGTAGCAATCCATTGGTTGAGCGAGACGCCGTCGTCCTTCGCCAGACGTGCGGCCGTCTCCTTCAAAGAGGCCGGCAACTTTAGCGGGTACTTGTAACGGGTAGTTGCGCTCATGTTCGTAGTCTCCTCAAAATCTCCCTCGGCGCCACGACTGCTATACCAAGCTCAAGTGCAGGAGCAAAGTCTCTCAGGTTGTGAGTCACTATGTAGTCAGCATCGCCGTTGCTGGCGACTTCGAGCACCATTTCGTCATTGGGGTCGCGCAACGTCGGCCGCGTCCTGAAATGCAGATCTACCGGTTCGGCAATGGCGGCTATCGCATCCATGACGGACTCCACATCTTGCAGACTATGACCCGTAGCTGCGCGCACCTCCAGTCTCCCCAGCACTGCCTCGTATTCGAGAAACAGAGCTGTCGAGCACAGCAACCTGAACGCACCGGACGCCGCTTGCCGCAACAATTCGTTACTCGCGCCCGAAGAACTGCGGAAAGCAGCGATCAACACATTGGTGTCAACAACCAGTCTCACCAAACGGTATTTAATGGATATCTTCGGAGATGTCAACCACATAGGAATTGCCGCTTTTCCTGTGTCGATGACGGGCAACCCCGCCGACAAATTCCCATTCGCCGGAAACAATATCAGA
>JAPOQD010000045.1 GCA_026710905.1 Halieaceae bacterium
CAATGCTGAAGGGGTGCTTACCACAATGGCGCGCTCAATGGCCATTGCAGGTAATCTGGGAAAGGGCGACCTGTTGGGCAGCGGTGAGCCACTATGGTTGGTCGCGCCGGAGCACGCCCACATCATTGGACGCACCCATAACCGGCAACAAGCCCAGGAATTTCTGCTGCAGAAGGCGGAGTTCCCGGCCCGCCTGTTAGCTTCGGCTCAGGCGGAACGGCTGCGACAGGCGGCGATTACGAAGCTGACAATCGCGAGGCGCCCGGAGGACGTCATGATGGTGATTCTGGGCGGGACGGGCGCCAAGTCGACATATGTGCCGACGTGGGGTGGCGGCACCCGGGCTGTAAGTCGGGTCGTTGAAGCAGGTTGACCGGCGCGCTACACTTTCGACCCATTGGCCACACAGTCACGTGTGCACCCATGCAGCGCAAATCGTAAATCACTTGGCGAACAGAGGATGGGACATGCCAAAGGCAGGAATGGTAGGCGTCATTTTCGGCGTGTTAATCGTCGGAATGGTACTCTACCTGTCACTCAGCTTCGACGAAGTGAGGTGCGACGTGTGCGTGGAGTACAAGGGACGGACCGAATGCCGTACGGCCGGGGGAGCGGATACAGAAACCGCCTCACGCACGGCGCGGGACAATGCCTGCGCCTTCCTGATCAGCAGCAAGACTGACGCTTTCCTGTGCGGCCAGGGAGCGCCGAAAAGTGTCAGTTGCCAATCGCAGTAGCCTGCAAACCTGAGTCGGAACACGCCTGCAATGGAATCTCCAGAAAGACCGTCCGAAAAATCCGGTTCCTGGACCGTCACGCTGGTGTGGATGGCGCCAGTTCTTGCTCTGGTACTCATCCTTGCTTACGGCTGGTGGACCCGCCCGGCACCCAAACCGGACCTGGGACCGCGGGTCGGGGAGCCTTTGGCCGATTTCACCTTTCCGGATATGGATGGCAGACCGGTCCAGCTGGCTGCTCTGCGCGGCAAGGTGGTGTTCATCAATGTGTGGACTACCTGGTGCCCGCCTTGCATCGAGGAGATGCCAACCATTCAACGCCTCCACGAAAAATTGAACCCAAAGGGTCTCGTCGTTCTGGCCATCAACATGGATGCTCTTGGCAGGCAGACCGTGGAGCCGTTTCTTTCAAAACGCCGCCTGACATTCCCCATCCTGCTGGATCCCGAAAGCCAGACTGAGCGCCTGTACCGAACCGCCGGCATACCGGAGAGCTTCATCGTTGACAAGGCGGGCCTCCTGGTCGAAAAAGTAATCGGCCCGCGGGATTGGGCCCACCCGGAGGTCATCGCCTTGTTCGAGAGGTTACTGGCGTCACCCCACAGCTAAACAATCCCTCAGCGGCCCTCCGCAATTATTGAGACGTCGCGTATTTCACTATGTGCGGGTGGGAAAAAATGAAGTCCTGGTGCGCCAGCGGGGTGTGGCACACGACACATTGGAGATCGTTGGCCTTCGGCTGGCCGTCGGGCCCGTAAAGCGCAAATCCCCAGTTACCCACCCGGTTCTCGGCCGGATAAGCATCATCCCAGTTATCCCGCCGTTCGGCGACCGCAATCGCTGCCAATTTGTCAATCTGAAAGATGCCATCATCGCCCACGACGGGGTTGCCCTCGTCATCTGTCTTGGGCTTGTAAACTTCCATTACAAGAATGGAACCCGATGCCGCCGTTTTTCCCGCCTTATAGCTGGACATCGCCACATCGTTGGCAAACATCCTGGCTACCTGTTTCCCATTGCCGCGATTCTGGGTCACGTAGCTCGTGAACGACGTGTCGTAACCTTCCGGAAACGCCACGAAGTCCGGATCTCCACCCGCATATACGCAGACGGCCGCCAGGATACACACCAAACCAACAGCAAACTTGGAATAGGTCATATGGGTCCTTCCTCAGGTCATGATGAACGGTAATCGACGCCGGGACCCAGCCTGAGTTGACGGGCCAGCACCGGAAGAGGCGGAACAGTTACATGTTTAGATCGGGCGTGTCAACTAGCAGGTGGGTGTTCCGGGAGAAGGAATGTGAAAGAAGAGGCGCAATATGTGAATTTTTCGAGCAACACCTGCAAGCACCAATCCGGACGCCGCTCACAAAGCCCACGTAGAGCGAAAGTTGGGAGCAGGCCGGAGCAATTGGCGCTTCGAATTCAACACAGGCCAAAGCCGCGCATCACGACCGACGTCATGCGGGGCAAGTCAACATTTCCACGGCTGCCAAATGAGGCTTGCAGCTACCCGCCTGGTCACGCTCAGGCATAAGCCCCGGTGCGGTGTCGTACGATCTCGCCTTCCACCGTATAAATTACGTCTTCAGCCACGTTGGTGGCCAGATCGCCGATACGCTCCAGATGCCGGGCCACTGACAGGGTATGCACCAGGCGCTCAACGTCATCAGGGTTCGAGCGAATCTGAGTCTGGATCTCTTTGTGGATTTCTCGGTTATATCGGTCCACCGCGCGGTCGTTGGCACAAACCTGCCGGGCCAGAGTCGTGTCATCCTGCACCAGGGCGTCCAGGCTGTGACGCACCATCAACTCCACTTCTCTCGCCATGGCCGTCAGGCTGGAGGGCAGCGTCTGTCGCGGCTGCTGCGCCAAATACTCGGCGCGCCGGGCAATGTTGACTGCCTTGTCTGCCATACGTTCCAGGTCATTGTTGATCTTCAACACGGCCACGACAAAACGCAGATCGACAGCCACCGGATGGTAAAGTGCCAGCAGTTTCAGACAGTCTTCCTCTACATCCACTTCCACCTGGTCGACGTCGTTGTCGCCTTCGACAACCTCGAGCGCCAATAGCGGGTCGTTCTTCACCACGGAATCGATGGCCTTGGCGATTCGTTCCTCCACCATGGCACTCAGTCCCAAAAGCTTCTGCTTGAGCGCCTCGATCTCTCGCAAAAAGTGCTGTGACATGGGCTCTCTCCTTCTGGCACATCCGGGTAACGAGTTAACCGAAACGGCCCGTGATGTAATCCTGGGTCTGCTTCTTCACGGGAGACCTGAAAATGTTCGCGGTCTCGCCGAATTCAACCAGTTCCCCGAGGTACAGAAAGGCAGTGTAATCCGATACCCGTGACGCCTGCTGCATGTTGTGCGTCACAATCAATACCGTGTAGTTCTGCTTCAAATCGTGAATCAGATCCTCAACGCGCCCCGTGGCAATGGGGTCCAGCGCCGAGCACGGCTCATCCATCAGAATCACGTCCGGATTGACCGCAATGGCCCGCGCGATGCACAAGCGTTGCATTTGCCCGCCGGAAAGCTGCAGGGCCGATTCGCGTAGCCGGTCCTTCACTTCTTCCCACAATGCGGCCCCGCGCAGACTGCGCTCCACCGTCTCATCAAGTATCGACTTGTTGCTCACGCCGGCAATGCGCAGGCCGTAGATTACATTTTCGTAGATGGATTTGGGAAACGGATTGTACTTCTGGAATACCATTCCGACTCGTCGCCGTAGATAAATGACGTCCAGTGTCGGCACATTGACGTTATCGCCATCCAGTTCGATAACCCCCTCGACCCGCACGTTGTCTACCAAGTCGTTCATGCGGTTGAAACACCGCAGCAGCGTGGACTTGCCGCAGCCCGATGGCCCGATGAACGCAGTCACCTGGTGGCGTGGCACCAGCATGCTCACGTCTTTGAGAGCCATGACGCCGCCATAGAAGAGATGCAGGTTCTCCACACGGATAATTGGATCAAGGATTTTCACTTCCGTACCCTCGCCGCCATTTTCCGGCGCTCGCGATTGCTGGTCAGGCAGTGTCAATAGATGTCCTTTCCTGATTAAAATGCCCCGGTCGCATACTTGCGGCGCAGCCGGTCGCGGATCCAGATAGCTCCGATATTCAGCACCATGACAAGGGCAATCAGCAGCAGGGTGGTTGCAAACACCATCGGCTTCGCCGCCTCCGAATCGGGAGACTGAAAACCGAGGTCGAAGATGTGAAATCCCAGGTGCATGAATTTACGATCCAGGTGAACGAAAGGGAAGATACCATCGACCGGCAGTGTTGGCGCCAACTTCACGACCCCTACCAACATCAACGGCGCCACCTCCCCGGCACCGCGTGCCATGGCCAGGATCAGTCCGGTGAGAATGCCGGGGGCCGACGCCGGTAGCACGATGCGCTGCATGGTCTGCCACTTTGAGGCGCCGCACGCCAGAGAGCCCTCACGCATACCGCGTGGAACCGCGCTCAGCGCCTCCTCTGTGGCTACGATAACCACCGGAACGGTCATCAGCGCCAGGGTCAGCGACGCCCAGATAATGCCTCCCGTTCCAAAGGTCGGGGTCGGCAGCGCATTGTGGAAAAAAAACTCGTCGATGCTGCCGCCGACAAAATACACGAAGAAACCAAGCCCAAACACCCCGAAAACGATGGATGGCACCCCGGCAAGATTGTTCACGGCAATGCGTACCGTACGCACGACGAAGCCCTGCTTGGCATATTCCCGCAGGTACATGGCCGCAAGCACGCCAAACGGCGTGACGGCCATGCTCATCAACACGGTCATCACGAAGGTACCAAAAATCGCCGGAAAGACGCCGCCCTCGGTGTTGGCTTCGCGAGGCTCCTGGGTAAGGAAAGCCCACATGTTATGAGCGAAGAGCCCCAGACGACCCCAGAAGCCCAGCTGGTTGGGAAAGTGGTACCCAACAATCTGCCCGAGCGGTAAAACGACCTCATCCCCGCTAGCAATCCGGTACACCAATTGATTCTCGTTCTGTAGCCGCCGCAATTCCCGCGCCTCTGCGGCCAGATTCTCGTAACGCGCCTGCAATGGCGCCATGGCCTCCTGGATATTCAGATAGGCGGCGTCCCCCTGCGGTACCCCTTCTCGCTCGAGCGTTCGCTTCTGCTCGCGCAGTCGCATCATCCTGGCGTTGATGGCACCGATGGCGGATCGTTCGAGGCGCTTGATTTCCTGCCACCGAGTCTTCACCTCGTGAACCAACCCCTGCAGACGTCCGCGGAATTCTGGATCGTCGGAAGCCAATTCTGCTTCGCCTTGGATTCGTAGTGCCAGCGGCTCACCAATGGCATCGCCGTATTCCAGCCTCTCGATACTCATCGCCTGTTCCGGAAAACGTTGCACC
>JAPOQD010000051.1 GCA_026710905.1 Halieaceae bacterium
CGCTCCACAGAGTACTGTACGGATATTGCCAAAATGGTGCAGGCGCCAATTTTTCACGTCAATGCCGACGACCCTGAGGCGGTGCTGTTCGTGACCCAGATGGCGGTGGACTATCGCAATGAATTCGCCCGGGACGTGGTGATTGACCTGGTTTGCTACCGCCGGCGAGGCCATAACGAAGCCGATGAGCCCATGGTGACGCAGCCATTGATGTACCAAAAGATCAAGGATCATCCAACCACCCGCGACATGTATGCGGAGAAACTGATCGCCGAGGGGGTGGTAACAAGAGAGGAAGACAGCTTTCTGGTGGAACAGTTTCGCGTTTCCCTGGAGCGGGGAGACCCGATGGTCAGCAGCCTGGTGTCAGAACCCAACAAGGAGATGTTCGTCGATTGGTCTCCCTACCTGGGGCACGACTGGGACCTGGCCTGTGACACCAGTGTTTCCTTGCCTACCCTGCAGCGGCTGGCTCATGACGTCAATCAGGCTCCGGTGGGGGTACCCCTGCACCGCCAGGTCAATCGCATCCTGGAAGACCGCCGCAAGATGGGCGCCGGCGCTCTCGCGGTCAATTGGGGCTTTGCCGAAATCATGGCCTATGCCACGCTATTACAGGAAGGCTACCCCGTTCGGCTGACCGGCCAGGACGTGGGCCGGGGCACTTTCTCTCACCGCCACGCCGTGTTGCATAACCAGAAGGATGGCAGCATCCATATACCCTTGCAGAAAATCCATCCGGACCAGCCGATCTTCGAGATTTACGATTCCCTGTTGTCCGAGGAGGCGGTGCTCGCTTTCGAGTACGGCTACGCCACAACCTCTCCGACCGGCCTGGTAATCTGGGAGGCGCAATTCGGTGATTTCGCCAATGGCGCCCAGGTAGTCATCGACCAGTTTATCTCCAGCGGCGAACACAAGTGGAGCCGCTTGTGCGGCTTGATACTGTTGCTTCCCCATGGCTATGAGGGGCAGGGTCCAGAGCATTCTTCGGCGCGCCTGGAGCGCTATTTGCAGTTGTGCGCTGAACACAATATGCAGATCTGCATACCGAGTACCCCGGCCCAGGTGTTCCACATGCTGCGCCGCCAGGCGATCAGACCGATGCGCCGCCCCCTGATAGTGATGTCTCCCAAGAGCCTGCTGAGGTACAAAGGCGCGGTTTCCTCTCTGGATGAACTGGCGAAGGGCAAGTTCCACAACGTGATCGGTGAAATCGATGCGCTTGATCCACAGCAGGTCACAAAGGTCGTGCTATGTTCCGGCAAGGTGTTTTATGAATTGCATGAGCCGCGCAACCAAAGGCAATTAAAGCACATCGCCATTATTCGGCTGGAGCAGTTGTACCCCTTTCCGGAACAGGAGCTGTTTGAATTGTTGCGTCAGTACACCAACCTGGAGGAGGTGGTCTGGTGCCAGGAAGAGCCCATGAACCAGGGCGCCTGGTACTCCAGCCAGCACCATATGCTGCGGGTGATCCGGCGTCACAACAAGAAACTGCCCTTGCATTACGCTGGCAGGCCCCCTTCGGCGTCACCTGCCGCGGGCTACGTGGCCCTGCACCAGAAAAAGCAGCAGGTAGTGATTGAACAGGCCCTGGTTGGGGAGTAAGCAGAACATGAGTATCGAGATCAAGGCGCCGAACTTTCCCGAGTCGGTCGAGGACGGTGAAGTTCTGGCCTGGCACAGGGTGGCCGGCGAAGCCGTCGAGCGTGATGAACTGCTGGTGGAAATTGAAACCGACAAGGTGGTTCTGGAAGTGTTGGCGCCCCAGGATGGGGTACTCAGTTCCATTCTCAAGGGCCCTGGAGAAACCGTGCTCAGTGAGGAATTGATCGGCGCCATGGAAGCTGTAACGGATAGCGGGGAGAAGCAACCTGCCGTAGCTGCCGCCGCAGCGCAACCTGCAACCGGCAAGGCAAGTCAGCAACCTCGGCTCGGTCCGGCGGCCCGGCGTTTGGCCGAACAGGAGCATATTGATGTTTCTCTGGTCCCGGGTACCGGCAAGGACGGCCTTGTTACCAAGGCTGATCTGCTGGAGTATTTGCAAAACAAGCAAAGCCAAACCGCGCCAACGAGTTCTCAGGCGGAGCCGGCCGTCGCGCCGGCCACCGCCGAGCCCCCCGGGGCTGTGACCGGCCCCTCCGGTGAGCGGGTGGAAAAACGGGTGGCCATGACCCGCATGCGCAAGCGCATAGCCGAGCGCCTGCTGAATGTTTCCCGGGATACCGCCATGTTGACCACTTTCAACGAGGTCAACATGGCGCCCATCATGGCCCTGCGCAACAAGTACAAGGAGCAGTTTCAAAGGACCCATAACGGAACCCGCCTGGGGCTTATGGGCTTTTTTGTGAAAGCGGCCTGTGAGGCGCTGAAACGGTTTCCCTCGGTCAATGCCTCCATAGACGGCGACGATATCGTCTATCACGGCTACCAGGATATCGGAGTGGCGGTGTCCACTGAACAGGGCCTGGTGGTGCCGGTTTTGCGGGATGCGGATTTCATGAGCGTGGCCGATATTGAGGCCCGGATTCACGACCTCGGCAGCCGCGCCAGGGCTGGGAAACTGGGTATTGACGAAATGACCGGAGGCACCTTTACCTTGACCAATGGCGGGGTATTTGGTTCGCTCCTGTCCACGCCCATCCTCAACCCCCCGCAAACCGCCATTCTCGGTATGCACAAGATCCAGGACCGGCCCATGGCGGTCAATGGTGAGGTCGTGATTCTTCCGATGATGTACCTGGCGCTGTCTTATGACCATCGCTTGATTGATGGCAAGGACGCGGTTCAGTTCCTGGTGGCCATCAAGGATTTGATCGAAGATCCGGCCCGTATCCTTTTACAACTCTAACCGGAACCACAGCGACGCAAGCGAGGATAGAATGTCTGAACAATATGATCTGGTGGTAATTGGTTCCGGCCCGGCCGGTTACGTGGCCGCTATCCGGGCTGCCCAGTTGGGGCTGAAAACGATCTGTGTGGAAAAATGGCTGGACGCGGCCGGCGGCGCCTGTCTGGGCGGCACCTGTCTCAACGTGGGCTGCATACCCTCCAAAGCACTGTTGGATAGTAGCTACAAGTACCATGAGTCCCTGGCCGAACTGGCTGTTCACGGCATACAGTTGGACAGCTCCGCCCTGAATGTAGCGGCGATGCAGGGTCGCAAGGAGAAGGTGGTACGCCAGTTGACCGGCGGCATTGCCGGGCTGTTCAAGGCCAATGGAGTTACCCCCCTTGCGGGAGCGGGCAAAGTATTGTCCGGACCCAGGGTGGAGGTCACCACGGCCGCGAATGAAGTATCGGTGCTGGAGACAAAAAATGTCATTATCGCCGCTGGCTCGGTGCCGATGGAGATTGCCCCTGCGCCGGTGGACAACGAATTCATTGTCGATTCCACGGGAGCCCTTGAATTTCAGGAAGTTCCGGCGCGCCTGGGGGTGATTGGCGGAGGTGTTATCGGCCTTGAACTGGGCAGTGTCTGGAGGCGCTGTGGAGCAGAGGTGGTGGTGCTGGAAGCGCTGGATGACTTTTTACCCATGATGGATGTGGCGGTTGCCGCGGAAGCCGAAAAGATTTTCACCAAACAGGGACTGGATATCCGTCTCGGCGCCAGGGTGACAGAAACCACGGTTGCCGATGGCCAGGTCGCCGTCACCTACCATTGTGGTGAGGGAGAACACCGGGAAGTATTTGACAAGTTGATCGTGGCGGTGGGCCGGCGGCCGCGAAGTGAGGAACTGTTGTCCGCCGATTGCGGCGTCGGCATGGATGAGCGTGGTTTTATCCATGTCAACGATTTTTGTGAAACCGATGCGCGTAATGTCTATGCCGTTGGCGACGTGGTGCGCGGCCCAATGCTGGCCCACAAGGGCTCTGAAGAGGGCATCATGGCGGTAGAGCGCATCCTCGGCAAACATGCCCAGGTGAATTACGAAACAATCCCCTCCGTTATTTATACACATCCGGAAATTGCCGCCGTGGGAAAAACCGAGCAGGAATTGAAGGCGGAAGGCATTGTCCACAAGAGTGGAGTGTTTCCCTTTGCCGCCAGTGGCCGGGCGCTGGCAGCCAACGACCCCACGGGACTGGTAAAAATCCTGGCGGATCGGGAATCCGGCCGCATCCTGGGCTGCCACATCGTTGGCCCCAGCGCAGCGGACCTGGTGCAACAGATTGTGATCGCCATGGAATTCGGGGCCACGGTAGAGGATATCGGGATCACGGTATTTGGCCATCCGACTTTGTCGGAAGCGATTCACGAAGCCGCACTGGCCGTTGACGGCAAGGCCATTCACATCGCCAACCGGCGGCGTAAATGAGTTTACGATACCCCCCCCCCGCCCCCCGCCATTTCGTGGAGACAACAAGGTAATGGTATCGAATCATGAATTTGCATGAATATCAGGGTAAGCAACTCTTCGCCGAGTACGGCTTGCCGGTATCCAACGGCCATGCAGCAGCTACCCCGGATGAGGCCGTGGCCGCTGCGGATAACATCGGCGGAGAACAGTGGGTGGTCAAGGCCCAGGTCCATGCGGGAGGCCGAGGCAAGGCCGGTGGCGTCAAACTGGTCAAGAGCAGAAGTGAGATTCTGGCGTTTGCCCGGCAGTGGCTGGGTCAGCGTCTGGTGACCTACCAGACTGATGAAGATGGCCAGCCGGTAGCGCGGATTCTGGTGGAGTCCTGCATTGATATTTCTGAAGAATTGTACCTCGGCGCAGTGGTGGACCGGTCGCGGCGCCGTATCGTTTTCATGGCATCCACCGAGGGTGGTGTGGAAATAGAAAAGGTGGCCCGGGAAACCCCGGAAAAAATCCTCAGCGCCATTATTGACCCACTAACCGGCGCCCAGCCCTACCAGGGACGCGAATTGGCTTTTCGCCTCGGCATGAAGGGAGAGCAGGTGAAGCAGTTCGTAAAAATTTTTCTGGGATTGGCGCGGCTGTTTCAGGACAAGGACCTGTCCCTGATCGAGGTCAATCCCCTGGTGATCACTACCGAGGGTACTTTGCATTGTCTGGATGCCAAGATCAGCGTTGACGGCAACGCCCTCTACCGGCAACTCGGTTTACAGGAGATGCACGACACCAGTCAGGAAGATGAACGTGAAGTCAACGCCACCCGTTGGGGGCTCAACTATGTGGCCCTGGATGGCAGCATTGGTTGCATGGTGAACGGAGCCGGGCTGGCCATGAGCACCATGGATATGGTTGCCCTGCACGGGGGCTTCCCCGCCAATTTCCTCGATGTAGGCGGCGGCGCCACCAGGGAGCGGGTTACCGAGGCGTTCAAGATCATCCTCTCGGACCTCAATGTAAGGGCTGTACTGGTCAATATCTTTGGCGGTATCGTGCGCTGTGACCTGATTGCCGAGGGGATTATCGGCGCGGTGGAGGAAGTTGGGGTTGCAGTGCCGGTAGTGGTACGCCTGGAGGGCAATAATGCCGAGTTGGGGCGTGAGTTATTGGTGAAAAGTGGTCTCAACATTATCGCCGCGGCCAGTCTCACCGAAGCTGCTCAGCAGGCCGTTATGGCGGCGGGAGAAGGCCGGTGAGTATTCTTGTCGAAAAAAACACCAGGGTAATCTGCCAGGGTTTCACCGGCTCACAGGGAACTTTCCACTCGGAGCAGGCCATTGCCTACGGCACCCGGATGGTGGGTGGCGTAACCCCGGGAAAAGGCGGGCAGGAGCACCTGGGTCTACCGGTCTTCAACACCGTCAAAGACGCGGTCGAAGCGACTGGGGCCCAGGCTTCGGTCATCTATGTTCCGGCGCCATTTTGCAAGGATTCCATACTGGAAGCCGCCAATGGCGGGATTGAACTGGTTGTCTGCATCACCGAAGGTATCCCGGTGCTGGATATGGTGCAGGTCAAGTATCAGTGCGATGCCTTGGGAGTGCGGCTGATCGGTCCCAACTGCCCGGGCATCATCACTCCGGGTCAGTGCAAGATCGGGATCATGCCCGGTCACATTCACCTGCCGGGCAAAGTAGGCATTGTGTCGCGATCGGGTACGCTGACCTACGAAGCGGTCAAGGAGACTACTGATGCAGGTTATGGTCAATCCACATGTGTGGGCATCGGCGGTGACCCGATTCCAGGCTCGAATTTTATCGATATCCTGGAGATGTTCGAACAGGATGACTCCACCGAGGCCATCGTCATGATCGGTGAGATCGGCGGAACCGCCGAAGAAGAGGCCGCGGCCTTCATCAAGGCGTCGCTAAACAAGCCGGTGCTGGCCTACATTGCCGGGGTTACCGCCCCGAAGGGCAAGCGCATGGGACATGCCGGCGCCATCATCTCCGGCGGCAAGGGTACCGCGGAAGAGAAATTCGCCGCTCTTGAGGACGCCGGAGTAAAGACCGTGCGCTCACTGGCGGAGATCGGGACCGGCCTGGCGGAAATCGCCGGCTGGTAGATCGGCAGCACCCCATGTATCCGCGACGAAAGAGAGTTTTTTCTTCTTCGGGATGCCAGTGTAAGGTTTGTGTGCCCCCGGCGGAGATCGGACCCAGCCTGGCGCTTATCACCTCGCTGGAGTGGAAGTCACCCAGGCAGCGGTTCGTCTCCAACGAATCCCCTTGAAAGCTGCTCCACAACCCCCCATATATCGGCTCAATAAAGAATTCCTGTAAGGAGAACCCTGCGATGGATGCTGTTACCGGCGAGGAAACCCTGGGCTTCCAGACCGAGGCCAAACAACTACTACACCTGATGATTCACTCCCTGTACAGCAACCGGGAGATTTTTCTGCGGGAATTGATATCCAATGCCTCGGACGCCATCGACAAGCTGCGCTTCGAAAGTTTGTCGGACAGTTCCCTGATGGAAGAGGATACGGAACTGGCGATTCGGGTGGAACTGGACGGAGATGCAAAAACGATCACCGTCAGCGACAACGGCATCGGTATGTCACGGGATGAAGTGGTAGAACACCTGGGAACCATCGCCCGCTCCGGAACCGCCGAATTTCTGGCCTCCCTGACCGGGGACCAGCAGCATGACTCGCAACTGATCGGCCAGTTCGGGGTCGGCTTTTATTCCAGCTTCATAGTCGCTGACCGGGTCGAAGTGCATAGCCGCCGCGCCGGAGCGGAAGCCGGGGAGGGCGTTCACTGGGAGTCCACCGGTGAGGCTGAATTTACCGTAGCGGGGCTGGACAAGCCGCAGCGCGGCACCAGTGTCATCCTGCATTTGAAAAAGGACTGTGAAGAATTCGCCGATTCCTGGCGGGTGCGCAGCATCATCAAGAAATATTCCGATCATATTTCGGTGCCGGTGATGATGGAAAAGCCCCCTGCGCCGGCCGAGGATGAAGACTCCCAAGCGGAGAAGAAAGAAGAGCCTGCAGCCGCGCCCGAGTTCGAGACCATCAATGAAGCCACGGCCCTGTGGACCCGCAGCCGCAGTGATATCTCCGATGAGGAATATACGGAGTTTTACAAGCATATTTCCCATGATTTCGAAGAGCCCCTGAAGTGGAGCCACAACCGGATTGAAGGCAAGCTCGAATATACCAGCCTGCTCTATATTCCCGGCCGAGCTCCTTTCGATCTGTGGAATCGGGACACCTCCCGGGGCTTGAAGCTCTACGTGCAACGTACTTTCATCATGGATGATGCCGAGCAGTTTTTGCCCTTGTATCTGCGCTTCATCAAAGGCGTAGTCGATTCCAACGACCTGTCGCTGAACATTTCCCGCGAGATTCTGCAGCAGGACCCGGCCGTCGAGTCCATGCGCGCCGCGCTGACCAAGCGGGTGCTGGACATGCTGGGCAAGATGGCAAAGGCGAAAAAAGGCGATCGCTACGCCGTGTTCTGGAAGGAGTTTGGCCAGGTTCTCAAGGAAGGCCCGGCGGAGGATTTCAGTAACAAGGAAAAAATTGCCGGCTTATTGCGCTTTTCAACTACCCACACGGATCGCGAGGATCAGGATCAGTCATTGCAAGATTACCTGGGCCGGATGAAGGAAGGGCAGGAGAAAATTTTCTACGTCGTGGCTGAGAATTTCAAAACCGCCAAAAACAGCCCTCACCTTGAAGTTTTCCGCAAGCAGGGCATTGAAGTGTTGTTGCTTTCCGACCGGGTGGACGACTGGCTGATGAATCATTTGCTGGAATTCGACGGCAAGCACTTCCAGGATGTCGCACGCGGCGAGTTGGACCTGGGGGAATTGTCAGAAGAGGAAAAGAAATCCAGGGAAGAACTGGCCAAGGCCAGCGCCAGCCTGGTGGAGCGCCTGCAGCAGGTGCTTGACGAGCAAGTGCAGGAAATCCGGGCCAGCACACGCCTGACGGAATCGCCGGCCTGCCTGGTGGTGGGTGAACATGACATGGGCTCGCAGATGCGGCGGATCCTGGAAGCCGCCGGCCAGAAGGTGCCTGATTCCAAGCCTATTCTGGAGGTGAATCCTGGCCATCCGTTATTGGAGAAGCTCGACGCGGAACCCGATGAGGAGCGCTTTGCAGACCTGGCCAACATTGTCTTTGACCAGGCCCTGCTGGCCGAAGGCGGACAATTGAGTGATCCCGCCGCCTACGTGAGCAGACTCAACAAGCTGTTGCTGGAACTGAGCAACTAAGCCGTATATCTCACCAACGTTCGTCGCGAGGGCGTTGCAGCACCGCTGTGGCGGGGCGCACGGACGGAAAGACGCTGAAGGCTGTAGGGGTCGCACATGTGCGACCCGCGGGCTTGCCATGGCAAGCCCCTACGGAATTGTGGGCGCCTGTAGGGGTCGCACATGTGCGACCCGTGTGTACGCCCCGCTACGGCGAGTGATGCGGCGGCCACAGCAGGAGGTCGGTGAGATATGCGGGCTAAGCCGCTCATTCGCCGGGGAACTCCAGCAATCCATTACCAGGCCCACTGACGAAACTGCTACACTTGCCTGGCAGCCTGTCGGGCTTGGGCATCCGTAGCGAGGGAAAGTCCGTTTTGAGTCATTTTTTCTGCAATTCTGAGGCGAATAGTGGTTCTATTTAACGAAGGA
>JAPOQD010000110.1 GCA_026710905.1 Halieaceae bacterium
CATCCACAGGGGCAAGCCCAGCGAATCCGGTGCCGCAGACAGCACCCGCTGCATGTTTGTGGTGCCGCTGCGCGGCATACCGATAACAATAATGGGGTCTGAAACATCCTCCTCCAGAATGTCGGGATGTTTTTTTACATCATTCACATAACGCAGTCGATTGCTCAGCCAGCGCTGCAGATTGCTCTGGAAGGCAAGGAGGCCATTGTCGGAAAATTCCAGGTCTTCCCCGGCAAATTGCAACAACTTTTCCAGGGGCTCCAGGAACGGCAACTCGCCAAAATCATCCAGGCCCGCAGCCTGCCGCGCATTGGCCAATACATGGTCGATGTCAAACGCTGAGGCCATCAGTTGCTCAGCCAGAAACTACCGGTGGCCAACAGGCCGCTGTCCATGGGCTTTCCACGTGTTGGGAGGGCCGCAACATATCCTCTATACCTTCGAAAGTGCCTTCGTCATTTCAATTTCCATTATCTGTGACGTATTGGTAATGTTGCCGGCGGTCTCACCGCCATCAACAAGCATATCGGTGGCGATTCAAACTTCTGTTTCGGACTAACCAAATGTTTTTCTCAAAATAAATATTTCTATACCAGACTTTTTACCTGAGCGATCGGAAGAAATTTCGCAAGTCACTTACTATGGCATCAGGCTCTTCCATGGCGCCAAAATGCCCGCCCCGCTCTGCCTCTGTCCAGCTTTTCAAATTGTAATACTGTTCAGCCCAGCGTTTTGGATGCAGTACCATCTCATTGTGAAAAAGCAAGATACCGGTGGGCGCTTCAACCACTGGCGATCTATCATGGAAGGGCTTCCAGGGGTTGGCAACTGCCTCATAATAATAGCGCATCGACGTACCAATGCTTTGGGTAATCCAGTAAAGCATCACCGACGTAATTAAATCATCTTTAGAGAACCGCGTTTCAACATCTCCATCACAATGACTCCACCTGCGTCGCTTTTCCAGCAACCATGACATTAGTCCTATCGGAGAATCATTAAGCGCAAACGCTACCGTCTGTGGTCTGGTCGTATGCATTGCAAGGTATCCTGTTTCTTCCGCGATAAAACGGTCGTTGTGTTCACGCCAGTGAACGAAATCAGGCTCAAACCAATCAGGGTCGATAGGGCCTTCCGATATCATAGTAAGCGGCAGGGTAATGTGGATATGAATGCCCAACAGAGGATCTGCATTGGCGTGTCCCATTTGCGTCGTGACGTAGGAACCCCAGTCCCCGCCTTGCGCACCGTAACGCTCGTAACCCAGTACGTCCCGCATTAGCTTGTCCCAAATCTCGGCGGTATGCATAAAATTAATGCCCGGCGTAGATAATGGAGTTGAAAATCCGAAGCCCGGCAGTGAAGGAACAATTACATCGAATGCGTCTGCCGGATCGCCACCAAATGAGGCTGGATCAGTTAACGGCCTGATAACTTTTTGCAGGTCCCAGAACGTCCAGGGCCAACCGTGACTCATAATTAGCGGAGTCGGATTAGGGCCCTTACCTTTTTCATAAATAAAATGAACAGGTATATCATCAATCGTCTCTCGGAAATGATCGAACGAATTAATTTTGGCCTCGTGCTCTCGCCAGTCATATTCATTCAGCCAATAATCGACAAGTTCTTTTAAATAGGCGCCGTTGGTACCGTACTTCCATTCATCGTTATCAATATCTTCCTGAAAACGAGCATGTTTCAGTTTTAATCTCAGTTCATCGAGCTCAGCATCACTAACATGTAAAGAAAATGGATTCATAATTACTATCTCCTCCCACTCAACCTTACTACCAAAAATAAATATTTGTAGCCATTGAACATGCGCCAGGACTGCCCGCGAATCATTATCAGTTGAAAAGCATCATATTAGCCATTCGGAAAAGCGATCGAAATATTCCTCGAAAATTATCAACCAGGTCAATTTTTCCGTTAGACCATACTTCTCAAGAGGCGTATAGGAAAGATAAACGAGCTACGGTGAATAGATTCTCTGTCGGGTTCCACATGCCGGGGATGACGATTGTGCAAACCGTTGGTCTGTCTCCCTGAAATCTCACCCGCGCCGGTGGGGAATTCGATCATCTCCGTGCATTTCTGAACGACAGCATGCAGTGGGTCAGGCCAGGTTGTTTTTCAGTGGCTTCCTTGCTGATTGAGTGCTTTTGCGCTGAAATCCACCGGTTCGAAAGCCACCCGGGTCGTTCCATCGCGGTAGGGCGTCTTCAGCGTGTAGACCACCTTGCCGGTGGAGCTGAGTGACAGTCGGAGAACGGCCACCGGCGGGCGGGCGATATACCGGCAAAGGCGCTCACGTTTATCTCGCTGGCCTTCACAACCAGCCTTCGAATTTCCGGTGGACATGGTAGGGTAGGGTAGGGCTTTGCCCTGCTGGGCCAGTTGATCGACCAGGGCCGGGTAGTATGCTTCGAAAATTTGGTAGAGTTGTGTCTGGTCGGGGTAACCGCGTGAAAATGCTGAAAAAAAGCGTTGCAGAGTTCATAGGGACGTTTGGGCTTGTTTTTGCCGGAACCGGGGCAATCATGATCAACCAGCTTATGGATGGGCAGCTGACCCAGCTGGGTGTTGGCCTGACGTTTGGATTGATGGTGGGGGCCATGGTCTTCGCCACAGGGCACATTTCCGGCGCACATATAAACCCTGCCGTCACCATTGCGTTTGCAGTTAGCCGCCACTTTCCCTGGAAGAACCTCCCCTATTATCTGGCGGCTCAACTGGCTGGGGCCGCGTCCGCCAGCCTGGTGCTGCTGGCAATCTTGGGAGATGTAGCGGACATGGGAGCAACCTTGCCATCCGGCAGCGATTTGCAGTCTCTGGGCCTTGAGATTGTGCTCACCTTTTTCCTCATGTTTGTGATTATGGCGGTGGCTACGGATGTACGGGCCGTGGGTCAGGGCGCAGCGCTGGCCATAGGAGGCACAGTTGCGCTTGAAGCCATTTTTGCCGGTCCCATATCGGGGGCTTCCATGAACCCGGCGCGCTCACTGGGTCCGGCGCTGGTGGGTTGGACGTGGTCCAGCCAGTGGCTGTATGTTGTGGGGCCTCTCACCGGGGCCGCGGCGGCTTCACTGGTATATCGGTGGCTAAGGGGAGAAGAGCATTACTCCGGAAAGGCAGATGAAGAGGAAGGAGAGGGTTGAAGCGGGTCTTATTCGTTTGTGTCCACAATTCGGGGAGAAGCCAGATGGCCGCTGCTTTTCTTGAAAAGTTAGCCGGTGGAAGATGACCTGGTCACTATCTTGTGGACGAGTAGTGCGGATCCCCCCGTCCCTGCCACACCGGAGGTAGCGGGTTCGAGTCCCGTCCGGTCCGCCATTTTACAAGTACCCAGCTGGGATCGCTGTCACTTCTTCAGATAGCGGTGCTGCCGACTCCTTCAAGCAGATGACTGCTCCCGGGCCGATGGTTTTAGCCAGGCGATTGAGTACCTTGAAGTTCTTGCTCGCAGATCGACTGGGGCTGGCCGTCTTTTTGAATTCTACAGGATAAAGCGTGTTGTCCCTTTCAATAAGCAGGTCTACTTCTTTTTTATCCTTGTCCCGGTAGAAGTAGAAATACGCCTGTTGCGCCTGGTGCCAGTAGCTTTTCAGGATTTCTGCGAAAGCCCAGGTCTCGAAGATGGCGCCTGACATCGCGCCAGCTTCCAGCGTTTCTGCGGATGACCACTGTGTCAGATAGGCGCACAGTCCGGTATCGAGAAAATACAACTTGGGAGTCTTGATCATTCGCTTGGTTATATTGTTGTGATAAGGCTGCAGTAAATAGGTAATTCCCGAAGTCTCAAGTATTGAGAGCCATGCCTTGATGGTCTTCTGGTCTACATCGACATCCCGTGCCAGATCTGCGTAGTTCAATAGCTGTCCTGTTCGTGCGGCCGCGGCGCGCAGCAGCCGGCTGAAGGCTAATTCATCCCCAACCTGGGTGAGTGCCCGCACATCCCGCTGAATATAGGTCTGTATATATGAGCTGTAGAACACATCCCGCAACGCCGGATCACCCAAAACCGCCACCGGAAAAGAGCCCTGCCAGATTCGCTGATAAATTTCTGGAAGTTGCTTGGCTGGAATACTCACTGTGCCTGTCTTCTCTATCCAGCTATCTGACGGCAAAAAGGGAAGGGCCTGCTCAGTTCTCTCCTCGATTTCAACCTGGGAGAAACCCAGCAGGTCCAGAATTGCGACCCTGCCTGCCAGGGTCTCGGTGATACCCTGCATGAGGTGAAATTTCTGGGAACCGGTTAACCAGTACATGCCGGGTTCGCCAACTCTGTCGACTGATAGCTTCAACTCGGCAAAGAGCTGCGGTGCGTACTGAATTTCATCGATGATTGTCGGTGCGGGATGTGCCTGGAGAAACAGGGCGGGGTCGTTCTGAGCAAGATCGCGCCGTTCCAGGTCATCCAGTGTTACGTAGCCGCGACCCGGTTCTGCGCAATGTTTGAGCAGCGTGGTTTTACCGACCTGGCGGGGGCCGGTGAGAAGAAGTATTGGGAATCCCGCCGATACCTGAGTAACCGACGGTGTCAGTGCTCGTCTGCGATACATAAATATCGTCCAATACGGAATTTTATTCCATATTAGCCGAAAAATGATGTGAGGTGAAGTGCCTCGCGTAGATCAAGATAGAATTCGCGGTCTCGGATTTCGGGGGTGGGTAGTCGATCGGGGAGAGCTTCCGCCTTACAAGCAGAGATGTCGAAATACGGGTTCGAGTGCCGTCCGGTCCGCCATTTTAGTGAGCACTATGTGCGAGCGGCAAAAGCGCGCGAAGGCGGCGCTGCGCATTTCGAGTAGAACGTTGTTCAGAAAACGTTGCGATTATAAACCCTGCCGTCACCATTGCGTTTGCAGTTAGCCGCCACTTTCCCTGGAAGAACCTCCCCTATTATCTGGCGGCTCAACTGGCTGGGGCCGCGTCCGCCAGCCTGGTGCTGCTGG
>JAPOQD010000074.1 GCA_026710905.1 Halieaceae bacterium
AGACACCCTTCTTGTGCGAACCGCGCAATACGCTTAACCCGCCCAGCTCCCGCGGGCAGTCCCCCAGCGGCATCCAGCAAGTATAGACCGTCTTTGTGCCCTGGATGAAGATAAAATCCTGGTGCGCCGGCGTCGGCGCGTTGCCCTTCGCCGGGATCATCACGCGCGCGATCTTGAGGGCGTGTACCAGCACCGATTCATCAAACAGCTTCCCCATCATGTCGACCAGGACCGGATTGTGCGCGAGACGATGAAATGATTCCAGGCGCTGCACGTCACCATAGGCCGCCGGCGGCACGCCCACACCGCAGAAAGGCTCCATCCCGTCCGCCGAGGGGTCGGCGATGCCGTCCATTAACTCTGTCCCCGGCGCTATCCAGCCGTTGTTGTCGCAGATCTGCAGGACCTGGCGTCGCAGCGCTACGATCTCATCCGCAGGCACCAGGCCGCGAAAAAACAGAAAGCCATCGGTCGCCATCTGCTGGCGCAGCGCCCGCGGATCATCGAGCAATGCATTCTGTTCCCTGAATTCCGTCGCTGTGGTCATCTTCTGCCTCCATAACAGTTACCCGGTTTCCGGCCGCCCTCAATTGGCGAAGCGGCTGCGCACCAACCTATGAGGACGTCTTGGGCATGGCACAGTTCCCCTGGGCGTCATCCCAAAGTAGAACTGCTTCTTATACGTTCCAAGCAAGGTAACTATATCACGCCTGTGCGGAGTTGAGACGATTCATCCGTCGCCGAATGTCCAATACCTGACCGCGTCAACAGGCGAACCCGGGCCCAGGTCGGACCGGTGACTGGTCTCCAGCGACTGCGCACTGGGACTGCTGTCAAGCGAGTTCCTCGTCACCCACTTCTGCGATCCAATTCCGCGTCCATTCCACGGTCTCCAGGTCCAGGTCACAGATACAGCTTGCCAGAAAGATCATGCCTTCGATCCTCCCGCCGCGCAGCCAATCCAAGGCCGTTTCGCACTGCATCTGCATCGCCTCCAGAGGCATGGGGAGGTGAAGGCCATAATCATACATGTACAACCCTAGCAGCTTGCGGCTATGGGGTGTGAGGCTTTCGCACCGGGCGAAGTTCGCTTCCAGGTCCTTGAGCTCGGGCGCCTCCCACGTCCACAGGGAGACCCAATCACATAGTTCAAGATGGGCCGCCAGGGGCATCCCGAGCTGATGCGTGTAGAGCGTAACGCCCAACCCCAACCTGCGCCCGCCGATTTCGAACTGATCGCGCAGCGACTGTAGTTCCTCCACCGACAGGACGCCCAGAGCGCCCTCACCCTGTGCCCGTCTGAAAAAGTCATCCATAAATACGCCTACGATGTTCGGATTGCGTGCCGCCAACGCCAGCACATGCTCGCGTTCCTCTTCCGAAGAACGCCCCGCGCCGCCAACCACCGACCAGAAGACCTGCTTCAGCCTCCGGAAAGGTATCGCATACTGGTCGAACGGCATTTCCGGCTTGTCATGGTAGCGCACCATAATCATGTTGGGCACGTCCATATAGAACGCAGCCTCCACCGGCGTGATGCGCGAGGAAACTGAAATATCCCATCCTGTGTTATGACTGCCAGCCTCATGGCCCCACATCCACATTCGATCGCGTACCGTATTCATTTTGTAGTCCTTGGTTTGATAGGGTGAGTTTAACACTATAGTTTGAGACCGCCTGCGGTCAGACCTTCGACGAACAGGCGGCTGGTGAAGGCAAACAGGAGCACCAAAGGCAACGATGCGATAAGATAGCCCGCCATCTGCGTGCCGATCTGTTGTCCGAGTTGACCATTGAATATCAGTAGCGCAACCGGAATCGTGAACAACTCCTTCTTACTCCCGATTGTCAGATAGGGCCAGAAGATATCATTCCACGTGCCCAGAACCTGCAAGATGGCCACCACTCCCGCAATGTGCGTGGAGAGTGGGAGCGCAATATTCCAGAAACACCTGAATTCGCTGGCGCCGTCTATACGGGCCGACTCGAAGTACTCTGACGGAATCGAACTGAAAAATGTGCGCATCAGAAAGACCGCCATCACTTGCCCCGCGGCGATGTATGGCAGTAGCAATGCCCACATCGTCTGAAACAGGCCTAGTTTGTGTATCACAACAAAGCGCGGCACCAGCGTCAGGAGGGCTGGAATCATCAGCAGCGACAGGATTAATACAAACACCGTGTCCTTGCCCAGAAAGTCAAAGCGCGCGAACACATACGCCGACAACGAGCCGAAAAAGAGCACCCCCACACAGGAAACCGTGCTCACGATTATACTATTCAGGATCGATTGCGAGACGACGCGCCAAGCGGCGGAAAAGGTCTGGTCATAGTAAAGTGGGAACGTCAGGCCCCATGGGTTGAAGTCAAACTGCGCCCGCGACTTGCCGGCGATAAACAGCGCCAGTAGCATTGGCGCCACCATTAACACTATCAGGATGACAATGCCCGGAATCTGCCACTGGCGCCCCCAGCGAATCGCAACCGTGCGCCAGCTTCTGGCAACTGGTGGTCCAGATCTAGATGCTTGGGCAGTACTCACAACAGATCCTCCCTGGAGCAGAGTTTGACCGCCCCTGACCGCTTCCCTGCCGACCTGTCGGCGGTTGAATCGGAGCGCGTTCCAATGATCAGTTCGCTGTTATATCCGGGACCGGAAGACATGGACGGCCGGCCTCTTCGCACGCCTCCTCAGGCTCGCTCCTCTCGAAAAATCCGCATGCTTAGTAGAGTCAGAAGCAAAATCGTGACGAAAATGAAAACACCGATGGCGGAGGCATACCCCATGCGATGGTAGTTGAAAGCATTGTAGTATAGCCAAAGCCCCGGCACCATGGTCGACTTGATCGGCCCGCCTTCGGTCATCACGAAGACAACCTCAAATATCTGGATGCTGGCAATGATCGCACGCACAAGATTGAGCTTGATCTGGCCAAAGACCAAGGGAATGTCCAAACGCCAGATCCTCTGTAACCTGCTGGCGCCGTCCAACTCCGACGATTCCAGTATCTCTGCGTTGATATTCTGCAGCCCTGCCAGCGTGATTAAGGTGTTCACACCGTTCACCCACGGAAAACCGGAAAAGGTGAGTGCCCAAATCGCAACCCTGGGGTCGCCCAGCCACACCCGGGTCCAGCTTTCCAATCCGATGCCGGTCAGAAACGCATTGAGCAATCCGACAGAGCCGTCATAGATAAAGCGCCACAGCAGAAACAGGACAATACCCGGGATGATGGCCGGCAAAATCATGCCGATGCGAAACCAGTACTTCCAGCGTATGCTCTTGACGGCAAAGATCAGCTCCGCCACAATCATAGGGATCACCGTAGCCTGAAACACGATCCAGACCGTTATGATGCCCACGTTTCTCAGCGAGCGCACAAAGGTCCTGTCCTGGGTAAACATGCGCACAAAGTTGTCCACACCGATCCATTTGGCGGGTAGTCCGATGTCCCATTCGAAGAAGGAGTGGTAGACGGCAAGAAACGCGGGGTAGTAGTCAAAGACAAGCAGACCAAGCAAGGTGGGCAGCAGCACAGCGTAAAAGGGCAACGCGTGACGAACGCGTTGCCCCAAGCCGCGCCCTACCCCGACCCTCCCCTGGC
>JAPOQD010000053.1 GCA_026710905.1 Halieaceae bacterium
CAAAATTGATGGCGACATTGAACAATTGGTTGTGCGCATGGCCCAAGAGAACTCGGGCTGGGGTTATGACCGGATTGTGGGCGCTATGGCGAACCTCGGCTACACGCTTGCCGATCAAACAGTTGGCAATATTCTCCAGCGCAACGGTATCCCACCGGCGCCCTCGCGTCGGCACACGACGACCTGGGCAGAATTTATCCGCACGCACATGTCTGTCCTTGCAGGTACCGACTTTTTCACGGTGGAGGTGCTGACGCTGCGCGGGCTGGTCACTTATTACGTGCTCTTCTTTATCCATCTGGAGAGCCGTCGCGTTGAGGTCGCCGGGATTACACCACATCCCAATGAAGCCTGGATGAAGCAAATCGCCAGAAATGTCACCATGGACGAATGGGGCTTTCTCGGTCATTGCCGGTATCTCATCCATGACCGCGATACGAAATTTACCGAGTCGTTTCGCGCGATCGTAAAATCGAACCAGGTAGAGCCACTCAAGCTTCCAGCCCGGAGTCCGAATTTGAATGCGTTTTCGGAGCGCTGGGTGAAATCTGTAAAAAATGAGTGTCTATCGAAGCTGATCCTGTTTGGGGAAACATCGTTAAGACGTGCACTCCAAGAATACCTCGTTCATTATCATCGCGAACGAAATCATCAAGGTAAAGACAACATACTGTTATTTCCATCCGCCACGAAAGCAATGAATCGTATTGACGGATCAGTCGGCTGTAAAGAACGCTTGGGTGGACTGCTCAAGTACTATTATTGTGAGGCCGCCTGAGGCGCGCCTTCATGCGTGGCGAAAACGGCATTAGTCTCACAGGGCTGTATGTTTTCGGCGCCATTGCCTTCGCCATGCTGGTCCTGAAACTCAGTGTCATGGATACCTGGTCGTGGTGGCGAGTGATACTACCACTTGGCCTATTTGTCGGCTTTAACGTGACCAATATCGTGGTCGCTTTCATTTATCTATCGTTTGCCCAGATACCGGCGAGACCGGATGGGGACGAAGCCGATATTCTGGAACCCCACACCATCAACGCTCAATACATCGCGGCCATGCTATTTTTTGTCGCCTTCGGCGACAACATGGTCCGTTGGGTTGAGGGTGGTGAGACATCCAATTGGTTCTGGCTTCTCTCGGGCAGGATTGAAACACTTACCGTGTTTGGCGCTCTTAGTGTGCTCGCACTGTTCTCGTACTGGTCAAGGCTGGCGCGGGCGTTGAAAGCCTAGGGCAGACAGCCCTTGAAACTCAGGCCGGAAGAGTAAGATGTGTATTTTGACCTTACGGGCAACCCATGTTGTAGGTGATTGTTGTTTTGCCGGCGCCGCCCTTGTTCGACACCACCCCGAGAATTTTTGCCATAGCCCAATAGCCCACCACAGTTATGTGTTGTGCCATAGTTTGCGCTAACGGTAACTGGTCGGGACGACAGGATTTGAACCTGTGACCACTACACAATTACGTGTGCGATCTGCGCTATCAGCCTAACTGGTCGGGACGACAGGATTTGAACCTGTGACCACCACACCCCCAGTGTGGTGCGCTACCAGACTGCGCTACGCCCCGAAAGAGGCAGCGATTATAAGGATATCCACGATTGACGCAACGAATTGACCGGGAGCCTGCACAGTAGAAAGTCACGATGGCGGAAAGCACCTGCAGAGAGTTGTCTAAGGTGCGGAAAGTACTTGCAAAACCTCTTCAAGTTCACCGATCAGCTCTTGAACCCTGGCGTTGCCGGCGGCGCCTGGTGCAGATTTTTGACCACTCTCCATGCTCTGTCGAGCGCCGCCGATGGTATAGCCCTGATCGTATAACAGTCCGCGAATCCGGCGAATGGTGAGTACATCCTGGCGCTGGTAATAGCGGCGGTTACCGCGACGCTTTACCGGTTTCAGTTGAGGAAATTCCTGCTCCCAATAACGCAGTACATGCGGTTTGACATGACACAGCTCGCTGACCTCGCCTATGGTGAAATAGCGCTTGCCGGGGATACTCGGCAGTTCGGAGTCAGAGGTGTCTTCAGACATCGTAGGAATCCGGGTCAAACAGCTCGGTTTGGGTAGTGTGGCCGTAACGCTCAACCCTTATCTTGAGTTTCTGACCAGGTCGAAAGGTCACTACCCGGCGCGCGGAAATGGGAATCTGTTCACCGGTTTTTGGGTTGCGTCCGGGGCGCTGGCTCTTGTCGCGCAAATCGAAGTTGCCGAACCCGGACAACTTCACCTGTTCGTTGGCCTCCAGGCAGGCGCTGATCTCTTCAAAAAACAGTTCAACAACCTCTTTCGCCTCGCGCTTGTTGAGGCCCAATTCATCAAACAGGCGTTCCGCCATTTGAGATTTGGTGAGCGTCCCCATCGCCGCGCCCTATTCCCTCAACTCGGCATGGTAGGTCTTTTGAAGAAAATCAATCACTTGATCCACGCTTTTGGCAATATCCTGATCACTAAGAGTGCGCGAAGAATCGCCAAAAGTCAAACCGAATGCCAAGCTTTTTCTTTTAGGATCAATACCTTTACCTTTATACATGTCGAATAACATTATATTTGTGAGATAAGCTACTGATATATCTTGTATGTTTTTTACAATTTCTGCCGCGTTCACCGTCTCATCCACACTCACCGCCAGATCACGGCGAATTTCGGGAAAACGGGAGAGTTCCCTGAACTCCGGTAATACCCTGTCCCGCAGGACCTCGAGATCAAGTTCAAAAAGGTACACCGGGGCGCCCAATCCATAATGCGCCTGACACGCCGGATGCAGCGCACCCACATGACCAAGAAATTTCTCCCCGCGCCACACTGCGGCGGTTTGCCCAGGGTGTAATCCGGTACGTTGCGCCGGCTCGAAGCGGAACGCCGCACTGTCGTCCGCAAGAGCCAGCAGTGACTCCAGGTCGCCCTTGGCGTCGAAAAAGTCAAACTGCTCTCCCTGTTCGGCCCAGGATTCAGGAAGACGCCGACCGGTAATGACCGCGGCCAGAAACGGCCGCTGTTCCAAACCTTCCGCACCTGGTAGAAAACACAAGCCACTTTCAAACAGGCGCACCCGGTAGCGCTGACGATTCACATTGTACCGCAGGGCGTTGACCAGCCCCGGTAGCATGCTGCTGCGCATGACGGACAATTCCTTGGAAATCGGGTTCCGCACTTGCAACGGGGTTATTTCCGGGTCAAACAGCGCCTGTGCGGCAGGGTCGATAAAACTGTAGGTCACCGCCTCCCGGTAGTCCCTGTTCGCCAGGTGCAGGCGCAACTGACGTATGCACAAGGTTTGCTCCGGCCGCGCCTTGATGTACTGTACGGAACGCAGGCGGCGCAACGGCAGGTTGTCGTAACCATGAATGCGGACCAGCTCTTCCAACAGGTCCACCTCGATATTGATATCAAAACGCCAACTGGGCACTTTGGCCCGCCAGCCCGAGCCGGTTGTATTCAGCAGCAGACCCAGGCCCTCCAGGATACGCTCGACTTCCTCATTCTCCAGGGTAAACCCAAGCAGGCGTGGGATACGCTCGCGGCGTAAAGCGATGGGTTTGACGGTTGGCAGTTGGTCTTCCGCAACCGCCTCGGTAATCGGACCCGCGTCTCCACCGACGATATCTATCAGTAGTTGACTGGCACGCTCCATCGCCCGGCGCTGTAGATCATAATCGACTCCTCGCTCGAAACGATGGCCGGACTCAGTGGCCAGGCCGTAGCTGCGTGCTTGTCCCGCCAGAGCCAATGGGCTGAAAAAGGCCGCCTCCAACATGAGATCCGTGGTGGATTCACTGACCGCCGAATCGGCCCCGCCCATGATTCCGGCAACTGCCAACGGTCCCGCGGCATCGGAAATCAGCAGCGTGTCCGTATTGAGGGAGACACTCCGGCCATCCAACAACAGCAAACTTTCATCATCCCTCGCCTTTCGAACCACTATGCCTTCCCGAAGCTTGTCAAGGTCAAAGGCGTGCATCGGTTGACCGAGTTCCATCATCACATAATTGGTGACATCGACCACGGCATCAATACTGCGCAGACCGGAACGGCGCAGACGCTCCCTCATCCACGCGGGGCTGGGACGAGAAACATCCACCCCCTTGATAATGCGGCCCAGATAACGGGGACAGGCTTCGGGATTTTCCAGCTTGACCGGGAAGCTGACATCCACCGATGGCTTGACCGGGTTGAATTCGGGTTCACTGAACTTCTTTCGAGTCAACACGCCCACTTCCCTGGCTATACCGCGCAGTCCCAGGCAATCGGCCCGATTCGGCGTCAATTCAAGGTTTATCACCTGATCATCGAGGTCCAGATAGCTGCGCAGGTCTTCCCCCAGCGGGGCATCCTCAGCCAATTCCATCAAGCCATCGCCGCTTGCGGACAGGCCCAGTTCCGGCTCGGAGCAGAGCATGCCCCGGGATTGCTCCCCACGCAGTGTGCGCTGTTCAATTCTGAAATCACCCGGTAATTCCGCACCCACCCTGGCCAACGGCGCCTTCAAGCCCACCCGGGCATTGTCGGCGCCACAAACGACCTGCACCGTTTCGCTACCGGTATTGACCTGACAAACACGTAACTTGTCTGCGCCCGGGTGCGCCGCGGCGGCAACAATTTCCGCCACTACCACACCACGAAAATCCCCGGCGGCGGCCTCCACCGTGGTAACTTCCAGACCTGCCATGGTCAGGAGCTGGGCCAGTTCCGCCGAGGACAATCCTGGCTCAACCCATTGCCGTATCCATTGTTCACTGATTTTCATGGCAAGCCGCTAAAATTGTTCGAGAAAACGCAGATCGTTTTCAAAGTAAATGCGCAGGTCATTGACGCCGTAACGCAACATGGAGAGGCGCTCTACACCCATGCCAAAGGCAAAACCCGTGTACCGGTCAGGATCGATATCCGCCATTTCCAGGACTCGCGGATGCACCATGCCGCAACCCATGACTTCCAGCCATCCGCTGTTGCCACATACCCGGCAACCTTCGGCGCCACAGTTCAAGCACTGGATATCAACTTCCGCCGAGGGCTCCGTGAAGGGGAAGTAACTCGGCCGAAAACGCACCGGCAAACTTTGATTTTCAAAAAAGGCATGGAGAAAATCTTCGATCAGCCCCTTGAGATCGGCAAAGTTATTTTCCTCATCGATCAACAGGCCCTCGACCTGATGGAACATCGGCGTGTGTGTAATATCAGAGTCACAGCGATACACACGGCCGGGACAGATGATCTTGATGGGGGGAGAAGCGCTCGCCATCACCCGGACTTGCACCGGTGAAGTATGCGTGCGCAGCAGAATATTCGAATCGATATAAAAGGTGTCGTGCATCGCCCGCGCCGGATGATGGGCGGGTATATTGAGAGCTTCGAAATTGTGGTAGTCATCTTCGAGTTCCGGGCCTTCCGCTGTTTCAAAGCCGATGCCGCCAAAGAAATCCTCGACACGCTCGATGGTGCGCGAAATGGGATGAATGCCTCCGCTCCCCCGCCCGCGGCCATCCAAAGTTACATCAATGCGCTGAGCCGCCAACTGCCTGGCCATCTCCTCGGCTTCCAGTTGTCCCTTGCGTGTTTCGATCAGACCCTGTATTTCCCGCTTGCACTCATTGATCACCGCTCCCGCAGCGGGGCGTTGTGCTGCTGGAAGTTTTCCCAAACCCTTGAGTAATGCTGTGAGCCGGCCATTCTTGCCCAGATAGTCAACCCGCAGCGCCTCCAGCGCCTGTTTGTCTCCTGCGCAGGTAATCGCGGTCCTGGCCTCGTCTGCTACTGTGTCGAGGTCATCCATCCGGTTTTCCTTTTCTGCAAACAAAGAAGGGAAAGAGCTTCAGCCCTTTCCCTTACCTGGAAACAAGCAGGCCGCTATGGGGAAGCGGTTTCAAGTGAGAGCAAGCTTCGCCTGTTCCACCAGCGCCGTAAAGGCCGCCTTGTCGTGTACCGCCAGGTCTGCCAACACACGCCGGTCCAACACCACATCGGCCCGCTTGAGCCCGTTGATCAAACGGCTGTAGCTGAGACCGTTGGCTCTGGACTGGGCATTGATACGAGTTATCCACAAGGCGCGAAACTGGCGCTTGCGTTGGCGGCGGTCACGGTAGGCGTACTGCCCGGCCCTGGTAACCGCTTGTTTGGCTACTCTGAAAACCCGGCTGCGGGCGCCGTAGTAGCCCTTGGCCTGTTGCAAAATTTTCTTGTGGCGGCGGTGCGCCACCACGCCACGTCTCACGCGGGGCATAGTCTCGTCCTTTGTGGTAGGTCAGTTTGCTTCATCGAGCCCGCAACATCCGGTCAACCAACACCTTGTCATGCTTGTGCACCCCATGGGTACCCCGCAAATGCCGCTTACGCTTGGTAGTCATCTTGGTCAGAATGTGGCTCTTGTTCTGACGCTTGCGCTTGTAACCGGAACCGGTGCTCTTGAAGCGCTTGGCCGCCCCGCTGTGAATCTTGGCTTTAGGCATCGTAAACTCTGTCTTTTCAATACTTCACAAACTGATTTCAGGACCATCACGGTCCGCGTTATTTCTTTTTCGGGGCAATCACCATGGTCAACTGCCGGCCTTCCATTTTTGGAAATTGCTCGACTTGCCCCAACTCGTCCAGGTCGGATTCTACTCGTTTGAGTAATTGCGCACCGATTTCCTGGTGAGCCATTTCACGGCCCCGGTAGCGCAAGGTTACTTTGGCCTTGTCACCGTTTTCCAGAAAACGCACCAGGTTGCGCAGTTTTACCCGGTAATCCCCTTCTTCCGTTCCGGGACGAAATTTGACTTCCTTGACCTGTATTCTTTTCTGCCGTTTGCGTTGAGCCGCCTTCTGCTTCTTCGCCTCGAACACATGTTTGCCGTAATCCATGATTTTGCAAACTACCGGCTCGACATCGGTAATCTGCACTAAATCCAGGGTGGCGGCTTCAGCCGCGCTTCTTGCCTGCGCCAGGGGCACAATGCCGACCTGCTCGCCGTCGGCGCCTATGAGCCTCACTCGCGTCGCCTCGATCTCATCATTTATAGGCGCACGCCTGTCGTTGCTTTTCTTGATAAATTACTTCTCCGATACCAAGCGGCCGCGCCGCTCCACATCCCGGCCCAAGTGCCCGCAAAAATCATCGAGGCTCATGGTTCCCAAGTCCCTGCCATCACGAGCACGCACCGACACCGTGCCAGTTTCCCTTTCGCGCTCCCCGGTAATCAACAGGTAGGGGATGCGCTGAATTGCGTGCTGGCGGATTTTATAGCCGATTTTTTCGTTTCTCAAGTCCGAAAAGACCCGAAAGCCCTTGTTTTTCAAGGCATCTTCCACCTTTTTCGCGTATTCCACCTGATCGTCGGTAATATTCAGTACTACCGCCTGTTGCGGGGCCAGCCAGGCCGGAAAATTTCCCTCGCAGTGCTCAATCAAAATACCGATAAACCGTTCAAAGGCGCCGAGAATGGCCCGATGCAGCATTACCGGCGCCCGCCGGGAGCCGTCTTCCGCCACATACTGGGCCTGCAGACGGCCCGGCATGGAAAAATCCACCTGTACGGTGCCCAGTTGCCAGACCCTGCCAATGCAGTCTTGCAGGGAAAACTCGATCTTGGGTCCATAAAAGGCGCCCTCACCCGGCAGTTTTTCCCAAGCCAGCTTATGGGCGTCCAGCGCCAGTTCCAGTGCTTGCTCGGCGCGGTCCCAGTCCTGGTCGCTGCCCACCCGCTGCTCCGGGCGAGTTGCCAGCCTGTATTTGAGGTCCTGCAGACCGAAGTCCGCGTAAACATCGTGCAACAAGTCGATGAATGCCGATACCTCCGCCTGAATCTGTTCTTCGGTACAAAATATGTGCGCATCATCCTGCACGAAACCTCGCACCCGCAAGAGGCCGTGCAGGGAACCCGACAGCTCATTGCGGTGACAGGAGCCGAATTCCGCCAAACGCAGAGGCAAGTCCCGATAACTTTTCAGCCCTTGATTGAACACCTGGATGTGGCACGGACAATTCATTGGCTTGATGGCGAATTCACGCTCTTCGGACTTGAGCAGGAACATGTCATCGCCAAACTTGTCGACGTGGCCGGATTTTTCCCAGAGGGATAAATCCACCACCTGGGGGGTGTTGATCTCCTGGTAACCATGTTCCTGCTGACGCTTGCGCATGTACTGCTCGATAATCTGGTACAGGGCCCAGCCCCGGGGGTGCCAAAACACCATACCCGGCGCTTCCTCCTGGATATGAAACAGGTCCAGCTTTTTGCCCAGCTTGCGATGGTCGCGCTTTTCCGCTTCCTCAATGCGCCGCAGATACGCCTTCAATTCCTTCTTGTTGCGCCAGGCGGTGCCGTAAACCCGCTGCAGCATCTCGTTGCCGGAGTCGCCTCGCCAGTAAGCGCCAGCGACTTTTGTCAGCTTGAAGCACTGTAATTTGCCGGTACTGGGCACGTGCGGACCACGGCACAAATCCATCCAGGCGCCCTGCCGGTACAAGCTGATTTCCTCATCCCGTGGCAGTTCTTCAATAATTTGCACCTTGTAGTGCTCGCCCATGTCGCGAAACGTTTTCACTGCCTGCGCCCGAGTCATCACGATACGCTCAACGGGCAGGTTTGCAGCGGCCAGTTCGCGCATGCGCTGTTCGATGGCCTGCAGGTCTTCCGGGGCAAAGGCCCGCGCGCTGGCAAAGTCGTAGTAAAACCCGTCTTCAATCACCGGGCCAATGGTCACCTGGATATCGGGAAACAACTCCTGGGCCGCCATGGCCAGCAGGTGCGCCGTGGAATGGCGGATAATTTCCAGGCCCTGTTCATCACTCGCGGTGATGATGGTCACTTCGGCATTGGCCGCCACCAGGTGGGAAGTGTCCACCAGGAGTCCATTCACCCTGCCCGCCAGGGCCGCTTTGGCCAACCCGGGACCGATTTCAAGGGCGACGTCATGAACCGAGACCGGGCCGTCAAAGCTGCGGCTGGAACCATCCGGAAAGGTAATAACAGGCATGATTGCTGTCCTCTTTCAGTGGTGACCCATACCAAAGGCCACATGAGTCAACGCTGGCCAATCGCCGCGCGTCGTGGTAGGACCAGGCGGATTCGAACCGCCGACCTCTACCATGTCAAGGTAGCGCTCTAACCAACTGAGCTATGGTCCTGAAGGGCGCGAATTATATCCACCGCTCCGGGTGATTGAAAGAGCAGGTGGCCGGGCAAAAGGTTGACGTATCGTAACTACTCACGCCCCCCGCACTAAAGGCACACTAAAGGGGTCAAAGCCCTTTAAGCATCACGCTAATACCAAACGGTTAGGTCTTATATAATTTCTAGATATGCTTTATATCTAATTGATTATATATATTTTTTATTTTAAGAAAACACGTTGTTTGACCTGCGCCAACTCGTCGCGCAAGTTGGCGGCTTCTTCGAATTCCAGGTTCCTGGCGTGTTCATACATCCTGTTTTCCAACTGTTTGAGTTTGCGTGCCAACGCTTCCGGGGATAGTTTGGCAATCTCGGAGGCATAAGAGCGATTACGTTCAGCCACCTTTTTCCTCTTGCCGCGAGTACTGACATAGGCGCCTTCGAGAATATCGGTGACTCCCTTCTCAACCCCGCGGGGGGTGATACCACGTTTTTCGTTATAGATTCTCTGTTTTTCACGGCGCCTGTCAGTCTCTGCGACCGCTCGTTCAATGGAGCCGGTGATGCTATCCGCATAGAGGATGGCGCGTCCGTTGATATTGCGCGCCGCGCGGCCAATGGTCTGGATCAGCGAGCGCTCGGATCGTAGAAAGCCCTCCTTGTCTGCGTCCAGAATCGCCACCAGGGAAACCTCGGGCATATCCAGGCCTTCCCGCAACAAGTTGATACCCACCAGCACATCGAATACCCCCAGACGCAGGTCACGGATAATCTCTACCCTCTCCACGGTTTCGACATCCGAATGCAGGTATCTCACCTTGACCCCATGGTCATCAAGAAATTCCGTGAGATCTTCCGCCATGCGTTTGGTCAAGGTAGTGACCAACACACGCTCGCCACGCTGCCGGGTAAGCTGAATCTGTGACAGTAAATCGTCCACCTGGCTGGAGGCTGGACGGATTTCCAGTTCCGGGTCCAGCAAGCCTGTAGGCCGGACCACCTGCTCGACGGTAGCCCCCGCGCGCTCAAGCTCATAGGGGCCGGGGGTTGCCGACACGTAGATGGCCTGAGGCACCAGCTTTTCCCATTCGTCAAAACGAAGAGGCCGGTTGTCCAGGGCCGATGGCAGGCGAAATCCGTATTCCACCAGGGTCTCCTTGCGGGAGCGGTCACCACGGTACATGCCCCCGATTTGAGGAATGCCGACATGGGACTCGTCTACCACCACCAGGGCATCGCTTGGCAGATAATCAAACAAGGTTGGCGGGGGCTCGCCCTCTCCGCGCCCCGAAAGGTAGCGCGAGTAATTCTCTATACCGGTACAAAAACCCAGTTCGCGGATCATTTCCATATCATACCTGGTGCGTTGCTGCAGCCGCTGCGCTTCCACCAGTTTGTCTCTCTCCTGCAAATACTTCAGCCGATCATCCAATTCTTCCTCAATCTGCAACACTGCGTTGAGCAATACCTCTCGCGAGGTTACATAGTGACTTTTGGGGAAAATGCTGACCCGAGGCAAGTCCCTCTCAACGGCGCCGGTCAGGGGGTCGAACAGGCTGATTCGCTCAATCTCTTCATCGAACAGGGAAATCCGCACAGCTTCGCGCTCGGACTCCGCCGGATAAATGTCGATGACCTCCCCGCGCACGCGGTAACAGGCCCGGTAAAAGTCATGTTCATTGCGCTGATACTGAAGCTCTGCAAGCTGACGCAGGATACTTCGCTGGTTGACGATTTCCCCCCTGGTCAGGTGCATCATCATTTTGAAATAGGATTTGGGGTCCCCCAACCCGTAGATGGCGGAAACCGTGGCCACCACGATAGCATCCCGCCGCTCCATCAGGGCCTTGGTCGCCGACAGCCGCATCTGTTCAATGTGATCATTAACCGAAGCATCCTTTTCAATGTAGGTATCGGAAGACGGCACATAAGCTTCCGGCTGGTAGTAGTCGTAGTACGAGACGAAGTATTCCACGGCATTATTGGGGAAAAACTCCTTGAACTCGCCGTAGAGTTGGGCAGCCAGTGTCTTGTTCGGCGCCATTACGATGGTTGGCCTTTGCAGTTCCTGAATCACGTTGGCTATGGTGTAGGTTTTTCCCGATCCGGTCACGCCCAGCAATACCTGCCCCAGCAGACCCGCACGCACTCCCTCCACCAATTCACGGATAGCTTGCGGCTGGTCACCGGTAGGCGAAAAATCAGAGACAACCTGCAGAATTTTGGACATTTCTTCCTACGGGAGGCAAAGTACATCATTATGCTGGAAACAGGGTCCACAACCCAAACGAACTGGTGGTTCCCGGGTTTGCAAGATTAGTCCGGGACGGGTTGCTCCCGCAGAATTTGCCATCCCCGTTTGCACAGGAAGATAGAATCTGATTAAAATTCGGCCCGTGTTTCGAGTCATGGACGTGTGCGGCGTTGCGCTCTGTTATCGTCCAGAAGTTTCACAATGGAGCGCATGCAAAAACACGCAGGGAAAGTGCTATGTTAATACTTACACGTCGCGTCGGAGAGTCAGTGATGGTAGGAGATGAAATCACCATAACCGTGCTTGGCGCCAAAGGTAACCAGGTGCGCCTGGGGGTCGATGCTCCCAAGCATGTGGGGGTCCATCGCGAGGAAATCTACCGGCGGATTCAATCCCAGAAAGAAGATTCCGAAGAATCGGAATAGTCGCCCTTGAACAACAGGTGACATCCTCGGTAGCGACTTTCAGCTTTGCAGGGCGGGAATAATTTCGGCAAAGCGGTCAATCATGGGCATGACCTGGCCGGGTTCGTCCCAAGTATCGATCGACACCCCCACCGTGACCCGTTCCACGCCCATATCGCGGTAGGCCTTGAGTTTATCCAGGTTCGCAGTATCCATGATCTGGATATTGATTTGCACATTCTGCTGCTCACGTCCGGCCTGCGCCAGTAAATCCCGGAAATGTTGCACATCCCGGCTTACATCCTCCATAGCCACATCGACCGGGTACCAACCATCGGCCCAGGCCGCGGCGTGCTTGATGCCCAGTGGGCCCATGGCGCCAAGAAAAATGGGCGGGCCACCTGCCTGTAACGGTTTGGGGTCCGCCCACACTGGATCAAAATCGATATATTGCCCATGGTATTCCGGCTCCTGGTCCCGCCACAGGGCCCTGGTTGCCGCCACAGTCTCCCGCAACACCGCATAGCGCTTGTTAAAGGGATATGGGCTGACATTGGCGAATTCCTCCTCATTCCAACCGACGCCAGTGCCGATCATGAGCCGCCCGCCGGACAGACGGTCCAGAGTGGCGATGGTCTTGGCTTGCGAAAAAATATCCCGTTCCATCAGCAGGGCGATACCGGTGCCCAATTTTAATGTGCTGGTGGCGGCGGAAGCAGCCATCAACGAGACGTACGGGTCCATCATCCGCCGGTACGGAGCCGGCATCTCCCCCCCCGCGGGATAGGGTGTCCGCCGCGAACAGGGTATGTGGCTGTGTTCACCGTACCAGAGTGATTCAAAGCCGCGCTCTTCCAGGGCCCTGGCCAGTTGCGGCGGGGCCGGGTCGTTCGGATTATTCATGGAACTGAAGGCTAGGTGCATATCCGGACCCTCTCGTCAATCGAAAACAGGCGCATATTTGGCCGGCCTTGCAAAACCCGGCGAAGATACGGAAGATTAGCGCCACCGTAAACCCTTACCTGGAAGAAACCCATGACCATTCAAACTCGAAACGTTGACTATCAACACGAAGACACTGTACTTGAGGGCTTTCTGGCCTGGGATGACGCCTTTCACGAACCACGTCCAGGGGTATTGATCGCCCATGCATTTCGCGGCCGGGAAGCTTTCGAATGCGACAAGGCGGTAGCGCTGGCGGAACTGGGCTATGTGGGTTTCGCCATGGACCTGTACGGCAAAGGCGTCCAGGCCGAAACCAACGAACAGGCTTTCGCACTCATGCAGCCTTTTACCGATGATCGACCACACTTGCAGAACCGCCTGCGGGCAGTGGTCCAAAGCGTACAGACAATAGCGGAAATTGATGCCGGGCGGTTGGCTGCCATCGGCTTCTGCTTTGGAGGTTTGTGTGTACTGGACCTGGCCAGGATCGGGGCTCCGTTACAGGGCGTAGCGAGTTTTCACGGTATCCTGGCGGCCCCCGGCAATACCGGTGGAAATCAAATCGATGCCAGGGTCCTGGTAGAGCACGGTTGGGACGACCCCATGGTGGCGCCGGACCAGGTGCTGACTTTTGCTGAGGAAATGAATAAGGCGGGGGCCGATTGGCAGTTGCACACACACAGCCAGGCAATGCATTCCTTCACCAATCCCGATGCCAATGATGCTGACTTCGGCACGGTTTACAATGCCCATGCCGACCGGCGGTCCTGGCAGTCACTGGAGCTTTTTCTGGCCGAACTGTTCGAGTAACCCCGCGCTCCCAGACCTGACCCCGGCCCCGGCGCTGGATGCGGGTTAGCTTGCCAGGCCGGCAGCTTTGCTGCCGACCAGAATAACGTGCAGGCGGATGGGCCCATGAGCGCCGAACACCTTTTCCGCCATGATATCGGAGGTGGAGGACGGCCCGGAAATAAAACTGATGCCCCGAGGGCTACCCTGGTCTTCTTGCAGCTCACGCAGACGCGCCCAGGCCTGCTCGTAAGTGGCCACCAGGTCTGCTTCATCCAGCAGGATGATATGGTCCTGTATCAGCCAGTTGTTGGAGGCAGGATTGGAACGATCACAGTACACGGCGAGGCTACCGCTTTCGGCAACTCCAACTTTGGCGAAACTGACGCCGACCCGATCTTCGGGGCTCGCCGCATCAAAGCGAACCAATATTCCACCGTCGCGCCACGGCAGCGCCGCCAACCGGGCATCGAACCCGGCAACCACCTTGCGATTGCTGTACAGGGAGTAAACATGCTCGGACAGCGCCCGGACCGCCCCGCTGCGATCCGGCGTCAGAGTTACCGAGGTCTGCTGGGAATCCAGCCGCTGCAGGAAAATGCTGACCAATTCCTCGTTGGGCATGTTTGTTATCGGGGCGCCGCCAAGCTCCTCCAGCGCTTTGGCAATGGCTGGGGCTTCACATGGAGCGCCCTGAACACTGCGCAGCCGGGCGAGAATTTGTTCGGCTGAGTCAGTCACTGTACTTTTTCCGTTGAAGTTTTTTCCACTGATACATGAAGGTAGACCCCTGCGGAGCGGGAAAATCCCTGACCTGGGTCCATCCATTCGCCAGCAACAGGGATCGGAAGCTCCCTTTTTTGCGCCCCAACAGATGCAGCAGGCCAATCAACCAGACGGTGAGCCTGTGATAGAGCCGCGGCAGCCGCAGCAAGTAGCCGTGAATTTTCAGGCCCCGGCGCAAGCTTTCCGGCGACAGCTTGCGCCGGTTTTCTTCGGCCCGCAAATCCCGCAATAAATCCGGTATCGGGATCTCGGCTGGGCATACTTCCGCGCAACGGCCACAACTGGTGCAGGCATTGGGCAGCAGGTGGGACTCTTCCAGGCTGGTAAGCAGCGGCGTCAACACCGAGCCCATTGGCCCGGGATATACCCAGCCAAAGGCGTGGCCGCCTGCACCGATATAAACCGGACAGTGATTCAGGCATGCTGCGCAGCGTATGCAGCGCAACATGTCCTGGTAGTTCCCGCCGAGGATTTCGCTACG
>JAPOQD010000056.1 GCA_026710905.1 Halieaceae bacterium
CATGGCACCCTCCGGGCACATGGCACCCTCCGGGCACATGGCACCCTCCGGGCACATGGCACCCTCCGGGCACATGGCGCCTGATAGCGCGTTGTGAGGCTATCCGGCCAACTCGGATTGCAACAAGTCCAGGGTCAACTCCAGGCTTCCCTCTTCCAGGGGTATGATTGCCGCATTGAAATCGGTCACACCGGCATCACGCAGGCGCTGGATATCCGCACGCAGCACTGTTTCATCCCCCACCAGCGCCAATTCCGCCGGGCCCGCCACCCCCTCCCGGTCCAGCATGGCCCGATAGGAAGGCAGGGAGCCGTATATTCTGAGTTGCTTGCCGACTACCTCTCTTGCAGCGGTCACATCATGGGTCAAAACAACCGGCATACCACAAACGATACGGGGAGTGGGCCGGCCGGCCACCTGCGCCGCCGTGTTGATGTTGGGAATAATGTGATTTTCAATGGTTTTCGGACCCGTCATCCAGGTAATTGTACCGGCGGAATACGTTCCGGCCAGTTTCAGCATGGCCGGACCCAGCGCCGCCACCAACAACGGCACCGGGCTTGCGCCGGCAACATCCAGGGCCAGATTGGCGGTCAACTGTTGTCCGGAAAAATTTACCGGCTGTTGCGCCAGCAAGGGCGCGATGATTTGCAGATACTCCTTCATGTGCGCCGCCGGTTTGTCGTAGGACATACCGAACATGTCTTCTATCACCAGGCGGTGAGACAGACCGATACCGAGTACGAAGCGGCCACCACAAGCTATACCGGTGGTGAAGGCTTGCTGGGCCAGGGCCCCGGGGTGACGCGGATAGGTTGGCGTCACCGCCGTGCCGAACTCGATTCTTTCGGTTTCCCAACCTGCCATGGCGCATGCGCCGACCGCATCCAGGCCGAAAACATTGGCCAGCCAGATACTGTCGAAACCCCGCTCCTCGGCATCTCTGGAAAACTCGACCAGGTCCATGATGCCCTTACCAATTGCCGAAGTAGCTCCGGCCATCAATCCGATACGCATACTGTTGCTCCCAGGATAGTGAAACTATAGTTACGGCGCCAAGGCAGCCTGTCGGACTTGGGACCGTCCTACTGCGGACGCCCAAGCCCGACAGGCTGCAAGGCCAGAATTCTTTCGGCCTCATCGATATGCATGGTTTCCACCAACTTGCCATCCACTACCGTGACCCCTTTCCCTTCCGTCTGGGCCGTGCGCCAGGCGGCCATAACTCGGCGCGCCCATTCGACCTGCCCCCGGCTCAGCCCGAACACCTCGTTGGCATCGGCGATCTGGCTTGGGTGAACAAGGGTCTTGCCATCAAAACCAAGCGCCCTGCCGAATTCGCAATCAAAGCGGAAAGCCGGGCTGTCTTCAATATTCAAAAATACCGAGTCCAGCACCACGATTCTGGCCATACGCGCGGCATTGACACATTTTGACAGGGCATACTGCAAGCCGAGGCGGTCGGCCCGCACCGGCACACGCAGTTCGTGGGCCAGATCGGTGGTGCCCATCACCAGGGCCTGCAAGGGCGGCCCGGCGCTGCAGATCTGTTCGACATTGTAGACACCATCAGGGGTCTCGATCATCGCCCACAAGTTCGGTTCGGCCCCCCCTGAAAGTCCGCTGCGAAGTAGTTCGCGACTGTGTTGTAACTGTTCCAGGGATTCCACCTTGGGCAGACACACTGTGCCCACCCCGGCCTGCGCCAGGGCCAGCAGATCCGCTTCCGCCCAGGGCGTAGTGGCGCCATTGACCCTCACCACCAACTGACGCGGGCCGTAACCACCGCTTTGCAACTGTTCCAGTAGCTGCTTTCGAGCCTGTTCCTTGGCCTCTACCGCCACCGAATCTTCCAGGTCAAAGATCAACGCATCGCAAGGCAGATCCCGGGCCTTGTCCATGGCCCGCCGATTGGAAGCCGGCATATACAACACCGAGCGAAGCTGATTCATGTGATTCACTCCAGATTGGCGGCAGCGCCCAGCCCGGCAAGACGGCCGAAAAAGGTGGCGTCACCCACCGACATGCCACTGGCATAACCCTTGGCGGTGCGCGGCAGACCCGCGGTAGTGCGGCCCGCCGCGTACAGACCCGGCACGATACCCCCGGCGCTGGTCAAAACCTCGCCGCTGGTCTTGGTGGCCAGGCCTCCCAGTGTGAACATCAAGTATCCGGTATCTTCACCAAGGGCGTATTTTACCTCATCGGGGTGGTAACTGATCAGGGCGAAGGGTGGCTTGTCCAGCGGTTTGAGCCAATCCGGGTGCTTTCGAAACAGCGGGTCGGCGCCCTGTGCCGCGTGTTCATTGTAGTAGGCCACGGTAGCTTGCAAGGCGCCGGGCGGTAAATCCGCTTCCCGCTCTACCTCCGCCATACTGTCACCGGTAGCGGCAATGGGAGTGTTTTCCATGTAGAGGGAACGCTCGAAGTCCTCGTTTTGCACCAACAGATAGACCTTTTGATCATCCTGCATCCCAGCGTAATGTCCAAGCCTGGCCAGGTACGCGTCTTCATTGACAAAGCGCTGACCGCGCCCATTGACCAGCAGGCCATAGGTCAGCTTGGCCGGGGGATAAAAGGCGAAACTGATGAAACATTCGCTCATGTTAATGGCGTTGCCGCCGGCCGCCACACCCATCTGAATGCCATCGCCAAGATCCCATTGATTCCCGTAGGGCTCGCCGTAGGGCAGCACCTGCGCGGCATGCTGCTCGAGCATGGAGCGGTTCATGACAAACCCCCCGGCGCAGAGGATGACTCCCCGCCTGGCGCGGATATAACGTTCTTCACCATCGATCCTTGCGGCTACGCCGCGCACCCTGCCCCGATCATCCTGCAGCACCGCCAGTACCCGGGCATCGGCCAGAATCACGCTGCCCTCGGCCTCCACCCTGGCCATCAGGGCCTGCATGAAGATGCGTCCGCCTTCATCTCCCTCGCGGGAGGGTACATGGCCGCGAGGCACCGGCTTGGCGACCCGGTTAAAGGGATATGCGCGTTCATTGCCGGTGAACAACAGTGACTCATCGGTGAAGGGCACCACGGTGCGTTCCAGAATAGCCGCACGCCGGTAGGGCACTCCCAAGGATTCCGCCCAGTCAAAATGGGCCGCCGCGCCCTCGGAATAGCAGCGTATCTTGTCCGCATCGCCATGGGGCCCGAACGCCTCGACCAGATAAGCCAGCATATTTTCCGTACTGTCCTCCATGCCCAGGGCCTGTTGCAGGGCGGTGCCGCCACTGCCGCCCAGGTACATTTCACAACTGGACATCTGGGTGGAGCCACCACCACCGCTGGCGCGCTCCAGCACCAACACCTCGGCGCCGGCCCGGCGGGCTTCCAGGGCAGCGGAGGCCCCGGCGCCGCCATAACCGCAGATCACCACATCGGCGCTCAGATGAAACTCGTCGACAGCTTCAAAGCGGCGTAACCAGGGTTTTACTTGGTGGTTCATGCTTGGTTTCCTTGTTCCTGATCATTGTTCCATAGTAGCTCATCTTGACCCGGCGGCGTCCCCAACGAGCCATATGCTGCCCGCGGTCCCTGTGCCCGAAGGGTACTCCATGGAGCACCCTTCCGGCACAGGGACCCTAGGGAATTGTGGGCGCCGGCAGCGGCCGCGCAGGCTTGGCAAGCCCCCTACCGAACCCGAATTTTGGGTTCGGCCTGCCCGCGCCGCATGCGCTTCAGGAACTGGTCCAGCGGCGCAGGCTCCGCCACTTCCGGTTCCTCATCCCCTGGCGGGTTGTCCCAGAACTCACGCCAACTGGGCCACAGGTCGTGGAAGGCCCCGGCATAGTGCTCGCGGTCTGGCCAGCGCATCTTGTTGTCGCCCACAGGAGGTTTGTTGAGATCGGTGGCGTACCAGTAACAGGGCAGGCGGCGGCGAAAATACCAGCGCCCTTCCATGCGCTGGTAATTGTCCCAGTACAGCATCTGCATGATCACCCATTCGGTATCACCATTGGCGCAGGGGGTTTCGTGCTCGTTCTTGGAATACACCACCCCGTGGGCGTGTTCGGCGTCATCGAACTCGATCACATGGTTACCGACATGATGCGAGGTGCCGGTGAATTGCGGGCGCAGAGTGTCGTCCAGCCAGCGCTTCAGATGACCCCGCCCGGAAAGCTCTCGGCTGACCCGAATGTCAGGCGCAAAAAGATTGACATGGGCATCCAGGTCACGCATATCCAGCGACAGAGAGTACTTTGCGGCCAACTGGCGAATTTCGTCCAGGGATTCCAGCCGTTCCAGGCGGGCTTTCAGATCAGCGCTCATTTTATTCCTCCCAGTTCGCGGCGCCGGTGTTCAGTTCCACCGCCCGGCCCCCGTCGACATTCAGTTCAGCACCGGTAATGTAGGAAGCCTCATCACTGGCCAGGAACAGTATGGCGTTGGCGGCCTCGCGGGGTTCGCCAATCCGGCCCAGGGGCACTGAGCGGCCGGTAAATTCCTGCGCCTCCGGTTCCGGGATGGCGGCTTCCGTTGCCGGGGTCAGAATAACGCCAATGATAATCGCGTTGACTCTCACTCCCTGCCTGGCCCACTCGATAGCGGCATTGCGGGTCAGCGACTGCAAGCCGGCCTTGGCGGCGCTGTAGGCCGCCACCCCGGGCGTCGCCAGATCGGCGCACACCGAGGAGACATTCACTACCGCACCGCGTCTGGCCACCAAGTGTGGATAGGCTTCACGCATCAGCAGCATGGGCGCGTCCACGGCAATCTCGAAACTCTTTCGCCAGCCAGCCAGCGGCTGCTCCGCCAGCATGCCCGGCTCCAGGGCATTGGCGTTGTTCACCACAATATCCAGACCGCCAAATTCCTCCACTGTCTGCGCCACCAGGGCTTGCACGGCCTGCTCATCGGTGACATCAGCGCTTATGCCTCGGGCCACACCGCCACCAACCCTGATATCAGCGACGCATTCATCCAGTAATTCCCGGCGCCGGGCGCACAGCACCACTCGAGCCCCCTGTTCGGCAAACAGGCGCGCCGTGACCGCGCCCACTCCGTTACTCGCACCTGTCACTATGGCTACCTTGTTTTCCAAGCGTTTGCTCACATTGACCTCCCGTACTTTTCTTCCGAATTCCGGTTCCCGATTTCCCGAATCCTGCTTGTGGAACCTACCTTCCTACACCCCGAAAAACTCGCAGTATTCCGCAAAGGCGGCGCGAATTTCCCGCTCGCTCAATCCGAACTCCCCGACACTGTAGCTGTGACCACCGTGCTTGTCTGGCGGATGTTCGCGCATCCACCGGCGCATCCGCCTGTCTTCCCGGGTATCCAGCGATTCACCAAGTTGCCGATAGATATCTCCCACCACTGCTACCGGGTCTTTCAGGAGGTCAGAAAAGTATGCATCGATAAAACGCTGTGGATGTTGCTTGCGCACTGCCAGGGTTTTGTCCCATACCTTTTTCCACTGCCGCAATTCACGCCGCGCCACTACCTCCGGCTCCACTTCCGGGTCCAGCATGCGCCGTGCGCTGAGCACCAGGCTGCTCACCGAAGCAATCAACTGGACCGGGTCACGATGGATTTGAATCACCATGGCATCGGGAAATGTCTCCAGCAATACGTCCATGGCCCACAAGTGGCTGGGGTCTTTCAAAATCCAGCGCCGCTGCGGCTCGCGGCTGCCGATCAAACGCAGGCTATCCCGGTACAGGGCATAGGCGGGCCGCAAATCCGCCTCATATAGCCATTCTTCATACTCATTGATGCTGGCGCTGGACTGGAAGGATACGTTGACGAAGCTCTGCATCAGTAACAGGCGGCATTCGTCGGCGGCGCCGGCTGACATTTCGTGAATTTTCTTGAACTCAGGGTGCATCTCATCAAGTTGAGCCAAGGCACTGGACACCTCCTGAAATTGCTCATGGCCGGCCCACTGGCTCCTTGGCGGCCGTGGTTGCGGGAAGCTGCCCAACCAGTTCTCCAGCGCCTGATGATTCGGCTGCGAGGCCAGCAGGCGGTGCAGAACAGTGGTGCCGGTACGTGGCAAACCGACAATGAACAGGGGCTTGTCGATACTCGGCTGCAAGTGCCCTGCGCTGATGCCCGCTATTGCCTGTAAGCGCCCGCGCAGGCAGTTAAGCAGAGTAAACCAGGCCTGGTAGCGGCCCAGCTCTGACAGATTTGCGCTGCTGTCGTAGCTCTCCAGCAATATCTGTAGCGCTTCCCGGTAGGAGGTGTCTCCAAAATCCTCAAGACCGGCTGCCGTTACGGCTAGCTGGTGCAATTTCTCGATGGCGCCGGTAAAGCGGGTGGGTATCTCCATGTCGGGCTAACCGGCCTTAAGCTTGGACAATTTCACCAGCATGGTAGCCGCATTGCGGTCCTCTTCCGGCTTGATCCAGTGCATGGAGATACAGCCCCGGCAAAGGCCAGCCGTATCAATCCAGTTGGCGACTCCCGGGTCGGTCCGGGCAATGTAGAGGCGCAGCTTGCCATCGACATCAATCTTGACATTGTGCACATTTCTCTCACCCCTCATATTGGCCTGAGCTGGAAATAATAGCGGCTCTCTCCGCAAGCAAAACCCGCAACCGGCATTTTACCAGGCGTGGTTTGTTTAACTATGCAGCGAACCCGCGAGACGGGTTGATTGCCGTCCCGGATGCCCAGCCGGCAACGCGGGTTAAGGGGCGTGGTTCGTCCGGGGGTCAGCGAACCTTCAACTTGATCAGTTTGCGCCCCATATGACCGGCCGACAGCCGCCGCACACCCCTTATCGGTCATTTTTTAGCAGCGCCCCCTGTCGGCAACTCCTGGCTTACCAACCAGTTATAGAGTTTCCGTTTGCTGACTCCGGAAATTTCCGCGGCGAGGGCGGCCGCTTTTTTCGGTGCTAATTCTGCGGCCAGCATGCTTAGCAGCCGTTCCACATCCGGGCTAAAAGCTGCATTACGTGGTTTGGCGCCGGCAACCAACAAAACGATTTCGCCACGGCGCTGTTGCGGGTCGGCATCGACCCGTTCCAACAGTTTTTGCAGCGAATCGTTGATGATGGTTTCAAAGAGTTTGGTCAATTCCCTGGCCAACACCGCCGGACGTTCCGCACCAAGACAGTCCCGCATATCTTCCAGGCAGGCCAACAGGCGATGGGGCGCCTCATGGAAAATTATGGTATCCGGCTCGCTTTCCAGTTCCCTGAGGCGCCGTATCCGCCCGGCCCTGGTGGTAGGTAAAAACCCTTCGAAGCGAAACCTGCCGGAGGGTAAACCCGCTACCGAAAGAGCCGTAACAGCGGCGTTGGGGCCAGGTATGGGAATCACCCGCCAACCCACCTGGTGGGCGTGGTGAACCAGCCGGTAGCCGGGGTCCGAGATCAACGGGGTGCCGGCATCGGAAATCAGCGCCACCGACTTGCCGGAATCAAGCAAAACCGTCAGGCGTTCAAGAACTTTGCGGTCACTGTGATCGTGATAAGCCAACAGCGGAGTATCGATACCGAAATGATGAAACAACTTGCGGCTGCGCCGGGTATCCTCCGCGGCGACCAGGTCAACCGATTTCAATATTTCCACGGCACGGGGTACCATGTCGGCCAGGTTGCCGATGGGCGTAGCCACCACATACAGTGCATTCCCGCGCTTCACACTGCTTCCAGAACCGATCCATGAAAAACGCCACCATACTACACCAAGTCGCCCTGCCGGCATTGGCGCTGTTACTCAGCGCCTGCGCCGGCCAGCCCCCCGGTGGCGGTGAGACCACCACGGCCATCGACATACCGCCCCCTGTACCCTCCCTGCCTGAGCCCGTCCCCACCCCACCCAGTGCGAACCAGCTGCTATTGGCCTCGATTGCCCTGCAGCTACGGGAACTTGACCAACTGGCTCCCGCTGCTGCCGCGTTGGCGCAATTGGACCCCAGCTTGTTGTCTGCCGCGGAACTGGTCAGCTACAGGGAACTGCAAATCCAACTGCATTACCTTGAGGGAGAACTGCAGCGGGCGGAACAGGTCGCAGAGCTGGCGCTCGCCGAGTTAGCGGCCGGCTCGGCGGAACTTTGGCCAATACAGCAATGGCGGTTACGGTTGCTCCGGGGCGGCGATTCCACCCTGCGCAGCGCCCGGTACGGCGCCAGTCTTCTCGGCCGGGGCCTGGATTCTGAACGGCGCTCCGAACTCATCGACCAGATCTGGCATGACCTGCAAAGTACACCGCTCGGCAAAATACTGGAAGAGCTGGGTCGCGCCGGTACCGGCAAGCAGTGGCAGGGCTGGCTGGAATTGGCCATGATCCATTCACGCCGGGAGTTGACCACAGGCGGCCGCAATGCCGCCTGGCAGCGCTGGCAAGGTCATTATCCACAACACCCCGCCGCGCTGACGCCACCGGACGGAGTTGGTCAGCAACCCGTGCAGGCGCCCGCCAGTGTGGCCCTGGTGCTGCCGATGAGTGGGCCTCTGGCCGCCGCCGGTGCAGCCATTGTCGATGGTTTTCTGGGGGCCCTGTTCGAGGCCCGCGCCCAGTCCTGGCCCAGCCAGACCATGGAAGTGCTGGATGTCAACGACTTTAGCGATGTCGGCGCCGCCTATGGGGCCGCTATCGCATCCGGTGCGGAGTTAATTGTCGGCCCCCTGAGCCGGCAACGGCTGAGCCAGTGGCGAGCCGACGTTCCCGTCCCTGTATTGGCCCTGAACTGGTTCGAACACACGGCTGCGAATTTGTACCAAATGGCGCTGGCCCCGGAAGATGAAGCCAGCCAACTGGCCCGCTTGGCTTACGGCAAGGGGGCCAGGCGAGCACTGCTCATCCATTCGGCCGACAGCTTTGGAACAACGGTGTATCAGAGTTTTACCCAGGTCTGGAACCAACTGCGGGGCACAATTACCGCTCGGGCGGTCTACAGCGGCCGTGATGATTACTCCAGCAGCTTACGGGATGCGCTGGGCCTGGTAGGTAGCGAGCAACGTGCCGAGCAGATCAGTCAAGCGCTGGGCGCCCAGTTGGAATTTTCTCCGCGCCGGCGTCGAGACATCGACAGCGTATTTCTACTCACCGGAAATGCCAGCGAGGCGCGGGCATTGAAACCCCTTCTGGCCTACCACTACGCCGGAAACCTTCCCGTGTACTCCACCTCCCATGTATTCAGCGGCCAGCCCAGCCCGCGCCGGGACCGGGACCTGAACGGCATTCTCCTGGTGGAAGCCCCCTGGCTGCTGGACTCCAGGGATGAGATGAAAGAGCAACTTTCGCAGCATGGCAGGCTTTCGGCCATGGCTGCTCTTGGCGCCGACGCCTTTTTACTACACTGGCGGCTGGCGCCGATGCGGATCAATCCCGGCTACCGGGTGCGGGGCCACGGCGGCCTGCTCAGTATGGACGCTGAAGGCCGAATTCACCGTCAGCTGCAACCTGCCCGCATGATTGGCGGCGTACCGGTTGCCGGATACGACTGACACTGACGAATGCACACTGCGGGAAATATTCACGAGCAGCACGCCGCACAGTACTTGCAGAAGCGCGGGCTGGTCGTCATCGCACGTAACTTCCGCTGCCGGAGTGGAGAAATAGATCTGGTATGCCGCGACGCTGAGGAATTGGTGTTTGTTGAAGTCAGGTTTCGGAGTAACACCCGCTACGCCAGCGCAGCAGAATCGGTCACCCTGGCAAAACAAAGGAAGCTGATTCGCGCGGCTCAAGTCTTCCTGCTTAAATATCCCCGGTATGCAGAGCTTTCCTGCCGTTTTGATGTGGTGGCAATGGGCCCGGCCAGGTCAAAACAGGGTGAAGATCATGTACAATGGCTGACCCATGCATTTACGGCCTGAGCAATGGACCACTACCAGGCAATTGTCAGGGGTTTTCAGGAAACCGTCGAACTGATAACGATGTCGGTTGACCGGCTGGCGCCGCAACTTGAGCATGCCGGACAGCTTTGCAGTCAAGCCCTGCTCGGCGAACGCAAGATCCTGGCCTGCGGCAACGGTTCGGGCAATGCCCTGGCGCAAATCTTCTGCACCAGCCTGTTGCATCGCTATGAACACGACCGCCCTGCCCTGCCCGCCATGGCGCTCGGCAGCGATGCCAATACCCTGTCGGCCATTGCTGCCGGCAGTGGCGGCAGCGAGGTTTACGCGAAACAGGTATCAGCCCTCGGGCAAGACGGTGACCTGTTGTTGGGAGTGACCGTGGGCGAAGCTCACGCCAGCGTCATTCAGGCAGTTCGCGCGGCCCATGGACGCGGCATGACAGTGGTTATTCTGAGCGGTGGTGACTGTCCGAATATCTCCAGTCTGCTGTTGCCGGAAGACTGCCAACTGCATGTGGAGAGCCTGCAAGAACCCAGAATTGCCGAACTGCACATGATGTTGATACATTGCCTGTGCGAACAAATCGATCAATCACTTTTTGGAAGCTACCACTCATGACAACTTTAACTTCGATGCTGACCGGCAGAACTGTATTGCTGCTGTTGCTGTTCTCCCTGTCCGCTTGCACCAGTGTGATCAGCAATACCGCTTCCGAACCGGTAAGCCACGACCCTGGAAAACGCAGTTTGGGGAGTGTGGTCGACGACGAAACGCTGGAGTTGCGAGCCATGGTCAATATCAATGCGGCCGATGAACAGCTCAAAGCCTCCCATATCACTGTTGCCAGCTACAACGGTTACGTACTGATTGTCGGCCAGGTGCCCAGCCAGGCGCTGAAGGACAAGGTTTCGGAGATCGTCAAAGGGGTGCGTGACGTGCGCCGAATCTACAACGAACTCGAAATTGCCGGCAACACGACCTTACTCGCCCGTACCAACGACAACTGGATCTCCACCAAGGTCAAGGCCAACATGTTGTTGGACTCGGAAATTCAGGGGCTCCGGGTCAAGGTGGTCACTGAAAACGGCGTAGTCTACCTGCTGGGCCTGGCCAGCCGCTCGGAAGCGGAGAGAATTCAGGCAAGCGCCAGCTCCCACAAGGGGGTGGAGAAAGTGGTCAGTCTGTTCGAGTATATTGACTAAGCCGCCTGGCGTGACCGTGTAACCGCAGCCGATTGCCGAAACAGCAGCAAGGTTGCTCCTGCTGCCAAAAACGGCAGCAGGCGTTCGGCGATATCGCCGGGAGCATCAGCTCTCAGCGAAAGTATGACCGTCAGCACAAAACCCAGCAGAATGGACAGTACTACTCCGGCAGGGCGGACCTGCATGCCAACCAATCTGGCAAACAATGTTGGGCCGAATGCGGCGCCCAGCGCCATCCAGGCAAACAACACCCGGTTGAAGATCTGTTGCGGCAGGTACAGGGCGACCAGCGCCGCGCTGCCGGCAAGCACGACGATGGTCAGGCGGGAGAAAAACAACAAGCGGCGCTGGTTGCTCGAACCCAGGCCCAGATCCTGGGCAATCGCCGCTGCCGCCGCCAGCAATTGACTGTCAGCGGTGGACATGATGGCCGACAGCACCGCGGCCAGGAATACCGCCCCGAGCACAGGCGGGAACAAATTGTTGAGCATCACGAAAAAGATCGATTCCGCATCTTCCAGTCCCGTGTGCAATACATGACCCACCAGCCCCAGGAACCACATGCCCAGAAACACCAACAAATACCAGAACACCGTTAGCCAGCGCGCCTGCCGCATCGCAGTTTCGTCTCGCAGCGCCATGACACGGGCCATCAGATGGGGTTGGCCGAAGGTTCCCAAACCGATACTGAGGCCCCCAAAAATAATGCCCAGGGCAAACCATCCCACGTTGCCTCCGGTAAAACTGAGCAGTGCGGCGTCTGCGGATGCGGCCAGGCCTGCGGTCAGTCCCGACCAGCCCCCCACTGCGAACCAGGCCGCCGCCGGCAGCGCCAGAGCGGTAACCGCCATCAACGTACCCTGCACAGCATCGGTGAGGCTGACGGCCCAGAAGCCGCCGAGCAAGGTGTAGATAACAATTACAGTGGCCCCGAGCAGAATGCTGGCGGACATGGAAAGATTGAAGGTAGAGGCAAAGGTGGCGCCGGCACCCTGAAACTGCGCGGCCACATAAAAAACAAAAGAGAATACGATGATGGCCGAGGCCAGCAAAAGCAGGGCAGGCCGCATGCGGCCGCCGACTTCGTGGGCGATCACCCCGGTCAAACTGAGGTGCGAATGCTCACGGCTGAACCGCATCAGGCGTGGGGCAACCCAGAACCAGACCACAAACATGGAAGAGATGGAACCCAACGCCACCCACAAGGTGGACACTCCGTACAGATAGGCAATTCCACTCAAACCGAGCATCACCCAGGCGGATGCGGCGCTGGAAGAATAACTGAGCGCCGCCACTACTGGCCCGAGGCCACGCCCGGCGAGAAAGAAGTCCTCTCCACTTGCAGTTCGCCGTGAAGCCCAAACGCCTATGCCTATCAGAACCAACTGGTAGACAACCAGGGTAATCAGGGTAATTTCTGCCCTATCCATATCCATTCTCAGACTTCCAACACATTCCCGGCGGGCCAGGACCAGATCCGGCCCTGCCAGCCCCGAACTCCGTCGAGCGCATCGAATTCGGCATCCTTGGAGACCAGCGGGTAGCCGAGTTCGATGGCGGTTGCGGCAATGAGGCGGTCGAACGGATCCCGATGCGGCCAATCAAGTATGCCGGCCCGGGCCGCGATTGCGCGGGTGAAGGGAGCGGAAAGGGTCTGCCGCTCCGCCACGAGGGCGCCAACGTGCGGCGCGATCTCCGGCCATTTACCCAACCGGGCCTTCCCCACCACCTCGTAGATACTGATCGGACTGACGTGGACGGAGTCTGCCTCGACAATGGCCGACTTGACGGAATCGCCGAGACGCATCGAGTCCAGGAGGCTCCATATCCACGCATGCGTGTCGAGCAGGACGGCGCTCAAGACTCGCTTTCCCACAGGGACAGTTCACCCTCGTCCGTCGGTTCGTTGAAGTCGGGGGCGGCGCAGGCCAAGTGGGCCAGAGTGTCGAAGCGGAATCCGTCTCCCTTTACGGGCACAAGCCTGACCGCTGGCTTGCCCTTGCGGGCGATGACCACTTCGTCGCCGGCCTCCGCGGCGGTGATCAGCTTGGAAAGCTGGGATTTCGCATCGTGAACGTTGACCAGCATGTTCCGTACCTCTTATTTAGCTAACCTAGCTAGAATAGTCGGCGCAGCAGGGTGCGTCAACCGGATTGTGGACTCAAAACCTGGCACACGGAACTATCCACTTCCATCGGGATTCCCCCTGGTAAAGCTGCAGTAGCCAGGGCAAGCCCCCAATAGCCTGTGCCGTAGGCTGACCGGGGCTGACCGGGGAGGGGCTGACCGGTAGAGTAGGGAGCAGGTGGCCCTGCCCCCCCTCATCAAACCGTGCATACGGTTTTCCCGTACACGGCTTTCCGATGTGCTTCATGTCAAGGCATGCGCTCTCTCTTCCAGGGAGTTGTCGCCGGAAGTTTGAACAACCCATTCTCACCTCCGCGACCAACTCTGCAAGAAACTGCTCTACCCCTTCTTCTGCTTCGATGTCTGCTAAGATCACACCGTTACTATCTGGCGCTCCCTTGTTCGACTTCACAGGGTGGCAGGCATGTTGCAATGGGTCCGCCCGATACACCTTGTCG
>JAPOQD010000121.1 GCA_026710905.1 Halieaceae bacterium
CATCTCGCAAGCGTGTTCGATTTCCACATCATTACGCAACAGCGCCTCGCACACACTCTCTCCGCTCTCAACCTCAAGCACCACGCCCTCGGGGCACAACTGCTCGTTGGGCAGCACCACCACGCGCGGCATCAGGACTCCCCCACTTTGCCGGCATCGAGTTCATCGATGGATACGCCGGTCAGCGCCCTGCTGATGGTGGCGTCCATGCGGCGGGCGGCGAAGGCTTCGCTGTGACGTCCCAACGCTTCAATGGCGCCTTTCAGTGCGGCAGAGTCTTCGCAGACGTTCAGCAGGTTGCCGAGTTCCGCCATCGCCGCCTGCAGTTTCTGCAATTCGTCCGCGTTCAGCAGGCCGGCGTCCGCGCCGATGGCGTTTTGCAGGCTCTGCAACAACTGTTGCCCGGAGACGCGTTGTTCGGCCAATTGGCGAGCTTGCAGGTCTTTCCCGGCGTGTTCCCAGGAAGCCTTCAGCATGCTGGCAATCTCGTCTTCAGCCAAGCCATAGGAGGGCTTTATGGTAATGCTGCTTTGCACCCCGGTGGCCTGTTCCCGCGCGGTCACGCCGAGCAAACCATCCGCGTCTACCTGAAAGGTCACCTGGATTCGGGCGGCGCCGGCCACCATCGGGGGGATGCCCCTGAGTTCAAAACGGGCCAGGGAACGGCAATCGGCGGACAGTTCACGCTCTCCCTGCAACACATGAATGGCCATGGCGGTCTGACCGTCCTGGTAGGTGGTGAACTCCTGGGATTTGGCCACGGGAATGGTGGTATTGCGAGAGATAATCCGCTCCACCAGCCCGCCCATGGTTTCCAGCCCCAGGGACAGGGGAATCACATCCAGCAACAACAATTCCTGATCGGGTTTGTTACCCACCAGCACATCGGCCTGGATGGCCGCCCCCACCGCCACCACGGTATCCGGGTCGATGGAAAACAGGGGTTCACGGCCAAAAAATTCCGCCACTGCGGCCCGTACCAGGGGCACCCTGGTGGAGCCCCCTACCAGGACCACCTGTTCTACCTGCGCGCTGCTCACCCCGGCATCGCGCAGGGCCCGCCGGCAACTGCGCAGGCTGCGTTTGACCAGAGGTTGAATCAGCTTTTCCAATTGCTCGCGGGACAGGCTCAGCGCCTGCCCGAAAATTTCCAGGCCGGCCTGATGTTGTTCGGAAAGGCTTTCCTTGACGCGCCGGGCCGCCGCCAGGGCCAGCAGGTACTGGGTGTCGGAAACCTCGTCCAGACCCAGTTCCGAGACGGACCAATCGACGATCGCCCGGTCCAGATCATCACCACCGAGAGCGCTGTCGCCGCCGCTGGCCATCACCTCGAAAACCCCTCGATGCAGGCGCAGGATGGAGATATCAAAGGTGCCTCCACCCAGATCATAGACCGCGACCACCCCTTCCTGCCCGCTGTCCAAGCCGTAGGCGACGGCTGCCGCGGTGGGCTCATTAAGCAAACGCAGGACCTTCAGGCCGGCCAGGGTGGCGGCATCCTTGGTGGCCTGGCGTTGCGCATCGTCAAAGTAGGCGGGAACCGTAATAACCACGCCATCCAACTCTGCTCCCAAAGTCTCAACGCCTTGTGCGGCCAGGGCCTTGAGTATTTCTGCGGAAGCCTGCACCGGACTGATTTCGCCCGCGGCCGTGTCGAAACGCAGCATGCCCCCCTCCGACTTCGCCAGGCGGTAGCCGCTGTGCGCCACATCCTCCCTACCGCGGCCCATCATGCGCTTGAAGGATTGCAAGGTGTTCTGGGGGGAATCGCCAAGCCGGGCCAGGGCCTGCCGGCCTGTCAGCAGCCCGTCCGCGCCGTAATAGACCGCCGACGGCAACAGCACACCTCCCTCGGGAGCCTGCAGAACTTCGGCGCGGCCATCGCGCACCGTGGCGGCCAGGGAGTTGGTGGTGCCAAGGTCAATACCCAGGGCAATCCTGCGTTGCTGTGGCGCAATAGTTTGTCCGGGCTCCAGGATTTTTAACAAGGCCATTGCCGTGGGTCCCAGTCAACTGTCCAGCAGAGAATTTTCCAGGGCGGTCACTTCGCTGCGAAGTTTATCCAGATACTGCATTTTGACCACTGCCGCCGCCGCTTCATTCCAGTCTTCATCAGCCATCGCCGCACTCAACTCGCCACTGTGCTCTGACCAGCCGGCAGCCAATTCATCCTGCAAGTGTTCCAGGCCCGCCTCCGGGTTCACCAGGCCGTGGATACGCTCCAGAGCTTCCCGCAACTCCATTTGCTGCAGCAGGAAATCACCCGCCACGGGCTGAGCCGCCACCCGCTCCTTGTCCCAGCCGGCCAGATTCAACAGGTACAGCGCCCTCGGCAGGGGTTGTTTCAGGGTATGGAAGGCGCCGTTTACAAATGCCGAGTACTGTACCGCCAGGCGCTGTTCCTGCGGGCCCGCCGCAGCGTGCTTGTCGGGGTGCAAATGCATCTGTAATTCGCGATAGCGCCGCGCCAGCACATCCGTATCCAGTTCGAACCGCTGCGGTAATTCGAACAGCTCAAAATATGACTGGGAAAAATCCAAGGGTCAGACAGTAAAGCTCTCGCCGCAACCGCACTCCGCGGCAACATTGGGGTTGTTGAACTGGAAGCCCTCATTAAGGCCCTCCTTGACAAAATCCAACTCGGTGCCCTCCAGGTAAGCCATGCTCTTGGGGTCGACAACTACCGGTACGCCGCAATCGTCGAATATCTGGTCTTCCGGCTGCAATTCATCGACAAACTCCAGCACGTAGGCCATACCGGAACAGCCCGAAGTACGCACACCAACGCGAATGCCAAGCCCCTGGCCGCGCTGCTGAAGGTGCCGCCTGACGTGGTCAGCGGCGGCCTGGGTAAGGGAAATGCCCATGCTTCAGGCGCCCCGCTTCTCACGGAAATTGGCTACCGCCGCCTTGATGGCGTCTTCCGCCAACACCGAGCAGTGGATTTTCACCGGCGGCAGGGCCAATTCCTCGGCAATTTCCGTATTGCGGATTTGCTCGGCCTGGTCCAGGTGCTTGCCCTTGACCCATTCGGTGAGCAGGGAGCTGGAGGCAATCGCTGATCCGCAACCATAGGTCTTGAATTTCGCGTCCTCAATCACCCCGTCATCACCCACCTTGATCTGCAAACGCATCACATCGCCGCAGGCGGGCGCGCCGACCATGCCGGTGCCAACCGCGGCATCGGCATCGTCCAACTTGCCCACATTGCGCGGGTTCTCGTAATGGTCCAGTACCTTTTCACTATAAGCCATGATTACCTCCTGTCCTTAATGAGCCGCCCATTCGATCTTGCTCAGATCGATACCATCCTGATACATGTCCCACAAGGGCGACAGTTCACGTAATTTTTCCACCGCATGGCGCAACTGCCCGGCAGCGTAGTCCACTTCCTGCTCGGTGGTGAACCGGCCAAAGCTGAAACGCAGGGAGCTGTGCGCCAATTCATCACTCAGACCCAGGGCCCGCAGTACATACGAGGGCTCCAGGCTGGCCGAGGTACAGGCCGAGCCGCTGGAAACCGCCAGGTCCTTGAGCGACATGATCAGTGACTCACCCTCGACATAATTGATACTGACATTGAGCGCTCCCGGCAGGCGCCGGGTTGCATCACCGTTCAGATGCAGTTCCTCAATATCGCTGATCGCATTCCAGAAACGCTGGCGCAGGCGCATCAGCCGCTGAGCTTCCTCCGCCATTTCACGGCGGGCAATGGCGGCCGCTTCCCCCATGCCGACAATCTGATGGGTCGCCAGGGTGCCGGAACGCATACCGCGCTCGTGGCCGCCACCGTGAATCTGGGCTTCCAGCCGGACCCGCGGCCTGCGCCGCACGTACAGCGCGCCCATACCCTTGGGGCCGTACATCTTGTGCGCGGACATGGAAAA
>JAPOQD010000168.1 GCA_026710905.1 Halieaceae bacterium
CCTACTGCGGAAAAGCCGTTTTGGCCCTTTTTTCTGCAATCCTTCGTTACACGAACCACTATTCGCCTCAGAATTGCAGAAAAAATGACTCAAAACGGTCTTTCCCTCGCTACGGACGCCCAAGCCCGACAGGCTGCTAGACGCTTACTTCCTGGATTTCCATGGCCGCAATGCGGGCGCCGGTTTCCGCATTGGCCTGAAACTCGGCAATCTGATCAAAATTCATGTAGCGGTATATCTCCTCCCCCATGGCCTCCAGGCGGGCGGCATAGCGCTGATATTCATCCGCAGTCGGCAGACGCCCGAGAATGGCGCCCACGCAAGCCAGTTCGGCGGAAGTCAGGTAGACGTTGGCGCCATCGCCAAGGCGATTGGGGAAGTTGCGGGTCGAGGTGGACAACACCGTGGAGTTCGGCGTCACTCGCGCCTGGTTGCCCATGCACAGGGAGCATCCCGGCATTTCCGTACGCGCGCCTACCCTGCCAAAAATGCTGTAGTAACCTTCCTCCATCAATTGGTGCTCATCCATTTTGGTCGGCGGCACTATCCACAAGCGCGTGGAAAGGCTGCCCTGATATTGTTCCAGTAGTTTGCCGGCGGCGCGGAAGTGACCGATATTGGTCATGCAGCTACCGATGAAGACTTCATCGATCTGATCTCCGGCCACTTCGGACAATAGCCTGGCATCGTCCGGATCGTTCGGTGCGCACACCACGGGCTCGGTTACCTGGTTCAGATCAATCTCTATGACCGCGGCGTACTCGGCATCCGCATCGGCCTTCAGCAACTCTGGCGCGGCCAGCCAATCTTCCATCTTGCGGGCGCGCCGTTCCAGGGTGCGGGCCTCGCCGTAGCCGTCGGCGATCATCGAGCGCAGCAAGACAATGTTGGACTTGAGATAGCCGATGACTGAAGACTCATTCAGCGCGATTGTGCAACCTGCGGCCGAGCGCTCTGCGGAGGCGTCGGAGAGTTCGAAAGCCTGCTCGACGGTGAGGTCGCCCAAACCCTCTATTTCCAGAATTCGGCCGGAGAAAATGTTTTTCTTGTTTTTCTTCTCCACACTCAGCAAGCCCTGCCGGATGGCGAAGTAGGGGATGGTGTGCACCAGGTCCCGCAGGGTGATTCCCGGCTGCATCTCACCGTGAAAACGAACCAGTACCGACTCCGGCATATCCAGGGGTATCACCCCGGTGGCGGCGGCAAAGGCCACCAGGCCGGAACCCGCGGGGAAGGAAATGCCCATGGGAAAGCGGGTATGGGAATCAGCGCCGGTGCCGACCGTGTCGGGCAACAGCATGCGGTTGAGCCAGGAATGGATGATACCGTCACCGGGGCGCAGTGAAACCCCGCCGCGGGTCATGAAGAAATCCGGGAGGCTGTGTTGGGTATCGATATCCACCGGCTTGGGGTAGGCCGCGGTATGGCAAAAGGACTGCATGGTCAGATCGGCGGAAAAACCCAGGCAGGCCAGATCTTTCAACTCGTCGCGAGTCATGGGGCCGGTGGTGTCCTGTGAACCTACCGTGGTCATCCGCGGTTCGCAATAGGTTCCTGGGCGCACCCCCTTGACGCCGCAGGCTTTACCGAGCATTTTCTGGGCCAGGGTGTAGCCCTTGCCGCTGTCCCGGGGCTGTTGTGGACGCCGGAACAGATCTGACATACCCAGACCCAGGGCCTCCCGCGCCCGGCTGGTCAGGCCGCGGCCGATAATCAGGTTGATACGGCCACCGGCACGCACTTCATCCAGCAGAACTTCGGATTTGAGGGCAAACTCCGTCAAGACAGCGCCGTTTTCAGAAACAATCCTTCCTTCATGGGGTCGGATTTCAACACGGTCGCCCATGTTCAGTTTTTCCACTGGCGCCTCGAACACCAGGGCGCCGGCATCCTCCATGGTGTTGTAGAAAATGGGCGCTATCTTGCCGCCGATACAAATGCCGCCGCCTCTCTTGTTGGGAACGCCGCAGATATCATCGCCGAAAAACCAGAGCACCGAGTTGGTGGCGGATTTGCGCGAGGAACCGGTGCCGGCCACATCGCCGACAAAGGCCACCGGCAATCCCGCGGACTTGATGCCGGCAATCTGCGCGATGGGGCCCCTGACTCCGGGTTCATCAGGTTCGAGACCCTCGCGGCTCATCTTGTACATGGCCAGGGCATGCAGAGGGATGTCGGGCCGGGACCAGGCGTCCGGCGCCGGTGACAGATCATCGGTGTTGGTTTCGCCGGGGACCTTGAACACCACCACCTTGATGGATTCGGGAACCTCCGGGCGGCAGCTAAACCACTCGCCCTCCGCCCATGACCGCAGCACCTCGCGGGCATTGGCGTTTCCCTGTCTGGCCAGTTCAGCGACGTCGTGAAAGGCGTCGAACATTAGCAGGGTGTGTTTGAGTTCCGCGGCGGCGGCGGCGCCCAGGGCCTGGTCGCCAAGCAGGCCGACCAGAGTTTCCACGTTGTAGCCGCCGTGCATATTGCCGAGCAGTTTTACCGCGGCGAATGTATCAATCAACGGCGAATCGGCCTCACCCCTGGCGATGGCGGAGAGAAAACCCGCTTTTACATAGGCGGCTTCATCCACACCGGGGGGTACCCGGTCAGTGATCAGTTTCAGCAGGAACTCGGCTTCTCCGGCGGGGGGGCTTTTCAGCAGTTCAACGAGTCCGGTCACCTGCTCGGCATTGAGCGGTTTTGGGGGAATCCCCAGGCGCGCACGTTCTGTTTCGTGTTGACGATAGGCTTCAAGCACAGATACTTTCCCCGGAACGGTTACAAAAAAGCCCGCAGATTATAGCGTACCGGGCGGATGCCGGGCAGTTCACGGCGCCAATACCGCGCATTCCCGCAACTGATACCGTTATTCCTAGCCCGCATATTTCACCAGCGTTCGTCGCGAGGGCGCTGAAGCGCCGCTGTGGCGGGGCGCACGGACTGAAAGACGCTGAAGGCATAGCTGACACTATGTCGAAGCGGCTTGAGGAAGTACG
>JAPOQD010000113.1 GCA_026710905.1 Halieaceae bacterium
CACGGACGGAAAGAAGCTGAAGGCATAGTTGACGCTATGTCGAAGCGGCTTGGAGGAGTACGCACCGCCACGGCGAGTGATGCGGCGGCCACAGCAGGAGGTTGGTGAGATATGCGGGTTAGGCTCCAGGCTTCCGCCGCGGCTGCCGAAACACTCTCTGTGGGCGGCGCTTCAACGTGGCTTGAGGCCGTTGAAGAAACAGTCGAAATATTCCCGCGAAGCCTGATCAACGTCTTCCATCTTGCGCCACATCGGCAAATCCATGCTGGCATTGATGGCGCTGCTGATTAGTTCCTGGGTGGTTTCCACATCCACGTTGCGAACACTGCCGTCCTCTATGCCGTCGCGCAGGGTCTGGCCAAAACGGTTATTCAAGGCCTCCGTTGCCGCGACAATTTTTCGGCGTCTCGGTGCGGGCAAGGCGGTGATGGAATTGTAACGGATCATCGGCCCGTCGAAGGAGTTCTGTACATGGAAAGCGGCCCGGCAAACATAGTCCAGGCGTTCCAGGCCTGAGGAGCAAACCCGTGCCGCATCGTACTGGCGCCGGGCCATTTCCAGGGAGCGCTGGTAACAGTTGTAGAGCAGGTCTTCCTTGTTCTTGATATGGTAGTAAAAGGCGCCCTTGGTCACCTCCAGTGTTTCCGCTATTTCGTCCAGTGCGGCGCCGGCAAATCCCCTCTCGTTAAAAAACCGGGTTGCTGTCTTGTAGAAAGCGTCCTGCTTCATCTGGTTCTGGCTTTTACGGTCAAAGCCCTGGAGTCCGCTTGAGCCATACAGCGCGGAAAAATCAAAATCTCCGAAACGGTACTGGGCCGACTGCGGGATCAGACCGTTGACCAGCAAGTCGCAGGCCGCCTCGCCGACGGCGTCAAGCCGTTCTGGAGGAACCGTGCGTATCCAGTTGAAGGTCCACTGAAGACTACCGATCAGGCACAGGGTGACTGCGGAACTTTCCACCGGCCGAATGCTGCCCTCGGCAATGCCCTCCTGTACGAACCGGCGTATCCGCAAAAACAACTGGATATATTGCTGCTCCACCTGGTGTCGGCGCCGGCCTTTCAGTGAGGCGATTTCCAACAGGGCGGCCCGATGCGTGCGGCGCCCCTCCAGGGCTTCACGACAGTCGAAAAAGTGATCTCGATACACAGCCTGCAGGCGCTCAAGGCCACTGCGGTGGCGCTTTTCTATTTGGTCCAGTCCCCGCATCTGTTTGTCCAGGGCACTCAGGTAGCACTGGAAGATCAACTCCTCCTTGGTCTTGACGTAGTAATAAAGGCTGGTCTTGGTCAGGCCAAGACTGCCGGCGATGTCGAGCAGAGTGGTGGAACGCGAGCCGCGAAGATTAAACAGTCTGGATGCCTGCGACAGGATGGCTGCGCGCTTGGCGCCATGCTGCGCCGTGCGGCTGAACGGAGACCCGGCGTTGTCGGATAGGTCTTTATCGGTCACCTTCTGCGCTCCCATCAAAATACTGGAAGTTCGGGGTTTCTACTTTCAAGTATGTTTTTCGAAAAGGCAATAGCCTCCCGCAAGTATTACCCCGAAAATGGCGCCAGCGCTCGTCGCGGGACCAAGGGGTCGCACATGTGCGACCCGCGGGCCGTGTGCCCGAAGGGTGCTTGCCATGGCAAGCCCCTACGGTGCTGGTGAACGCTGGATTGGCGTGCCACTACGGAATTGCCAGCGCACGTACGGGCCGCGCTCAGGGA
>JAPOQD010000070.1 GCA_026710905.1 Halieaceae bacterium
ACTGCGGAAAAGCCGTTTTGGCCCTTTTTTCTGCAATTCTTCGTTAAATAGAACCACTATTCGCCTCAGAATTGCAGAAAAAATGACTCAAAACGGTCTTTCCCTCGCTACGGACGCCCAAGCCCGACAGGCTGCTCGGTAAAGACTTTCCCGCCGCACAACGATTGATCAGCCGGCCCTGGCTTCCAGTTGAAAAATCTCCCGTAACAGCTCTCGCCACTCCCGGTATTGATCTTGCAGGCTGCCGTTCAACTCCACGACCCGGCCCTCAAGCTCAAGGAAGGTGGGTTGTGTTTCATTGGCCAGCCCCTCCGCCAGCCGCGCCGATTCCTGTTGCTGTACCTTGGCCCACTTGAAGTTGAGATACGAGCGTTTCATTGACTGGTAGCTGCCCTTGCGCGGAGGTTTGCGTTCCGACAAACGGTCTTCATAGAGCCTCTGGTACAGCACCTGCTCGCGATTGAGCTGCCGCCACAGGTCGTAGCTGGGCCCAAGTTCAACAAAAAGCCTGGCGTACTGGCCATCGACCGTATCGATGAACAGATATTCCTGCTCCCGCAAGCGCAGAACACGGGCCAGCATCGGATCATCATCGGCAGGCAGCCGCTCCAGCACATAGCCGCCCTCCTGTTGTGACAGGTAGCCGCTGAAAGCTTGTGGCGCCAGGGAGCGGGCATAGCGCAACAGGGCGACCTGCTGGATGTGTTCGAGCTGCCGTGCGCTGAGTTGCCGGGCGCGGGCCTGCAAGTCACGGTTGATCTGCGCATAAAGTTCCCGGAAAGGTTGCTCCTGGTGCAGGGAACGGGATTGAAAGTCCGTATCGGGGGCTGTTTCAGAGTAAGTTTGATTGAGCCACTCGCGGCCGGTGCTGTCGACTGCCTTGAGCGCCAGTTGCAGGTTGACGCCATCGGAATGGATGATGCTTCCGGTGATCAGCAACTCACTTTCCGGGTCTGGCTCCGGCAATACCCGCACCGGGCCCCACTGTTGGGTTTGAACCATCAAGTCGCGCAGGGCGAAGGGTAGATAACGAGCTTCCAGTTCGCGAATCCGCGGGAAGATACCGAGTGATCGGTGTTGCGCGGGGTTCGCTTCCAGCCCCGGTTCGAAGATCACCAGGTTGACATCCAGTTCGCGGGTATCCACGGCGCTGGCGGCCGCCGCCAGGCAGTAGCCCAGGGCGAGCCCGTAGATTCGGGTCAAACGGCGCATCATGAACCGGACCTGCTGCACACGTTGCCACGGCTGAGCGTGTACTCGCACTGGTAGCCCTCTGGCAGCGGGTCGAAGCGGTAATATACGCGGTTCAGGGTAAAGGTCCGTTCGCGGCTGCGGGAAACTGTCGTGGCGATATGCAACTGCTGACCATCCGGCGCCAGGGTCAGGCGGTGTTTGATGCGGGTGTTATCCTGCAGCGCTACGATAAAGATCAATTGATGTTTGTCCCAGCCGCACAATTCGCTGCCCAGTTCGGCAGTTACCGGCAGTGGAGAATCCGCCTGGAAGTGACAACTCAAGGCGAAGGTATCTTCACGCTCAACAGTGATATCGGTTTCACTCTGTTCGATCTCCAACACCTGGGAGGTAGTGATGTAGTCGGCCAGACGAGCCAGGGGGGTGATTGCGGCAATGCGATTCGAAGCCATGCGAGAGGCCTCCATCGCCATTCCGCTAGCGCCCAGATCACGCCTGAACTCGCGTCTTGGATCAACCGCCATCCTCCGGGCCTGCCGTTCGGCCTGACGCAATAAATCCCGGTAGATTTTACGCACCCGGTCTCTGAGATTGTCGCTGCGCCGGTAGTCCAGTTCCCAGGAGCCGCTGAAGTCAACCGGGTTAACTTTCGCCACAACCTTTTCGACCGCATTGTCCATAACACCGGGCTGTGGAGCGGAGCAGGCGCTGAGTAGCGCCAGCGCCGTGAACAGCCAGAGACTTTGTTTGGATGTCTTCATCTGGCGGCATACTCTACTGCAACCGCAATGGAAATTCCCGCTCCGCCTGGTTTTTTGTTCAATTTGATCGATGGGTGTCCCTTTTCAGTCCCCCTTTTCATTGTCCTCTCATTCGTAACAACTCGCGCCCCCACAGGCCGTAGGGGCGGCGCATGCGCCGCCCGCACATTCGGGTAGCCTGGCCGCCAAATACAAGCATTGCGCGGGCCGCGCCCCTACGCACCCGCCTGCCGACGCATTAATTCCCAAACCTGGACCGAGCAGGGGGGCTTGAGTAGTTACCTTTTCATCTTTTCACCATTTCACCTGCTACTTTTGTTTCAAGGTGCGGGAGTGCTCTGGTAGAATTTTTCCCTTTTTTGGAGCGCACCATGAATTTGGCGAACCAGGTACTGGCGGTTAACAACGACCTTCCGATACGCACCGGCCAGCCGGTACACAGCGGCAAAGTGCGTTCTGTGTACTGGCTGAACGAAGCTGACAGCCGCCGTCTGATTGCCGAACGCGGTTACGCTGTAGCCCCATCCGCACCCTTGGCGGTCATGGTGATCTCGGACCGCATATCCGCCTTCGAATGTATCTGGCATGGGGAAGGGGGCATGCATGGGGTGCCGGGCAAAGGCGCGGCTCTGAATGCCATCTCCAATCATTGGTTCAGATTGTTCCGCGAACAGGGCCTGGCGGATTCCCACATCCTGGAGATTCCTCACCCCCTGGTCTGGATTGTGCAAAAAGCGCGTCCGGTGATGATAGAGGCCATCGCCCGCCAGTACATTACCGGCTCCATGTGGCGGGCCTATGAACGCGGTGAACGGGACTTCTGCGGCTTTGAACTGGCCGACGGATTGCAGCGCGACCAGCGCCTGCCCGAGTTGCTGATCACGCCATCTTCCAAGGGTGTGCTGCGCGGTATACCGGGCGTGCCGGAAGTGGATGACGTAAATATCACCCGCCGCGATATGGAAAATCATCCTGACGCCTTTTGCTTTTCCAGTATCGCTGATATCGCCCACTACGAAAGTCTGCTGCGTGACGGCTTTGCCGTGATCAGCGCGGAGTTGGAGAAGCTTGACCAGATTTTCGTGGATACCAAGTTCGAGTTCGGCTATGTCACCGGCAGTGACGGCCAGGAAAAATTGATCTACATGGACGAAGTGGGCACGCCCGATTCCTCGCGTATCTGGGATGGGCCATCCTGGAGAAAGGGCAGGGTCGTGGAAAATTCCAAGGAACAGTTTCGACAGTTGTTGCTGGACTATTTTCCCGACCCGGATATCCTCACCAACAAGGCGCGCATGGACGAGCGCCCGGCGCTGGCGCGGGACCACGCCCTGCCGGCTGAAATCATGATGCAAACATCCGCCATCTATCTCGACCTCGCCGAGAAAATTACCGGGGCTGGCCTGCAATTGTCCGAGCATCCCAAAGCCGAGATCGTGCAAATTCTCAATGACCGCTACGGTTTGATCCGCTAAAGCCCTGGGGAAAACCGTTCAGGCCTGAAATAGGCCTATTTGAAAGGTCGGAAGTAGTAATAGGTATTTCATGGTATTAACTTTTATTGGTAGATATTTAGTTGTATTGATTATTTGAGAATTTACCCTGATTTTGACCAATATTTGACCAGTATTCCCTTGTTGAACACTCATTGATGGTGATTTTTGTTATTTTTCTGATATTGGATTCTTGTCCTACATCATGCAGGTAACGCCAGGATTCTTGTTCAAGACATAAAAGATTACTAATTTTGTTGACCAATCTTCCAAATTGAATTAATTTTGCAGTATGAAAACCACTATTGATATTCCTGATCGTGAGCTTGAGGATGCCATCAGGTTTACCCAGGCGAAGACCAAGCGCGCGGCCATCGTCGGCGCCGTCACGGACTTCAATCGCCGTATGCGCATGGCGGAACTGGTCCGCTTTTCCGGTACATGCAGTAGTCTGATCACGCCGGAAGAACTTCGAGCCATGCGCCGGCAAGACTGAACTCTTGATCCTCATCGATACCTCATCCTGGATCCACATGCTCCGTCCGAACGGTGACCCGTTGGTTCGCGGCCGTGTCGAGACAGCTCTGACGGCAGGTCTGGCTTGTTGGTGCCCACTGGTTCAACTTGAGCTCTGGAATGGCGCCCGTGGCCAACAGGAGCAGAAGGTTTTGCGGGAATTCGCCAGCATTCTCCCCGAGCTTCCCATCGATAACGATGTTTGGGAAGCGTCATATGACTTGGCCCGGAGAGCGCGAGTCCAAGGCATTACCGTTGCGGCGACAGATGTGGTCATCGCCGCTTGCGCCCTTCACCACGGCGTTAGCCTGGAAACGGCAGATACAGACTTTGACCGTCTGTCAGCCGTTCGAAAGGTGACCAGATAAACTTCTACCGTAACTACTCGCCCCCCGCCCCCCCTGTTCTGTCCGAGGTTGGGAATTGGCGCGCCGGTGGGCATGTGCGTAGGGGCGAGGCATGCCTGGCCCGTATGGCGCGGCCCGCGCAATGTTTGCATTTGGCGGTTTTGCTCCCCGGATGTGCGGGCGGCGCATGCGCCGCCCCTACTGCCTGGGGGGCGGGGGGCGAGTAGTTACGTTACTTGTGGAGGGTCGTCCACGTCCCACATCTCTGGGCCTGGAGACTACTCATACTGGTAATCATCAGGTTTCACGGTTCGGGTCCACTGCCACATTTGCAGAATTTTCCACGGCCACAGCAGGGTGCACTTGCCCTCTTCGTTGGTATAGAAGCTGTATTTGATGGACTTGTGCTCCCAGATCATTTGCGCATGCTGTTCGCGGAAGCGGCGATAATATTCATCGAATACCGGCTGCTTGCATTCCAGCGTTTTCTGTTGCCGGGTAAACAGGGAGTGCAGGCATTCCATGATGTAGCGAACCTGGCACTCGATATTGAAAATTATGCTGCCGCCAAATGCCAGGTTGGTGCCAGGGCCGAAACAGAGGAAGAAATTGGGAAAGTTCGGCACGGTAACGCCCAGGTATGCCGAGGGCTCTTCACCCCATTGTTGCGCCAGTTTGACGCCATTGCGGCCGCTGATCTCCATGGGCCAAAGGAATTTATTGGTCTTGAAACCCGTGGCGTAAATGATGATGTCGGCGTCTACCTGCCGGCCGGATTCGCTGACCAGGCCGGTTGGGGTAATCTCCGCCACCGGTTCATTGATGAGTTCGACATTGTCCCGCTTCAGGGTCTGTAACCAGGCGCCGTTATCCTGCAGAGTGCGCTTACCCATGGGGGCTGAGTCGGGTATAACCTTGTCCAGCAGTTCCTCATCATCGCCAACCTGGGATTTTATGTAGTCGCTGAATATCTGATGAATGAAGTCGTTGGCTTCATTGATGGAGCGCTCCTGGTGGGGCCAATCGGGGTCGACGATGGCGGTTTCCCAGGCGCCATCGATGGCGGGCCAGAAAATCAGGAAACGGAACCAGCGGGTATAGAACGGCAGATGCTCCAGGCACCATTTTTTACCCTCGGAAACCGTTTCATGATACAGGGAGTTTTCGAACATCCAGTTGGCGCTGCGTTGGAACACGGTCAGCCTGGCGGCCTGACGGGCCAGTTCCGGGGCCAACTGGAAAGCGCTGGCGCCGGTGCCTACCACGGCGACTTTTTTGCCTCGGCAGTCCATATCCCGATTCCACTCGGCGGAATGGCAATGCGGGCCCGTGAAGCTTTCCCTGCCTTTTATGGGCGGGATTGAGGGGCGATTCAATTGCCCCACGGCACTGATCAGGGCATCGCTGACCAAGGTTTCCTCGCTGCCGTCCGCGCAGCGAACCCGTGTACTCCACTGGCCGGACTCCTCGTCAAAGGCGGCGGCTACGACTTCCGTTGAGAAGCGGAAATTCTTGCGTACATCGTACTTGTCGATGCAGTTTTCAAAGTACTTCTGCAACTCCGGTTGTTGGGAAAAGTAATGGCTCCAGTGATGGGCAGGCTCAAAGGAGTAGCAGTACAGGTGGTTGGCGACATCGACCCTGGCGCCGGGGTAGCGATTTTCGAACCAGGTTCCTCCTACGGAAGCGTTTTTTTCGATGACCACATAGGGTATTCCGGCTTCCTGCAGGCGTATGGCCGACAGTACCCCGGAGATGCCACCGCCAATGATCAACACCGAGAAATTTTCCTTCACCTGGCTGTCGATATCCAGCGTCCAGTCAGCGGCGCGCTGATCTTCGCCGTCCAGCTCCATCTCCTCCAGCAACATGGGCACATACTCCATGGAGACTTCCTGGGCGACCAGAAATTCCATCATGCGGTGAATAGTTTCCTCATCCGGGGGCGCCGGCAAGGTACAGCCGCGATCTCGGTAGGCCTTGATGACTTCCAGCGCCTGAGCGCGGACCTGCGCCTTGTCCTGTTCCGGCATATAGCCCTGATATTCGTTGATATACACTCCGGCCGGCCGTATCTGCCCGTCCAAAATACTGGCGTCACCGCTCATGTGTATCATCGACATCATCAGGCAGGGGATGCTGGCCTGCTCCAGGGCCGCGGCGATTTCGGCATCACTGCTATTGATGCCCAGGTCCGATACACTGCTGGAACGGGCGATACTCAAACCGCGAGCCTTTCCAGCAGCATTTCCTGGACAGAGCGGCGCTCCTGCCCGGCGCGGGTTTTTTTCAATACGTAGCGGCCGTCCGAGTTCAGGTTCCAACTCTGGCAATTGTCGCTGAAGAACAGCTCCAATTCCTTCTTGACCCGGTTGGCCAGTTTTTCGGAGAGGATGGGGAAGCACACCTCCACCCGGTTCAGCAGGTTGCGCTCCATCAAGTCTGCGCTGGAACAGTACACCTGGGGCGCGGCGTTGCGGAAGTAATAAGCCCGCGAGTGTTCCAGAAAGCGGCCGACGATCGAAATAACGCGAATATTGTCAGACACGCCGGGAACTCCGGGGCGCAGACAACACATGCCACGCACGATCAAGTCCACCTTGACGCCGGCCTGGGAGGCGCGATACAGCGCCTTGATGATCTTGCGCTCGGTGAGACCGTTTACCTTGGCAATGATGTGGCCCATGTTGCCCGCCAGTGCGGCCTCCGCTTCCTGGTCGATCATCTGCAGCAATTGTTTATGCAGGGTAAACGGGGCATGCAGCAGTTTACTGAGCTTGACCGCCTTGCCCATACCGGTAAGTTGCTGGAACACCTTGGCGACATCTTTGCAGACCTCCTGGTTGGCGGTCAGAAGACTGTAGTCGGTGTACACGCGGGCATTGCGGGGATGATAATTTCCAGTGCTCAAGTGGGCATAACGCACCAGCTTGCGGCTCTCACGGCGAATCACCAGCATGGCCTTGGCGTGGGTCTTGTGTCCTACGACTCCATATAACACCAGTGCTCCGGCCTCTTGCAGAATACCCGCGAAGTTCAGGTTCTCTTCTTCATCGAAGCGGGCGCGCAGCTCGATGACTACGGTAACTTCCTTGCCGTTGCGGGCAGCTTCGGCCAACAATTCCACCAGTTCGGAAGCCTCGCCGGTACGGTAAAGCGTCTGCTTTATGACCACAACCTGTGGGTCCCTGGCCGCTTGTCTGAGCAGGTCAATGACCGGGGCGAAACTCTGGTAGGGATGCAGCAACAGATAATCTTCCCGGCGCAGGGTCTCGAAGATCGTGCCTGCCTCCTTGAGGGCATTCGGCAGCATAGGCGTGAATACTTGATAACACAGGTCGGGCCGGTCCAGTTGGTCAATCATTACGCTCAGACGCTGCAGGTTGACCGGGCCGTCAATGCGAAACAATTCATCTTCAGAGAGGGAGAAGCGCTCCAGCAGAAAGTTGCACAGACGTTCCGGACATTCGCTGGATATTTCCAGTTTGACCGCGGCGCCGAAGCGGCGTAAATGCAATTCTCCGCGCAATGCGAGAGCTATATCCTCAACCTCTTCGGCGTTCACTTCCAGGTCGGCGTTTCGGGTTACCCGAAACGGGTGGCATTCTTTCACCGTCATGCCCTGAAATAATTCATCGGCATGTGCAGTAATAATTTCCGAAAGAAGCACGAAATTATGGCCATCCTCACACAGGTTGTCTGCCAGCAGGAACAGCCGGGGCAGTGAGCGTGGAGCGGGCACGATGGCCATCCCACTCTCGCGGCCGAATGCATCCTTGCCCTCCAGGGAAAGAATGAAATTGAGACTCTTGTTGACCAGGCGGGGGAAAGGATGGGCCGGGTCCAGCCCCAGCGGGCTGATCAGGGGCATGACCTCGCTGCGAAAGTAGCGCCGTACCCAGCCGGCCTGTTGTTCGGTCCAGTCCGATGCGCCGAGGAAGCGGATGCCCTGTTGTTCCATCTGTGGTATCAGCACTTGGTTCAGAATTTCATACTGACGATCATAGGCTTCGTGACATTGCAGATTGATCTGGCGCAATACCTCTTGCACGGGCAGACCATCCTTGCCCGGAATTTCCCGGTCGAGTCCCACTTGGTGGTGCAACTCCGCTACCCGTATTTCATAGAATTCATCCATGTTGGAACTGAAAATAAGCAGAAAGCGCAAGCGCTCGATCAGGGGAATCTCTTCGTCCAGGGATTGGGCGAGAACCCGCAAGTTGAATTGCAGGTGACTGAGATTGTGATTGATGTAGAGCGCCGGGTCGGTCAGTAGCGGAGGTTCTTCGGGGGTCTCCCAGTTGGACTGCGCTTCGACCAATTCATCGGGTGCGACTTCGGTGTAATCCAGATTCGGATTGATTTTTTCTTCCATCTCAAACCTCGGGCATGACCAGGGTAGGGTTGCGCGCCATCCGCACATCGTCCAGACGTGTGTGGGCGGCATCACGCCAGGAATCTTCGGAGAGGATGTAAAACTGCCGCTCGGCTATCGCCTGCAACACCCGCTCCGCCGGTTCACCTGGATCCTTCCCCCCGGCGATAGTGGCTACGACAGCTTCAGAGAAAATGCGGCGGCTTTCCGAATCGAGCGCATCACCCCAGTGTGCGGGACGGTTGCGCTCCGAGGTTCCGATCCCGGTACTGAACAGCTCCGGGCAGAGGCAGGATACCCCTACTTGCGGGGCGCTGATTGCCAACTCGTGATACAGACATTCGCTTAGCGCCAATACCGCGTGTTTCGTCATGTGGTAAATCCCCGAACCGGGCGAGGTAGTCAGGGCGGCCATGGAGGCCGTATTGACCATGTGACACTCCTGCCCGTTGGCCAGCATACGCGGGATGAAGCTGCGGATGCCGTTGATCACGCCGTACAGATTGACCTGGATCAACCAGTCGTAGTCACCGCGGCTGGCTTCCCACAGGTTGCCGCCGGTGTACACCCCGGCATTGTTACAGGCAATGTGTATCGCCCCGAAATGGTCAACGCATCGCTGCGCCAGTTTTTCCACTGCGTCGGCGTCGCTGACATTACAGGGAATCGCCAGCGTTTCGGCGCCCAGGGCGGCGATTTCCGCTTCGGCGGCGGCCATAGCCTGGGCCTCGATATCGGCCAGCACTACCCGGCAGCCCTGTTCGGCAAATTTTTTGCACAAGGCCAGGCCAATACCACTGGCAGCCCCGGTTACCACGGCTACACGATCTTCAAACTCTTGCATTGTTCGACTTTTTCCTCATGGTATAACGCTATGAGTAGCACTACTTCAAGGAGGGTGTCAATTGTGAATACATCGCTGCGTAACCGTGCCGCCTTCGTGCTCAGTGGAAATACGGGGGCACGATACTTATTTTGACATTGGCTCTAACACAAGGGGACTGAATTCGGTACTGTGTATCCTGGCCAGGAGTGTGGATAGGGAAGGCATGCGGTCCAGGACTGGAAGGAGCGGGGATGCCGTACCGTATTGGGCGGAGGCCCGGGGTGCGCTCTGCCGGGCCGACCCGATACTCGGCACGCTTATCCTCGCCGCCGGGGGGTCGGTACTGCGGCCGCGAAACGATCCCTTTTTTTCACTGTCGCGCTCAATCGTTGCTCAACAGATTTCGGTGCACGCAGCGGAAGCGGTTTGGCAAAAATTGATCGCGCATGTCGGCAACATGACTCCCGTAGCCATGGCCAGCCAAACCGAGGACGGCTTGCGCAGTTGCGGACTGTCAAGGCAGAAGGCGCGCTATCTCCTGAGTCTGGCGGAGCACTTCACCGAAGGCGGACTCGACCGAGCGCCATGGCGCCGAATGGAAGATGAAGCGGTGATCGAACGCCTCGTCGAGGTGAAAGGGATCGGTCGCTGGACTGCCGAGATGTTCCTGATATTTTACCTGTTGAGACCGGATGTGCTTCCCGTCGCGGACGTAGGTATCCAGAAGGCGATCGCCACTCATTTCAATGCTGGCGTGCGCCCAGGCCCGGACGAGATGTTTGCAATCGCGGAGCCCTGGCGGCCATGGCGCTCTGTCGCTTCGTGGTACCTCTGGCGCAGCCTCGATGCTGTACCCGTCGAATACTAGAAACGAGGCATCCAACCTCGACACTCGTAACAAGACCGATCACCCCGCTGGTAATTCGGGCGTTGGGGGTATGCGGGTCGCAGATGTGCGACCCTTACGGTGGTGGTGTTGCGGGTCGCGGGTGCGCGTCCCCTACGGTGTTGGGGTTGCGGGTCGCGGGTGCGCGTCCCCTACTGCTGCATGCGGATCCGGCAGTTGTTCGGTAGACGTTGACAAATGGTGAAGGGGCTCGCCATGGCGCACCCTCCGGGCACAGGGCCCGGACGGGTGATCGGTCCACAGGCTCTTGCCTTGTCAGACTCTTCTTGCGAGGGTATAAAACAAGGCGTGCACAGCTTCGGGGAGGGTATCCGTGTGAATACAGCGCAGCGTAATCGAAATGCCAGTCAGGCGTTGTGGCAGGCATTGTATGAACGCCGATGGGATGATGTGGGTGAATTCTTCGCCGCTGACGGGCTCTATCAGGATGTCCCCACCCCGGATTTGGGGGCAGTCGGGCCGCAACAGGTGGCGCGGCGGCTGCGCATCGGCCACGAACCGGTGCAGCGCCACGAGCACCATATCTTTCGTATGGTGGCGGATGATAACTGCTGCATAACCGAGCATCGGGAAGACTGGTATTTTCACACCGGCGAAGTGGTGAAGTTGCCCTTTACCTCCATCCACGAATTTAACGCCGAGGGCAAGATCAGCCTGTGGCGTGACTACTGGGATCTCAATACCCTCATGACGGGAGCGCCGTCCTGGTGGATCGAAAAAATCATGGCGGACTCCGCCGAAGACGATTTTGGCAGCAAGGACACGGTCGAAGCCTGAGTCTTCTGTCCCCATGGCTGGCGGGTCGCGCATGCGCGTCCCCTACGGTGGTGGGGTGACGGGGCAGGGTTACGGGACCACCCCGTTCGTAGGGGTTCGCCATGGCAAGCACCCTTCGGGCACACGGCCCGCGGGTCGCACATGTGCGACCCCAGGCACAGGGCACGCGTCATGACGTAAAATCCTGCGCGATCATCGCATCCACTGGTGAGATATGCGGGCCAGGCGTGACGGATCAGTCAGTACGGCGGAAAAGCGCCAGTACAGCAAGATTTACCATTTTACTTTCAACACAAGCCACCATGCTGAACACTTACCTGAAAACAGCAGCCGGGTTACCATAAATCGTTCCCAACAATTCCAGGAAGAGATACCAATGGCGGGTGAGCAACAATGGGACCACAGTGTCGACGTACTGGTGGTCGGTTCCGGTAACGGTGGCCTCACCACCGCCTTGTGCTGCCATGAAATGGGTGTCACCAATGTGCTGGTGATTGAGAAGTCGAAGCTGATTGGAGGCACCAGCTCGGTTTCCGGTGGTGGAGTATGGGTTCCATGCAATCGCTATGCCGTGGCCGCCGGGGCGGAGGATTCTCTGGCCAAGGCCAAAACCTATCTGCTTAATTGCCTGCAGCCGGGGCAGGTTCCGGAAGCCATACTGGATACCTATCTGCGCGAAGCGCCCAGGATGATCGATTTCCTGCACCAGCGGACCAGGGTTCGCTATGTCACTCTGGAGCACTACCCGGACTATTACACCGACCTGGAAGGCTCCATGCCGGGTCACCGCTCCATGGAGCCGGAACCCATCAACGCGAACACCCTGGGCAAAGAGTTCCGCCTGCTGCGGCGTTCCCACCCGATGATGCATCTGGGTGGAAGGATTTGCATTACCCAGGTGGAAGCGGCCCTGTTGATGGCACAACTTCCGGGTTGGTTCGGTACGGCCATGAAGATGGTGGCAAAGTACCTTTTTGATATCTCCTGGCGTTTGTTCGGCGACCGCTATGACCGCCGCCTGGCCACCGGCTGCGCCGGAGTGGCGCGTCTGCGTCTTTCCATGCAGGAACGGGACATGCCGTTATGGTTGAATTCCCCAATGAAGTCGTTGCTGACCGATGAGCAGGGCGTGGTCGTGGGTGCTCTGGTGGAACGTGACGGCAAGACCCTGCGGGTGCGGGCCCAGAAAGCCGTGGTGCTGGCCGCGGGGGGCTTTGAACACAATCAGGAAATGCGCGAACAGTACCTGCCAAAGCCCACCAACCGCCACTGGAGCGCTGCCGTTCAGGAAAATACCGGTGACGCCATCAGGGAAGGGTTACGCCTTGGCGCACGCATGCACATGCTCGATTCGGCATGGTGGGTAAATACCATTTCGGTCCCTGGAGAGAGCATTCCGCGCCTGAGCATCATGGAGAAATCCTACCCCGGCTCCATCGTGGTCAACCGTGCCGGTCAACGTTTCAGTAATGAGTCGCAAAATTACATGGCCTATACCCTGGAAACGTTTGCCAGGCACACCGAGGAAAATCCCTGCGTACCCAGTTGGCAGATATTCGATGCCAATTTTCGCGCCACCTATTTCATCGGCCCGATGTACAACAGCAAACTTCGCCCGGACTGGGCGCTGCCGTCCAGCTACCAGAAGCAGGGTTTCCTCACCCGGGCCAACAGCATTCGTGAATTGGCGGAGAAGGCCGGCATAGATGCGGATGGGCTGCAGGCGACCATCGAACGCTTCAACGGCTATGCCAGTACCGGCAAGGACCTGGAGTTGCATCGAGGCGATTCGCTCTATGACCGTTACTATGGCGACCCCAGGGTAGAGCCCAACCCCTGCCTGGGGCCGGTGGCTGAACCACCGTTTTACGCCATGAGAATAGACCCGGGTGATTTCGGCACCCATGGGGGTATGGTGGTGACGCCCGACGCACAGGTGGTGCACGAGAGTGGCGAAACCATTCCCGGCCTCTATGCTACCGGCAATTGCAGCGCACCGGTGTTACCCAACTATCCGGGTCCCGGCGCCACCCTGGGCCCAGCCATGACCTTCGGCTATCTGGCGGCGAAGCACATCTGCCAGTGGCAGGAGTGAATTCGCGTCAGGTTTCGATAAATTCGGTGACTTCAAGGTGAAAACCTGACAGGGCATTGAAGCGGGTTGGGGCTGACATGGCGCGCATTTTGCCGATGCCGATTTGTTTGAGAATCTGTGAGCCGGTGCCGATCATGCGATTGATCTGGCTACCGTCACTGGCCCCGCTTGCTGTCTGAGGAAGCCGGGGAAACTGCAAGATTTCCTGCAACTGCTGGGCTGCGCTTTGCTGCTGATACACCAGCACCACCGCACCTTTGCCTTCCCTGGAAATACGCCGCATGGCGCGCCGGCAGGACCAGCCCCGTTGCTGCTCGGATACAACCGTACCCAGTACATCGCGCAGCGTATTGATGGTCTGGACCCGCACCAGGGTGGGTTCCTCGGCTTGTATTTCACCAAGAGTGAGGGCGAAGTGGAGATGGTTATCCAGCAAGTCGAGAAAGGTGTGCAACTCGAATTCTCCGAACTCGGTGGTGATGGTTTTGCGATCCTTCAGCTCCACTGATTTTTCATGCATGGCCCGGTAGGCGATAAGGTCGGCAATGGTGCCGAGCCGGATACCGTGTTTTTCTCCAAATGTTTCCAACTCCGGCCGCCGCGCCATGCTGCCGTCTTCATTCATGATTTCAACGATCAGGGCAGACGGGGAAAAGCCGGCCATTTCAGCCAGGTCGGAGCCCGCCTCGGTATGCCCGGCACGGCGCAGCACTCCCCCCGATTTGGCGACCAGTGGAAAGATATGTCCGGGCTGAATAATGTCCTCCGGGCGGGCATCGGCTGCTACAGCCGTGCGCACTGTGTGGGCCCGCTGTACGGCGCTGATGCCGGGACCAAGTTTGTCGGCAGCGTCGATGGAGACGGTGAAATTGGTTTCGTGTTGAGAGCGGTTATCGCGCACCATCAGAGGAAGTTTCAGCCGCTGCGCCTGCTCCGGAGTAATGGTCAGACAAATCAGCCCGCAGGCCTCGCTGGAATAAAAATTGATGGTCTCGGCGGTCACCGCCTCGGCGGCGATGATCAGGTCACCTTCGTTTTCCCGACCCTCGTCGTCCATGAGGATGACCATCTTGCCCTGGCGTATATCCTCGACCAGATCGGCTACATTACTGAGCGCCATGTTGCTTCCTGTCCGTGGGAGAACTGGCCGTCGCGGCTATGCCGCAACGACACGAAACAACATTTAGTCACAGTGGGCCGCATCGGGCAAGAGCAGCTCGAACACAGGGGCTCAGTATTCATGGGGCAGTTTTGCCGATACGGTTGCTGAACAGTTTGCCGCGTACACTGTTGCGGTAGCGTGCCGGGGTGATGCCCACCTCCCGCCTGAACAGACTGGTGAAGTAGCTGACATCCTGAAAGCCCACTTGCCAGGCTACTTCACCCACCGACAGATTGGCCATCCGCAAGAGTTCCCGGGCGCTGGTGATACGCCGAGCTTGCAGATAGGCCAGCGGCGATTTACCGGTCGCAAGTTTGAAGCGGCGGGACAGGGTGCTGGCGGGGCAATCCACTGCTGCGGCCAATTCGGCAATACTGATGGAACAGTGCAGGTTGTCCTGCAACCACTGCTGGGCATCCAGCACCAGTTCATCATGGTGAGACGCGTCTTCACTGGATTGAAAGGCGTGGGCGCGAAAGGGGCGGCGGATCTCCGGGGAGAACTGGTTTTCAACAGTGCGGGCAATACGCTGGCCAAACCATTCTTCGGCAATGTGAAGCATCAGGTCCGCAATGGAATTCACGCTACCGGCGCAATAGAGATTGTCGGCTTGAGTGATCAGATGGCGGCGTTTGAGATTTACCTCAGGGTAGCGCGCCATGAAAGCATCGAAATAGTTCCAGTGGGTGGTGGCTGCCTTGCCGTCCAGCAGACCGGCCTCGGCCATGAAGCAACTGGCGGTCCCCGCGCTGCAAATGATGGTTCCCTGCCGATGCAGGCGTCGCAGCAGGGGCAGCCAAGCCTGCTGTTGCCGCAATACAGGTAGCGGATTTCGCCATAGCGCCGGTAACAGCAGCATATCGCAGTAATCGATCGCTTCCAGCGTCATTTCGGGACGTATACCCCAGCCTCCAACGGCGGCTATTTCCTCGATGGATTTCGCCGCGAAGCGGAAATTGATTTGCTGACGGCCGCGTTTTTGAGCGCTGACGGCCTGACTGACGCCCTCCAGCACATCCATGGACAGCGCTACGCTGGTGGCGAGTATTCGCGGATACAAGGCAATGATGACTTGCTTCATGGTGATAATAATACAATATAAAATGAATAAAATGCCCTATTTTTCATGATGGCGCCTACCTACAATAATTGCAATTCCTTCAGGGGGTAACGGGACTTTGCGATTACCGGTTATTGTGGGTTTTGGCGGCATCAATGCTGCCGGCCGCAGTTCTTCACACCACAGTTATCGGCGTATGGTGATAGAAGCCTTGCCGCAGGCGCAGGCGGACCACACCTGGGCGAGTCTGGCCGCCTTGATGGGCGTGAACTGGGACCAAAGCGGCGCAACCCGTGGCAAGCTGGCAAGCGGCACCCTGATTCGCCGTATTGAGCCACACCTGTTTGATGTCGATGCGGTACCCTGGAATCGGCGCATGCAGGCGCATTCCGGGCGCCAACCCATGCATTTTGATATGGCGGCGAAGCAACTGCCGCGGGAGCTTCCCGCGGGCTGGCGAGTGACGCCGCTGGATGAACTGACCGTGCGCGTGGAAGTGGACCAGGTCATGTCGTTTCTTTTACCCAGCACCCGGGAGGCAGCCGTCAAAGCTGCCGGTCAGTTGCCCAGCGGCTTTGATCCGGGCGCTCTCTATCAATCCCGCAACCACCCGCGGGGTTTGCAAATGACCATCTACGCTGCCTCCGATGCACTGGCCAATACCGGGATCAGTTGGGAAGTCCTCAGTCGGAGAGTGCCGGTTGACCAGATCTCGGTCTATGCAGGCAGTGGTATGAGTCAGTTGGATGGCAGCGCCAATGGCGGCATGGTCTCGGCCCGCGCCAATGGTTTCAGGGTCACTTCAAAGTATTGTCCGTTCGGCTTTGCGGAAATGCCCGCCGATTTTATCAATGCCTATGTCTTGGGCAGCCTGGGCGCAACCGGCGCCAGCCTGGGCGCCTGCGCTTCCTTTCTGTACAACCTGCGTATGGGTATCGGCGATATTCAGAGTGGCCGCAGCCGTATTGCCATTGTCGGCAGTGCGGAGGCGCCGATTACTCCGGAGGTTATGGAAGGTTACGCCGCCATGGGCGCCCTGGCCAGTGACAAAGGCCTGCGCGGGCTGGACAAACTGGCGGAAGATGCAGAGCCGGACTACCGCCGGTCCTGCCGGCCTTTCGGCGACAACTGTGGCTTCACCATCGCCGAGTCGGCACAAATGGTGGTGTTGTGCGACGACCAACTGGCCGTGGAACTGGGTGCATCCATTCACGGTTCGGTAACCGATGTGTTTGTCAACGCCGATGGGCACAAGAGGTCAATTTCCGCCCCCGGGGTTGGTAACTACATCACCATGGCCAAGGCGGCGGCCGCGGTTCGCACCCTGTTGGGAGAGGCGGGCCTGCGCAGCGGTGGCCTGGTGCAGGCGCACGGTACAGGTACGCCGCAAAACCGGGTTACCGAATCCCATATTCTCAACGCGGTGGCAAAGGCCCACGGTATATCGGACTGGCCGCTGGTAGCGGTAAAAGCTTACCTGGGCCATTCCATCGGGGCGGCGGCGGCGGATCAACTGGTGGCCACGCTGGGTATCTGGGAGCACGGTATTCTGCCGGGAATCACCACCGTGGAAAAAGTGGCGGAGGATGTGCATCAAAGCCACCTGGCCCTGTCTTCAAAACACCGGCAGGTGGACCCAGCAGAGCAGCGTTACGCGATCATCAATGCCAAGGGTTTTGGTGGCAACAACGCCTCTGCTGTCGTGCTGGCGCCAGGCACTACCCGGCGAATGCTCGGACGGCGCCACGGCGAAAGCGCCATGACGCAATGGCGGCTCGCCAACGATGCCGTTCAGGAGCGAGTGGAGCAGTACGACCAGCTTGCCTGTGACGGCCCGGCGCAGCCCATCTACAAGTTCGGTCACCAGGTGCTGGGCCAGGAGGACGTGAGTCTGAGCCGGGATCGCTTGCGAATTGCCGGTACGGACATTGAACTCGATCTGAACTTGCCGAACCCTTATCCGGATATGCTCTGAGCCAGCTATCATGCGCCATTCTTGAGGCCAAAGATTGCATGACAAACCTGTTGACGCAGTTGCAGCAACGTAATTCAGCCCCCCGGCTGGTCGAACCGGCGCCGGATGCGGCCGCCCTGCGGGAAATGTTCAGGGCGGCGCTGCGGGCCCCGGACCACGCCTGGCTGCAACCCTGGCGATTTGTGGTGATCGAGGACAGCGCGCGCTACGAACTGGGCAAGGTGTTTGAATCCGCCTTGCTGGAAAGTGACACCAAGGCGGATGAGGCGGCGCGTGACAAGGCCCGGCAGGCGCCGTTGCGGGCACCCCTGCTGGTGACGACCATCTGCTCCTTGACCGAGCACCCCAAGGTGCCGCGGGAGGAACAACTGATATCCTCCGGTTGTGCGGCTTACGCCATGTTGTTGGCGGCGGAGGCGCAGGGCTATGCAGGCATCTGGCGTACCGGCAGCGTTGCCCGCTCCAGGCGTGTGAAGCGAGCGCTGGGATTGCAAAGACATGAAGAAATTGTGGGTTTTCTGTATTTTGGAAGCCGCAAGGGGGGAGCCAAAAACCTGCCGAAAAGAGAACCCGGCCAGTATGTCAGCTACTGGGAAAGCCCAGTTGATTAACTCCGCACATAGTACCAAACGCTCACTTCCTTTTACCGCGGCACTTCGCAGGTAGGATCGGTGGCCCTTCAACTACGAGCCGGTTTCCGGACCGCCGCCACTGCAGAGAAAAGGGGTCAGACCCCTTTTCTCCCTTACCGTAGGGGCTCGCCATGGCGCACCCTTCGGGCACAGGGCCCGCGGGCCGCGCAT
>JAPOQD010000079.1 GCA_026710905.1 Halieaceae bacterium
CCTCTCATCATGTCTGCTCCGCGCTGTGCCTTCCCCACCCACCCTTTGTCGCCCCCCCCCCTAAAAAAAAAAAGGCCCCGGCCCCCCCTGCTGCAGCCTTGGCTGTGTGGCCTTGAATTCAGCAAAACGCTTCTGGGCCTCGGCAACCTGGCGCATTTGTTCTTCAGTCATCTGGATATCTGGCATAGTGGCTCCCCATGCAAGTTTCGATTTGATTTTTTGCCGCAATCTTGCACCCTCCGGGCACACGGCACCCTCCGGGCACACGGCACCCTCCGGGCACACGGCACCCTCCGGGCGCATGGTGCCAACTGGTGTGGAGATTGCAACAGGCTGCCAGTATAACTACTTGCTAGTCAAACGGCTAGGCGAAATACTACCCGCCTGACTATTCAAGCGAATAGCTGCATTCCCAATAAGCAGAATTCAAGCCATGAAGCCTCTTGATCACTTCATTGGCGGCGCCAACGAAACCGATCGTGGTATCGAGGCTGAAGCCTCATGGCCGGCCACTTTCGGCCTCAGCATGCCCAGCGGCCAGGTGGATGCCTGCCGCACCTGGTGGACTGCCTGCACCAGCCGGCCGAGCTATCACAAGGCGATCACAGCGCACGAGCATCCCATCACCCTTGGCACCCGCCGTCTGCAAGAACTCAAGGCCGCGGTTCCCGCTGTGTGCGAGCTGCTGGAAGGCCCCCCAGAGCTTGAGTCAGGCCAATCGTGTCCACCTGTTTCAGGGAGGACTTCATTCAAAAATAATACCTTCCCTAGACATTCGTCTAGTATCTTATTGTTTTCTTAGCCATCGCTATAACTTTAATAGCAGGTATACAACATGACTATTTGTTTCAGGTTCTCGCCCTTACTTACAGCGCTTATTGCCCTCCAAAGTCTTCAACTCAACGCGGCCGCTCTCGAAGAGGTGATCGTGACGGCGCAGAAGCGCGCCGAGTCAGCGCAGGACGTACTGATTGCCATCACGGCATTCAGTGGCGATGCCATTGAGAACAGGAACATCTTCTCTGCGAAGGATTTGCAGAAGTTCACACCCGGTCTTCGCATTGCGCAACAGGACGCATCGAAAACTTTCATCCGCATGCGCGGCGTGGGAAGCCGCAAGTTCGACGTGGGCTCTGAAGGTTCTGTAGGCGTGTTTGTCGATGAACTCTATTTGCCGCGTTTTAGCAACGCGGACATCGGCCTGCTCGACTTGCAACGCGTCGAAGTTCTGAGGGGTCCGCAAGGCACCCTGTTTGGCCGCAATACCGCGGCTGGCGCCATCAGTGTCTGGACCCGCCGCCCGAGCCAGGAACAGGAAGCCTACCTGGAAGCAGGCGCCGGTAACGAGGACAGCTAGATTGTGCGTGGCGCCGCCAGTGGCGGAGTTACTGACAAGCTGAGTCTGCGGCTCGCTTTGGGGAAGCAGGAACAAGGCGGGTTTCAGAGGAACACACTGACCGGAACGACCGACAACCGTACTAACACCACCGCTCGCTTCCAGGGTCTCTATGATCAATCTGACACCCTGACAATACTGGGCTCAATCCAGTACACCAAGCGCGAGCAGGATGCCTTGTTGCAAAAAAACATCTCCACCCTGCCTGACGGCGCCATCATGCCGCTGTTTGGTTCGCCGATAATCAAATTCGCGGCCAATGATGATTTTCGCGACTATCCCATTACCCATGATGGCGGAATCGACTTCGACACTGTCATGGCCACGCTGCGTATCGAAAAGGAGTTCGGCGGTTTCAACCTGGTAGCGACCAGCGGCTACCTTGATGGCGACGGCGTCATCACGCAGGACTTCGATGGCAATGAGGCCGCTATCGCGATCATCCCCGGCTGGGAAGAAGAGTACGACACCTTATCCCAGGAGATCCGTCTGGTCGGTAAAAACTGGCTGGTCGGCGTGTATTACTATTCCGACGATGCGGCGTCGAGTTACGTGTTCGATTATCACGCAGAATCATTGCAGGGTCTTCTCACACGCGGCGCCGGGAAACGGGATAATGTTCCCATCGAGGTAGAAACCACTAGCTGGGCTGCCTTTGGAGAATACACCCTGGACTTCAGTGAGCAATGGGCGCTATCTCTGGGCGGACGCTATTCGACGGATGAAAAGGATTGGGTACTCGCGGGTGAAACAACCCTGCCCGGTCTTCCTGTCGTGCTCGCTCCCTACGTTTACGACGATGGCGACGACTGGGACTCCTTTGACCCCAAGGTCGCGCTCAAGTACCGCGTCAACGATGATGTGCTCGCTTACTTCACCTACAACGAAGGCTATAAGGCTGGTGGGGTACAGTTCACCGCCATCACTGAGGCCCTGGCGCGACAGGTTTTCGACCCGGAGGAACTTTCTGCCTACGAACTCGGCGTCAAGTCCGACCTCATGGACAATACGCTGCGCGTGAACGCTACCGCGTTCTACTATGACTACCAGGACTTGCAGGTACAGCGAGTTGATACTGAGGTTAGCGGTGGTTTGCCGGTCGCATTTACCTCGAACGCAGCCGAAAGTGAAATATCCGGGCTGGAGCTCGATATCAACTGGTTGCCCAACGAAGCTCTTGATTTCCGCTTGGCCTACGCCTACCTGCATACGGAATACGTTGACTATATAGGGCCGGGCGGTGTGGACTTCAGCGGTAACCCGCTTCCGAATAGCCCGAAACACACCCTCATCGGTTCTATCGGCTATACCACTACTCTGCCTGGCAACTGGACACTGAACCTGGGTACAGACTGGACGTTTACCGATGAGCACAACTTCGATGTGTTGGATGACGATCCCTTTACCAAGGAGGATTCCTATACGTTGGGCGCCGCAAGGCTGGCAGTAATTTCGCCGGACCAGAAATGGACAGTCACAGCTTACGTCAAAAACCTGACCGATGAGGAGTACTATTCCCAGATGACCCGCCGTTCCACGGAAGTCATCGCCTCGGCCGCGGATGGCCGACGCTACGGCTTGCGTGTTCGGTACGACTTCTGACAGCCGTTCTCGACTTGGGGTACTCCTGACGGAATGCCCCTTTTTTTGGCCACCAACTGGTGTTGGCAACCTAAAAATTCAACAATCCTTCAAAGTCGAAAGCTCCCGCCGCATAATCACTGCGGCGCAACATGCTTTTGCAATCGCCGGCTTCTTTTCTGGTATCCTGCCGCCCGGTTAACGCACGGAGTCACCCAATTGTAACGACGAGGAGTCGCACTATGTTCAAGCTCTATCACTACCCCCTGTCCACCTGTTCCCAGAAAGTCAGGCTGGTGCTTGAGCACAAGGGGCTGTCTTTCGAAACGCAGCAAATTGATTTGTTGGCGGGCGATCAACACGACCCCGAGTACGTTAAGCTCAACCCCAATCATGTGGTGCCGACGCTGGTTCATGACGACCGGGTATTCATCGAATCCACGCTGATCAACGAATACTTGAATGACGCCTTCCCGGCGCCGGCCATGCTTCCCGATAGCGCCGCTGAACGGCACGCGGTACGGCTGTGGAACAAACATCTTGACGACAGGGTGCATCCGGCCACCGGTGTGCTTACGTTTTCCATCGGTCCGCGCAGCATTCTGATTAATCAACCAGAGGAAGTACGTGAAGCCCATATCAATGCCATTCCCGACCCGGTCCGCCGCGCCGCCCGGCGCAGTGTGCTGGAGCACGGGGTAAAAGCCCCGGAATTCGCGGGCGCAGTGAGCGTCATGCTCGGTTTTTTCGACCTTGCCGAGGCCGCGCTGGTAGAGGCCGAGTGGCTGTCGGGGGCCGAATTCGGTTTGGCCGATGCCGCGGTGCTTCCCTACGTCCTGCGGCTGGATCATCTGGCGATGACCCCGGTATTGGAGGCGCGGCCGAATTTGTTGGCCTGGTACCATAAAGTGCAGGCGCTGCCGGCATATGAGCCGGCGGTCATTGTCTGGTCGCCGCAGCCCACGCTGGATCTTTTCGCGGCCAATGGCGCCGCGGTATGGAAGGATGTGGAGCCGCTGACCAGGTAGGCTGCTTATTGCACCAACCTTCGGGCACAGGGCACCCTTCGGGCACACGGCCCGCGGGCCGCGCGTGCGCGGCCCCTACAGGTTCATGGCCCACGGGTCGCACATGTGCGAGCCCTGCAACGACATGGTGTCAACCATGCCTGATGCGGAGCCGCTGATCAGCCAGGCGGGAGTTACTCCAGCGGGGCAAGCTTCAGGCGTTTCAGGTGAATGTGACTGATCTTCCATTCGCCATCCACCTTGCGGTATTTTTCGTGGTAGTGGCCCCAACCTTCAAACCCGCTGCCTGGTATCTCCACCCGATCATACATGGCCCAGATGCCGGTGGCCGTATCCGTGCCGGTGATCTCGATTTCCGGGGTATGGCCCTGGTGCACGGTGGCCACCTCCGCAAGTATGCCTCGATTGGTGTCGACAAGCTCATCGCGGGAATGGAATTCGATATCCGGATGCGGACCCTCGATCACTGCGCTGAAGTCTGTCGAGAAAACTTCCCGCCACTCATCCCACTGCTTGGTATCCAGCAGGCGGAAATACCGCGCTTTCAAATTTTTGATGGCTTCAATATCTTTCATGGTTCACTCCTGATTAATTCCAGTATGCTGTAAACATATCATGACAGTCCATACACATAATCAGGCTGCCGCTCGTATGAACAAATTCGCAGTATTCGTGGCCCCTGGCGCCAGTCCGCGTATGGCGCCAAGCTTCTGCTGCGGCCGCCGAATCACTCGCTGTGGCGGGGCGTACTCCTCCAAATATGGGCGAGGCATGCCTCGCCCCTACAATGCCTTCAGCGTCTTTGCGTCCGTGCGCCCCGCCACAGCGGCGCTTCAACACCCCCGCGGCGATTGCGCGCTGGGTAGGCTTTGTGACTCGTCATCTCCGCGCCAGTTGGTGCAATATGCGGGCTGAAACATCTGACTGTATGTTTGAACTTGCTGGCAAGTTCAAACATGGGGTCTAATGGGCTCATCCCGCATCCGAGCCGGGTATCGTGAATATCATTGATCTGGCTGGCCCCGTGTTGGTGGCTGCATTGCCCGTACTGAGCCATCTGCTGGGCCGGTTCTCCCCGGCCGACTATGAAAATCTGGCCCTGCAACCCCGCCGCAGCGAGCATCTCTGGCAGATCGCAACTTTTCCACTGGTTCACGTCAGTTATAGCCACCTCATCTTCAATGTCGGGCCGCTACTGGTGCTGGGGCTGTTGGTCGCGTTGAATCAAGTCAGCACTTTCTGGCTATTGACCGCGATTGTGTTGCTGGTCAGTGGCTGGGGCGCCTGGCTGTTCAGCAGCGCCGACCGCGTGGCGGGCGCCTCGGCCCTGGTGTTCGGCTACTGGGGCTTCATTTTGACTGCCGCGGTGTTACAGGACGATGCGTTCTGGACAGCCGCGGCGGCGCTGACCCTGTTGCTGTACGCGGGTTTGTGGAACAGCTTGATGCGACCCGGCGGCGGCATTTCCTGGGCCAGCCACTTCTGGGGATTACTGGGCGGAGTGGCTACCGCCCTGCTCGTCAGTTAAGCGTGATGTAGCGCCAGATCGCGCGACATTTCGCTTGAAGCGCTAAAAGTTGTACAGCGCCTCAACGCCCCAAACTCTTCCCTTGGACAAGGGAGAGAAGGTCCCACCCAGGGGTACCGGCCCCAGGGTGGCCGGCAGTGGGGTATCTCCCCCGAACTTCACTTCGTTGGTAATATTTTTCCCGTAAATGGACAGTACCCAGCTACCTGAATTCGAGTAGATATCCGCGCCGGCGTCCACGATGTCCTGCTCGGGAATAAAACCGAGATTGTTGTCGGTAAAGGCCGATTTGTCACGGTGCGCGTAGTTCCCGCGCAAGGTCAGATAACCCCAGGTGCCGAGGGGCAGGTCCAGATTCAAGCCCAGGCTGTAGGTCCATTCCGCCGCCCTGGGCAGGTCGAGGTTCCTGTCGGCGGCATTGACGGAGCCGTCGCCGTTCAGGTCGAAGGTTACTTCGGCATACTCCCAGTCCAGCCAGCCCACCGAGGCCAGCACTAAAAGGCTTTCGGTAATGCCAAAGACGCCTTCCAGTTCCATCCCGGTGATTTCTGCGTCAGCGGTGTTCTTGATGATCTGCACTACCCCGGAAACCGGGTCCGGCAGGTTCACTTCACGTTGCATGTCCATCACTTCGTTGTAGAACAGGGCGCCGGTCAGGCGGCCATTCCCAAAGCCGGTCTTGAAGCCCAGCTCGTAGTTATCCACCTGCTCCTCATCGAAAGGGCCGGGCCCGTTGTTTACCACGTCGCCGGAGGTATTGCGCAGGTTATATCCCCCGGAGCGAAAGCCCCGCGCCCAGTGCCCGAAAATCCGGGTATCGTCGCTGACATGGAACATGGCGCCGAGCTTCGGCGCCCAACTCTCCCATTTCTCATCGTCAATGAAATCATAGGCGCAGGAGCCTTCATTCACATTACAGGGCGAGTTCACATTTCTGATCAGAGAAGCGATTTGCGCGTTCTTCTCTTCTTCGGTGTAACGAATACCCGCCGTCAGGGTCCAGCTCTCGTTAATGTCGAAATCGCCGGCCAGGAAGAGGGCGATAGTCTCCACTTCGTATTCGCCTCCACCGTCCTGGGTCAGCAGGGGAGAACCAGTAAACAAGCCCAACAAGTTACGGCGCTCGTGGTAGCCAAGCTCGTTCTTGAAATAATACAGACCGGTGGTCAGATTCAGTTTGCCGTCGGCATGCAGGCCGTTGTAGCGCAACTCATTACTGATCTGTTCCGATTGCAAATCGGCGGGGGCATGAAACAAATAGACCGGCTGGGCGTCGATATCGCTCACTGAAATGCTCTCGGCGTCGCGCCAGGCGAGGATATTGGTGATGGCGCCATGGTCACCAACCTGCACGTCCAGTTGTGCAGAGAACAGGTCGGACTCATTTTCCAGGGAGCCCTCTTCATCAATGGAGAAGTCGTGGCTGTCCCGGTCGAAACTCACGGGCGTTCCATCGAGGCCGCCACCGCTGACGTGAGACTGGGCCGGCGGGCCGTCGCCGCTGATATCGGTATATTCGTACTTGAGGTACAGTTCCACCGCTTCCGAGGGCCGCCAAAGGATACTCGGCCGCAGCATGGTTTGCTCCAGTTCGCCAAAATCATCACCTGTCGCCAGATTTTCAAACCAGCCGCTATCGTCATTGCGATAGACCACCAGCCTGGCATTGAGGCTGTCGGCGAGCGGGCCGCTCACGCTGCCCATCAGGTAGGTGTTGGGACCGCCATCATCACCCGCATCCACCGCCGCCTTGACGGAAGCCTCAAACTCATCGGTGGGCTTCTTGCTGTTGAGCAGGATGGCGCCGCCGGTCACGTTGCGGCCGAACAGAATTCCCTGGGGGCCTCGCAGTACTTCAATACTGGCCAGGTCGAAGGTGTCGAAGACGATGCCGCTGTTCATGCCCAGATATACGCCATCCACAAACACGCCGACAGTGGGGTCGATGGAGGGAATGGAACTGTTGATTCCCAGGCCGCGGATGGAAAAGTTGGCAATGCCCTTGGTGGTGCCTACCTCGTCCAGCGCCACATTGGGCATGGCGACAGCCAGGTTGGTCAGGTCGCGTATCTTCAACACGTCCAGTTGGTCCGAATTGTATGCGCTGATCGACAAAGGCACATCCATGGCAGCTTCTTCCCGCTTGCGGGCGACCACGACCACTTCTTCCAACAGGGCCGAGACGCCGCGGTTTGGGGAGTCGCCCTGGGCCTGTGCGGAAGTTGAAGGAGTCAGCAGCGTGGCGGCGGCCAGCAGTGACGTGGCGGTAAACAGTACCTTGGGGAAAGGCACGCAAAATATTTTCTTGTTGCTCATGAATCTGCACCTTTGCTGGGATTGTGTGGTATCAGCGACTGTTCCAGTTTGATTCAACTCACGGAATACCCGCAACCATCAGCCCTAGAGTAAAGAAACTTTTTCTGGTAACACAGGTATTTTTTGTCAATTTTTGTAACTCCTCGCCCCCCTGCTCCGTCCAGGGTTGGGAATTGATGCAGGGAAAAAGGGGTCAGAGCCCTTTAATCCCTTCGGTTACTCGGCGGGGCCTTTCACCTGGGATTGGATTAAAGGGCTCTGACCCCTTTTTTGACCCCTTTTTTTGATCCGTTTGGTGCAATATTGCGTTTAATTCAAATCCAGCGCGTACTCGCGCAGCAGTTCCATGGGTACGATATCCAGCGCCTTCTGATGGGTGCGGCGCAGCAATACCCGGGGCGCCATTCCCTGGTGGTAGGCTTCCAGCCAGCGAGCCGCGCACAGACACCAACGGTCGCCGGGTTCCAGGCCGGGGAAGCCGTAGTCGGGCATGGGCGTGGTCAGGTCATTGCCGCGGAAGCGGGAGTACTCCAGAAAATCCTCGGTGACTTCCACACAAACGGTGTGTGAGCCCAGGTCTTCTTCGCTGGTGTTGCAACAACCGTCCCGAAAAAACCCGGTGATGGGTTTTTCACTACAGGTTTCGAGCGCTTCACCGAACACATTATTTGATTCATCCATTGTTTGGTGTCCTGCCCCTCCGCATCCATTATCTACCGGTAATAACTGTACCAACTCAGACACGCCCCGGACAATCCTCCGGTTGCTGTATCTTCAGCCGATCACCCCCGCTTCACGCCACTGGGTGATTTGCGCTTCCGTATAGCCCGCCGCGCCGAGTATTTCGTCGGTGTGTTCGCCCAATCTCGGCGGATGGCGGCGCAGGGTGGCGGGGGTTTTCTCATAGACGCCGGGGTGGCGCAAATAACGCATCGTCCCGGCGGTAGGTTCTTGCGCCTCAAACACCGTACGATTGTGTTTCACCTGGGGGTCGTCGATAAAACCCGCAATATCATACACCGGGCCAAAAGGCACCTGGTGGCGGCGCAGATTTTCCAGCAGTTCCCGCCAGGGCTGTTTCCTGAACTCCGGTTCCAGCAGGTCATTCATCGCCTTGAGATTGCGCATGCGATTCGCGATATTGAGAAAGCGTTCATCCGTCGCCAGGTCTTCCCTGCCCAGGCACTGGCACAGGTTCTGATACTGCGTCTCTTCAATCACTGATCCCACCAGGTAACCGTCGGCGCAGCGCCAGGTCCGGAACAGGTCGGGGTTGTAGTCATCCCATTCCGGTTTGGGGATAAAGGTCTCGGCAGTGAGGAGATCCGTCAGGGCGAACTGGGCATAGGCATTGATCATGGGCACATGTACGTGCTGACCCTGGCCGTTGTTGCGTTCGCGGGCCAGCAACGCAGCCAGGGCGCAGGAAGCCGCGGTGATGGCCGAGGTCTTGTCGGCGGCCGTGCTCTTGAGCATCTGGGGTGGCTGGCCGTCACCCCCCTGCACCGGCATCAGCCCGGACATGCCCTGTATGACCAGGTCGTAAACCGGCTGTTTCACATAGGGGCCATCGGGGCCGAAACCGCTCACCGAAACATAGACCAGCCCCGGGTTGCCGCGGCTCAATTCCTCGTAGCCGATGCCCAGCCGGTCCGCCACACCGGGCCGAAAATTCTCCAGCACCACATCGGCGCTGCTGGCCAGGGTCTGCGCAATCTCCCGGCCCCCGGCGGTCTTGAGATCAATGGCGATACAGCGTTTGTTACGATTCAATTGCGAGTAGAAGCCATTCAGCCCAGCCCGTTCCGGTGGACCCACCCAGCGGGCGGTTTCGCCGAAAGTGTTTTCTATCTTGATTACATCGGCGCCAAGATCACCCAGGTTCTGGCCCGCCAGCGGACCGGAGATCATGGTGGAAAAGTCAAGTACGCGAAAGCCCGCACAGGGGCCGATCAAAGCATCGGGGGCAGCAATATCCATGGCCTTACTCCGGTGTGGGCAATTCCATGCGCGGCAACTCATCGGGCATACCGCCCAGGGAAACGGCGATCCTGGAAAAACCGGTGAACAGGGCGAGAGCGGCTGTCAACTCAACGATCTGCGCGTCGGTGAAGGTTTCTTTCATCCGTGACTTCAGGCTCTCATCAATGGCGCCGGGGTTGTGCAGAAACAGGTCGGTGTAACGGAGAATCAGCTTGTCACGGTCACTGAGCGCGCTGTTCTGGAAGTCATCCCGAATCAGTTCCACCCGGCCTTCGTCAAGACCTTCGGCCACGGCGCCGGCGAAGCGCACGTTCTTGCAAAACACGCAGTTGGTGGTGCGGGCATTGCGCAGGCGCGCCACTTCCTTTGCCGAATGGTCGAGTACGCCACGACTCCAGAGCGTGCCGTATAGCCGGTTGAAGGCCGCCAGGGTGTCCGCTTGCCAGGCCAGGGGACTGTTGTTTATCGCATCGCCTCCGGCATTCGGCGGAATTCCAACACGGGCAGGAATCGTCATCAGTTGCAAGCCTCCACTTCCAGATATTCCAGCGCAGGTGGAACTTCCGCCTGCAACAGCAATTGGAACCGGCAAAAACCGTCGCAAATGGCCAGCCACTCCATCAGCGCCACGACCGCCGCTTCGCCGAGTTCCTCCCGTACCAGCGCCACTGGCGCATCGGGAATGGCGTGGGGGTCCATGGCGAACAGTTCCGCGATTTCCAGGCAGGCCTTTTCCAGGCCGGAAAACCGGCTCTCTCCATGCCATCCACCCAGCGCTGTCAGTTCCTCTTCCGCGGGGGCAGCAGGGGCCCGATAACGCCGCATCAGCTCCGCCTCACAGCCGTGCAGACCGGCAACCCGCAGCCGGCAGAACTCAAGAATTCTTGCCGGCAACAACTGTTTCCGCCAGAACAGCCCGGCGAATTTACGGTAGTCCTGGTACAGGTTGGGCCGCAGCGCGAAAAGGCTGTCGAAGTCCCCCTTTTCCTTTTGCGCCAGCCAACTCATGCGGGGCCGCCTCCTCTGGTAGTATTTCCGTGGTTTGGTCCCACGGCATTGGATACAGTTCGCGGCGCCTATAGTACTCCACAATTACCTGGCCGACACGGACTCCCGGTTCATGCCACAAAACCGCTTCCTTGCATATTTACCGCACTGGCGCAGCTTTGGCGCCCTGCTGTTCTTTTGCTGTGCGCTGCTCGGTTTTCAAAGCGGAGTGTGGGTGAGCGAGCGCCCCGGCCTGGCGGAATCCGGCCTGTTGATTCAGGCGTACTACAGCCTCAGCCTGTTCGTGATGGGCGGTGTCGACCTCGGGGTTCCGAGTGGCGGCTCCACGGCCGGCCGGGCGCTGGTGTGGATAGCCTATTTCGGCGCGCCGGTGCTGTTCGCCCACACCGTTATCAACGCCCTGATTCGTGGTTTCGCCCCCTCACATTGGCAGCTCCGACGGGTTCGGAATCATGTGCTGGTGGCGGGTTCCGATGAGTTGATTCTCAGTTACCTGCGAGTATTGCGCCAGCGTGGCTGCGATGCGCCCATCGTGGTGGCGGGGCGCAACTTTGAGTTGGCGGTGCAGGAAGAACTGCGGGAAGATTTTGGCGCCACGGTAGTGATCGGTGACGTGACCCACGAATATTTTCTGCGGCAACTGCGCCCCCAGCACGCCAGCAAGGTGCTGCTGCTCGGCGCCAACAGCCTGCGCAGTTACGAAGCGGCCAGCGTCATGCTCGGAATGTTCCCGGACGTCGGATCCAGGCTGGTGCTTCACTGCGCCAGCCTGCGCTTCATGCGCGCCATGCGCAGCACCGAGGTGGCGCGGCAGTGCCAGGTCTTCAATACCTATCATCTGGCCGCATCCGGGCTGGTAAGAAACCATCTGCTCAGCCACTTCCGCAGCACCAGCCCCAGGGACACCGTGGTGCTGGCGGGTTTCGGCCTGTTTGGACAAACCATCCTTGAGGAGTTGCTGGACTCGGCCGCCGACGAAATCAAGAACGTGATCATTATCGACAAGGACGCCCGCAGACGGGTGCTGGTCGCCGATGAGCAACGCCCTTTTTCCGGGCCCTGCCGGCGCGAAGTGTTTGAGGGCGACATCGCCAACCCCGGCGTCTGGCAGCAATTGCAGGAACGGATTGACTTGAACCAGCGCGACTGCATCGTGGTGCTGGGCACCGGAGGGGAAGCAGACAACCTGCGCACCGCCCTGTGGATCCGGGAAAAATTTCCCCTGGCCAAAGTTATCGCGCGCAGTAGCAAGGGTTCACGTTTCGCCACCGAGGTGGCCCAGGAGCACGACATCGTCAACGTGAGTATCTCCGAATTGGTTGAGGAGAATATTCCGGGGGATTGGGTGGAGTTTGCTTAGTTTGGGTGGTGTGGGGTGTAGCTGAGGCCAGCCAGGAAGCCTTTGTTATCAAGGTGCTGTTATAAATACTGACATTTCTGGGAGCACTGACTATTGTGATGATATAAATATAAAAGGGACACCCATCATTTCAGAAAATATAAAAGGGACACCCATCATTTCAGAGAAATATAAAAGGTATAAAAGGGAGGAAATAAAAGGGACACCCATCGTTTCAGTATAAATAAAAGGGACACCCATCGTTTCAGAAAAAATCAGAATAGTAATCGGTGCCGCCAAGAGAAGTGGGTGTCCTCTCTTGGTCTTCCCAAGAGAAGTGGGTGTCCTCTCTTGGTCTTCTTTTGGTTTTCTAAAGGTACTACTAAAGGGGTCGGTGGCAATTGCGAACTACTCGCAATTTTCACCGACCCCTTTTCATGGGGTTAACGGATGGTCATGTAGCGTTCGAAGCGTGCGACCTCGTCTTCGTCCACGTATTTGCCAATCTCGCGTCGGAACTGCTCCATGTCCGCGTAGGGCCGGTATTCAAGGAACTCGTGCACCATTCGGTTGCTCACTCCGGGTACGGTTGCGAAATCTTCCCCTCTCGCGGAGTTCAGGTCCAGCGGCACGAATACGTACAGCTCGAAGCGCGCGACTTCGGCCTCATCGACGTACTTGCCGATCTCCCGGCGGAATTGCTCGAGCGACCTATACGGACGGTACTCCTCGAATTCGTGCACCATGCGGTTGCTCATGCCGGGAATAAGGTGAATCTCTTCTTCCGACGCGGAATTGAGGTTTAGCGGGATGAACAGTTCACCGTATACCTCTTCGCGTTGCTCCACGCTCAAGGTTCCGGCGAGCAGGGCGTCGAGCGCCGCGGTGCCCGTGAACGGTCGCCCGTTGACGATGCGGCTTGCCAGCGCCGCATCCAGATGGGTCACGCCCGCGAGTTCATCCTCATCCGCCAGGTTTGGATTGAGTACGCTGTCGTTGTTGCCGACCTGCCCGTGCGCAGTGGTCAAGAAGAGTCCAGCCGCGAGCACGGCGGCCATTATTCGTACATCCATCAGTCGTCTCCCAAGGCGTCTTCGCCCGTTCCCTTGTCCGATTATCCGTGGACTTTGTTGCATATTGCGCAATGAAGTCCATGGATAATCGCGTTGCCTATTGGTCCAATCCCGGTGGGCATCGTAGGTGCCGCCATGCAACGGGTCAACAAGCGGTCCTGCTACTTCAGCAATCTTTTCATTCCGGCGTTGCGTACAGCGCAGCTTTTTGCCCTCGGCTCTCGATATACTTCGCGAATGTTGCGCCGCGTGGTTGATTCGCCCTGGTTCCTCTGGCTGCTGCTCGCGCTGCCAGGAGCCGTTACCGTCGTTCGCTATGCGTCGGGGGCGACCTTTTACGGCGAGGTCGTGCTCATGACGGGAGAACTCTCCGCTCGCCTGCTGATCGCGACCATGGCCATAACACCGCTGCAGCTCATGTTCCCCGGTCGGGGATGGGTTCGATGGTTGCAGCGCCGGCGGCGCTACCTTGGCGTCGCCTCGTTCGGCTACGCGGCCCTGCACACCGTCGTGTATCTGGTTCGGACGGGCGTTTTCGGGGACATTCTGGCCGATGCCGCGGAGCCGGGACTACTCACCGGGTGGCTTGCGCTGGCCATATTCGTGCCGCTCGCCATCACCAGCAACGACCGGGCGGTGCGGCGGTTGCGGCGGCTATGGAAGCGGCTGCACCGCTGGGTTTATGCGGCCGCGATGCTGACATTCGCGCACTGGGTTCTGACCGCGTTCGATCCCGTACCCGGCCTGATCCACCTGGCGATACTGGCCGCGCTTGAGGGGTACAGGCTGTGGCGGACGTACCGATTAAAGTATGCCAGCGACTAGCCCCAACGTTGTAGTTGAAGGTGTCGGTGACAATCGCAAAAACGCAAAAAGAAACGCAAAAAGGAAGAAACGCAAAAAAACGCAAAAAGGAAAACGCAAAAAGGACACCCATCAATCCTGACGCCTCAAGAGGTACGGTACGGGGTACGGTACGTACGGTACTGGACACCCATCAATCCTGACACCTCAAGAAACACGCTTGAATGGTCAACTACTCCTGTCTCGGGAGTACTTCTACTACTACGAATAGGAAATTTTGGTCAGCAGGACCGGTTCCGAGCATTCTCACCGAAAGATATGCTCTCCGAGGCACAACAGGGCCCAGAGCTTGGCTCCAGCGGATTCGGTGTTTGAGGCTTTCGGCGTGCTTGGTTCAGGCGCTTCGATATAACTTGCGCAACGCCGACTGCCCAACACTCCAATACCTGCCCGTCGATTGATGGTAACGCTGCAGCCTATCCGGATGGCCAATCACCTGCAGCCCCCGCCGCTGAATA
>JAPOQD010000098.1 GCA_026710905.1 Halieaceae bacterium
ATCATCGCCTTTTGCGGGCGCCAGGTGGCTTGACACTTCCATTCGCCCGGCACTGCGGCAGCGGGGGTTCCCGTGGAGAGGGGCTGGCGCAATACGTTCAGGCGATACTTCTTGCCGGCCGTGAAGTTCCATTGATAACCTGCGCCGCCTCTCCCCCATTCGCTGCCCACGCCCAACAAAAGAGGGGATTAGTAAGCCGCGCGTCGGTCGTCCGACGTCCCTTCATGACGCCCAAAAGTATGCAGGCAGGCAGCGACTTGAAAATTGAGATGCCACCGCGGCGACTCGTTGACCTAATGGCAATCACAGTTTTTCCAGCGCCTTGTAAAGCTGATGCAGAAGTTGCCGCAGTTGGCCCAGCGCCTGGGTCATGTTCATAGGCACGCCGAAGCCTTGGCGCTCGGAACGGCTCAGCCACGATTGCAGCAAGCCCCTCACGCGGGCAAGATCGCCATGCAACTGGGCCAGATTCTGGATGGACTGCCGGTCGGTCTTGCTCGTGGCTTCGCTGCCCAGTCCCGATTGACGCAAATAGGTCGCTGTCCTCAGGCCGCTTTGCCTGGCGTGCTCCTGCAGCCGGACATGTTCCTCTCTCGTCACCCGCACCATGATGATCTCGCTCCGGCGCCGGTTGCCGCTCCCCGAACGTCCCTTGGTCGCCTCTTCCATCGGGCGTCAACCCCCCATGTCCCCAGCGCCTGGCCGCAGGCGGGCCAGGCCCGCACCTGCTGTGCCGCTGTCTGCGCGGTTTAGCACGTGCACTATACTGTCCATACTGCGAGGCAGGTTTGCGGCCGATTTGTATCATCGTAGGATGAAATTCCGCAAGAATGCTGCCAAAGTCAGAGCAGGTTGGCAGGAGGTGCATTTAAAGCTGGCAGATGTTCTAAGGAACTGGTCCGGCACGCAAGAAACCGGTCAACGGGTGTGGAAGACTTCATTGAATGTCTGCGCCAGAAATAGAAGCTACTGAACAGCGCCGTTTGGCACCATACGACTTTGGACCGCCTGAGCGAATCAGGACATTATGCCCTGAGAATTGCAGGTGCTTCAGGATTCCTTGCTTGGAACCGGCACCCTGACGACGGAAACTTTCACTTACCTTTGACAGGCAATACTGGACACGAAGCCCCGGGGGAAATCAGCCGAATTCGGGGACCTGATCTCGACGCGGACCTGTCGATCAATTCCAGTCCTGGAGTGCCGTGATGCCACAGACTCCCCGCCCTGGGAATTCGGACCAGGAAGTCCTCGTCGGTCTCGTCGAACGTGTCACCTTCCACAGTCCCGATAGCGGATTCTGCGTCCTGAGGACCAAGGCTCGTGGTCACCGCGACCTGATCACCGTCGTGGGTCACGCTGCCATGGTGGCAGCCGGGGAATGGATCACGGCCTCCGGCGAGTGGGTCAACGACCGCACCCACGGACAGCAGTTCAAGGCCCGCTTCCTGCGTTTTTCGGCTCCGTCGTCGACCGAGGGCATGGAAAAATACCTCGGCTCCGGTACCATCCGGGGTATCGGCCCGGTCTACGCCCGCAAGCTGGTCCGCGCCTTCGGAGAGCGGGTCTTCGACGTGATCGAGGAGGAACCCGAACGCCTCCGTGAAGTGGAAGGCATCGGCCCGGGGCGGGCCAGGCGCATTACCGAAGCGTGGGCTGAGCAGAAGGTCGTGCGCGAGATCATGGTGTTCCTGCACAGCCACGGCGTAGGAACGGCACGGGCGGTGCGCATCTTCAAGACCTACGGCACGGATGCCGTGCAGGTCATGACGGAGACTCCGTATCGCCTGGCGCGGGACATTCGCGGCATCGGGTTCAAGACCGCTGACGCCATCGCCATGAAGTTAGGTATCGAGAAGACTGCCATGATCCGGGTACGGGCGGGCATCGCCTACGCACTGAGCGAAGCCATGGACGACGGCCATTGCGGGCTGCCGGAGGAAGAGCTGGTGCCGATGGCCGCCCAATTGCTGGAGGTACCCGAGGACCTGGTGCGAACCGCCCGGGATCTGGAACTGGCCGATGGAGCGGTCGTCGCGGACGCGGTCGCCGGCACCCCCTGCCTGTTTCTGGCCGGCCTGTACCGCGCCGAACGGGTCATCGCGGAACGGCTTTGGCGGATCGCAGACGGTCGGCCTCCATGGCCGGATATCGAGGCCGACAAGGCCCTGCCTTGGGTCGAGCAGCGCACCGGCCTGTCACTGGCAGGCAGTCAGGCCGACGCCGTTCGCCTCGCCTTGGCGTCGAAAGTGATGGTCGTAACCGGCGGTCCGGGGGTGGGCAAGACGACCCTGATGAACGCCATCCTGCACGTCCTGGCCGCCAAGGAAGTCGGCATGCTGCTGTGCGCCCCCACCGGCCGGGCCGCCAAGCGATTGAGCGAGGCCACCGGTTACGAGGCCACGACGATACACCGCCTGCTCGAAGCCGACCCCAGGCGCGGCGGGTTCAGGAGGGGCGGCGACAACCCCCTGCGCTGCGACCTGCTGGTCGTGGACGAGACCTCGATGGTGGACGTCACGTTGATGCAGGCTCTGCTCAGGGCCGTTCCCGACACCGCGGCCCTCTTGCTGGTGGGCGACGTGGATCAGTTGCCTTCCGTCGGCCCAGGGCAGGTGCTGGGGGACATTATCGATTCGGGCGCGGTTCCCGTGGTGCGCTTGACCGAGGTCTTCCGTCAGGCGGCGCGCAGCCGGATCGTGGGCAGCGCCCACCGTATCAATCGGGGCGCCATTCCAGACCTGTCAAGGCCGGAGGGCGACAGCGACTTCTATTTTGTACCTGCGGAGGATCCGGAGTCCGCAGCGGCGCGGATCGTGGGCCTGGTGAAGAGCCACATCCCTCGGCGTTTTGGCTTCAGCCCGGTACGCGACATCCAGGTGCTCTGCCCGATGACCCGCGGCGCCGTCGGCTCCCGTTCGCTCAACATTGACCTCCAGAATGCGCTCAATCCTGCCGGCGAGCGCAGAGTCGAGCGTTTTGGCTGGACCTTCGCGCCGGGCGACAAGGTCATGCAGGTAGAGAACGATTACGACAAAGAGGTATACAACGGCGACATCGGCTACGTGGAAGACGTCGATCCGGAGGCAGGCGAGTTGAGCGCCGGATTCGAAGGGAGGACCGTTGCTTACGGTTTCGGAGAACTCGACGCGCTGGTTCCGGCCTACGCCGCGACCGTTCACAAGAGCCAGGGGTCGGAATATCCTGCCGTGGTCATCCCTGTGCTGACGCAGCATTATCCGATGCTGCAGCGTAATCTGCTCTACACCGGCGTTACGCGGGGCAAGCGCCTGGTCGTGCTGGTGGGTCAGAAGAAAGCGGTGGCCATCGCCGTGCGCAATGTGTCCGGGCGCCGTCGCTGGTCTAAGCTGGAGGAGTGGCTCGCCAACGAGAAACACGGGATGACCGCCCTGCCGGCAGAATAAGCCGAGGTCCGCACTGTCTCGGGCGATTGACTGAGCCCCTCGCGGATCAGCTGACTCTGTCGTCAGGATTGGTTGGTGCTCTTGTCATTGAAGAACGCGTGAAATGCTGGGGCTGAAGAAATGACAAAGTCGGAACTGGCTGCGAGAGTTGCCGACAGACTCCACCTTTCGGGGTGGCAGACTGAGGCCGTCGTTAACATTTTACTCAGGTGCATTACCGACGCTTTGCGGAAGGGAGACAGAGTCGAGTTACGAGGCTTCGGGAGTTTTAGGCCCCGGAGCCGTAACGCTAGGCAAGGACGTAACCCCAAAACCGGCGCTGCGGTCCGCGTTCCCGCGAAGCAGGTGCCCTTATTCAAAGCCGCCAAAGAACTCCGGGAGAGAGTCGCGTCTTCTGGCGACCATTAGCCTGGGGGAGCCATGCGGCCCTGCACGGACAATGTGCGACGTATATCCCCTTGGTCATTTGGCGGGGTCAGGTACTTGAATTGTCACAGCGCCTTTCTGTGCAACGAACCAGCGCCCCGCAATCCTCCCCTCGGTCCCGCTCATTTCATTGAATCTCAGCAGTTTACCAGGGCAGTGACAGACTTCGGCGGACACGCTGAACTAGATTTCACAGACAAACAGGGATGATTCGCGGACAGTCATGCCTCAATAGGGAGGCAGGTGTGAATCGGGGTAGGCGACTGTGGAGCCCAAACAGAAATGCCCCCACTAATGACTCAACGTAGGCCTCCATGAACCGCTCCGGCTGCTGCCAACCAAAAGCGACAATTGTTGGGTGGGTTTCGCACCCACTGACAGAACGCGCCGTTCCACGGCGTACCGAATGGGGCGTGCTAAGCGCGCAATTTTCGATTGGGACTGACAAACAGGGGCGGACATTCTTGCGAGATTTTGATGTTGCGTCAATAATAGGCTGAAAGTGAAGAAAATGAGCGTGATTTGAACCAGTGTTAAACTCCAGCGCCTCGCCGCCAAGAGGTAGGTCACACAGTTACGATATATTTTCATTTTGAACGGCAGAAGGCTTGCGCTCGTTTGTAATATGCGCTCGACTTGAGAACAAGAATTTCTTGGGGCCGAGGCATCCGTGAGCCTGTCGTACCTACGGACGGAGTTATCCTCTGGAAAATTCTTGGCATAAAATGAATGCACCTTAGGTCGAGACCCACAGAATCGGAGGCATTTATATGTCTTGTTCTCGGTTCACGTTCAGACGGCTGGGACAACACGTCAATAGTGTGTTTTGGAACGCCTCCGTTAAGGTCGGGCTCTGGCTTTTTACCGTTCTAATTCTACTGGTTGTCATAGCTATCTTGATAGCTTGGTGGAAGCCTGGATACCAGTCCTTCATAGCTATAGTCCTCATCCCCATAGGTTTGGCCTTCATCACTAAATACCAGAACTGGATCGCCCCAGTCTCTCTACTTATTAGAAACATAGTTTCTTCATGGCAGTTTCAATGGATAAGTGTCTTGTTGATTGCAGTTTTCCTTGCCCTCGATATAGTCGCCGCCAATTGTGCATTAAAGAGATATAGATATCGCACTTGGATAGGGAGTTTCAATTGGGAACAGCCTGACAGTAAGGAATTGGAAAAGCTTGTCCGAGCATTCACTGCTTTCCCGCAACGCCTGGAACCGAGAGTTATATTGGAGATGGTGAGTAGTAGATTTCTCGGTGTCTCCCCTGTTTATGACAACCGAGTGGATAGTTACAAGAAATTTCTTGGATTATTTGTTGATGACGAAAATGTGAAGAAGGCTGCAATTCAGTTCGATCAATGTGAAACGTGCCTGGCGGACGGGAGACGTCCTTTGTCCCCTGACATTTGGTACGTTAGTTTGCTTTTGGAAAGAACCAGCGACGAAACACTTTCAATCAATTTGCTTGAAAATAGACCTGAACAAGCACCCCATGCTGCTACCGCTGATCTTCTTGAGCATTTGTTTCTGGTTGATTCTTTAGAGAGGGAGATGGAAGAAGGTGACGAAAGCGCTCTGAGCAACATTCGCAGTGAGGCAGAAAATGAATCAGATGTTTGGAAAAAATATGAATCGGCAATCGACGATCTGAAAAACATTGTGGAAATGCCGAAGCTTGACGACGACACAATGCTCATACGTTCCACGCATTTTTTCCAAGAAGCTATAGATCGAATTGGAACTTACTACATTCTCAACTGTGCACTTCGAAATTCTCAAGCGGACCTTGAAAAGGGCATAGATTGGTACTTGCGGCTACTCGAAACTAGGGATAAACCGCGAGGTTCAGGACCTGCGGGGACTGTCTGGTTACGCAAACCAAGCAAGCTTGCTGCTTATCATGGATTTCTATACGCCCACGGGATTGGGACACCGTATAATAGACTATTACCTTTATTCGCAGAATGTAAAGATTTCGCGAAAGTATTTCGGAATCGCATCACGATCCCATACCGTGAGACTGGCGGGAAATACCATACGAAGGAGGGCTGGAAACAACAAACCATTCACGGGCTTCCTGACGTTAGGGAGTGGGTCGAATACATGTTGCAGAAAGGATGGAGGTATAGCGATGTCTTTAACGCGTCGTAGTTTTGTTACGGGGCTGTGCATGATGTCATTTGTGCCTTTAGGGTTTTCGGAAACCGCGTATGCAGTATCAAGCGATCCGATCTCCCAGGGCGCCTTGAAGAAAACAGAACTGGAGGACCGCACCTTTTATTCAGGTGATTGTTCTCCGTTGGGAACGGGAGGTGAAGTCAGCTTCAACATGAAATCTGGCCGAGTTATGCTGGCTGATTCACGCTGTCACATGATTCTACATCATGATTATATGTTGCGGGCTGATAACTGGATTTACATTCCGGTAACTCGTCAGGCACTCCCTATATTTGTAAACGCCGAACGGACCATCCAGGCTTTAACACTTGAAGCGCTCACAAAGATAATATACGGGCAAGTTACGGATTGGGAGGAGATCGGAGGTGCGCCGGGCCGCATCCGAGTGACGATAAGGCGATCAAGCCCCTTAAATTATTTTGCAAGGAAGATGGAAGTTGACCGTTTCAATCACATACTCTTCCGGGGGGGGATAGACCCCACCCGAGTTAGGAAAGATGTTTATTTTGTAGAGAAATATGAGCAGTTGGCTGATCTGGCGAAAATGGAGAAGGATGTTCTGGCATTCGGACTCCGAGGAGTGCCATTCAACGGTTTGAGAATGCTTAGGGTTGATGGTGTCCCTCCTATGGATGTGGAAGCATACCCTTTGTCGACCTCGATTCGCCTTGCGACCCGTTCAAGCGGGCGGGGATTTTCTTTGATGACCGAGTACCTTAAGCGGGCGCAGCGTCGATTTAACCAAGACCGTCAGATTCTGGATGCTTATCTGATGGAATAACAGGAACATGTAACCTAGATATTGGGGAACAAATAAAACAGAATCCCTGGGGTGCGCGAGGACGGTGTTTGCAGACAAATACTTATTCGCTACTCAGGGCTTCTGTCTTATCCGTTCATGCATAATCCGCGCTAAGAATCATCGAAAACGTTAAGCGCGATTTCACGGACATTCATGGACAACCCTACTGTGCGAAGGACGGATTGAGAGACACCCCAAGTGCACCGAATCTTCGCCCTCCAGTCTCTGCCTTTCGTCAGGCTAGATTCGCCCTGTCCGCGCCTCCTGTCGAGAACCCGCCTTCTTTTTCCTTGCAGAGTTTTCACTTATCGGTTATCAGTCAGGTCATCGCTGAAAAACCCCGATTTCATCCTTCATCGGAAAAGTTTTCACGGGGTTTCTTTTCCCAAAGCCGGATTTCATCCTTCATTGGTTCA
>JAPOQD010000027.1 GCA_026710905.1 Halieaceae bacterium
CCTACTGCGGAAAAGCCGTTTTGGCCCTTTTTTCTGCAATCCTTCGTTACACGAACCACTATTCGCCTCAGAATTGCAGAAAAAATGACTCAAAACGGTCTTTCCCTCGCTACGGACGCCCAAGCCCGACAGGCTGCTAGAGATATTGCGCATCAAGCACCAAATCGCCCTGTTCCCAGCGAAGTACGCCGCAGGTCGTGTATTTTTCTTTCTGCGACTGCAAAAACTGCCAGGTGCATACCAGGGTGAAGCTGTCGTCTATCACCGCTTCACGCGACCACAATTTGAAAGCTTCACCGTAGACATGCCTGATGCCGTAGAGGTAGCGGCCATAGGAAATGCCATTGCCGAACAAATCCGGGCCGTGAAACTGGTGATGATTCGCTGTTCGCGCTCGCATCGCCGTCCACTTGCGGTTGATCACCCCTTCGAGTTCGATGGTCTGTTCCGAATGCAGCAGGTTGATGGGTTTGTGGCGCATGGTGACCTGGTTTGTCCCGACCAGATTTTGCCGATCATCGAACACCTCGAACTCGCCCCGAAATACACCTTCGTGTTTCACCGGCAGGTTGAACGGTTTTTTCCCATAGGCCCGTTCTCGCTGCAGCCAATCCTCCACACGCTGCTGGGTTGCGGGGTTGTCCGCATGATCCTGGGTCACGATGTACAAACCGTTGAATACCCCAACCAGGGTGTCCGCTTCGAACAGTTGGCTTGAATACACCTGCATTTCCAGGTCGGGAACCACATGATTCATTGTGCGCAGGTTAACGTTCCAGCCTGGAGAAAAATAATTGGAATCCACCAGGTTGCCGTACGGTCTGCCGGTGCCGATAAAATCCGGGCCGGTGTAGATGCGATCCTGATCGCTGTCGACCACCCCGAAATCCATGCGTACACCCAGTTCAAACCGGTCCATCAATGGCCCGGCCGCATCGAACCTGGTTTCCATCCAATAAGTAGTTTTGCCGTCCTTGAATTCGCTGGCGCGGCTCACCTTGTTAAAGCCCACGTGGGTTCCGTCAGCTTCAAACAGCGAGGGCATACCATGCCATTCGCCGGTGATTGCCTGTTGCCAGTTACTGGGCTGCTTCTGTTCGTGGTTGTTCGCCATGCTCAACTCCTGTTTGTTTTAACAATCAACGATTTGCAAACCGGCGGTAGGCCGGATTTTGTCTGTGCCTTTGCAGGCGGTCTGTTGCGGCGCTGTCGGGGTCAACGGCAGCGGCTGTGAAGTCGAGCGTCAGGCGGCTGATCGACTCTCTCAACTCAGCGCCATCGATCGTTTCCGCTCGATCCAGGTACGGCCGGCCCGTGCTGTCGTCTTGCGGCCAAACGCAACTGAAATGATTGGCGCCCTTGAAGATAGCCAGCCAGCAATTCCCGCTCGCGTTGCCCCCTGCCTGCTCAAAGGATCGCTCAATGATGGCGGTCGGGTGGCCCGCCTCGGTTCCATAGCGATGGGCGCTCGCCGCAATGACGCCGTCCTGGTCACCTCCCATGAACAGGGTGGGAACCTCGGCCGGCAAGGCCATCAGGCTCTGCTCGGCCCAGCCCAACACCGTGGCGGCTCCGGCATGCGCGCCGTAGACAAAGCAGCCCGCCAATCCCGGACACCAGGCCCGCCTGGCATTGAACAAGGCAACCGAACCCCCGGCGGAATGACCACCGAAAACAATGCAATCAAGATTGAGTTTGCCGGCCAGCACACCGCTCCGGTTCAGCGCCGAGAGTTCCTGCAGCAGGCTGGGAAGACAAGTGGCCGAACAGTGGCTGCCGTATTCCCGCGGAGTCAGGGCGCCAAGGTCCAGTCCGGGGGACAAACTGACATAACCGGGCATTTCCTCGGCGATATGGGAGAAAGTGACGAATACCAGACCGCTGGCGGCCATGGCTTTCGCCAACCAGGCATAACTTTGTGGATCAACGTTGATGCCGGGAAACATCAACACCACAGGAAACGGAGCCCCGTGCTGCACGGCTGGAATCACCCCGCTATTGCGTTCTTCATCGGTGTTGCCGAAAGCTGCCGGGTAATAGACCTTCAGCGTAATATGATCGTAAGGAGGACTGGCCGACTCGATCACGGCTTCGCGATACAAGGCGCGAACCAAAGTGTCCTGTCTCATAAATACCCTGGGGTATTGACGGCCAAAATGACTCGCCCTGCATATTCAAGGTATTTCCGGGACAGGATACCGGTATTCACCCGGGATCCTGCTCGCGCCATTGGTGGGCACGCGGCAGTTGCCGGTCACCGCCCCACAAGCTGCGGACCAGCCGGCCGGCCAGTGGTTCGCCGAACAGGCGCTGGGCCAGGGGGTTCACGGGATCACGCTCGGTGATGGTGCGCCGGATCTGCAAATCCCTGTCAGCCTGGGCCTGCCATGCCTCCGGTTCCTGAGGCTGCGCCGATTGCACCCAGCCAATCCAGCGTTCCAGCATGGCCCGGGAATGATGTTCCACGACCGCCATGGTTTCCTCATTGACCGGCGCGCTGACACACAGACTGGTAGCCGATTGCGCCACCCTGGTGTAGACGTCCTGGCTGATGAAGCTGGTGAAGCGTTCATCGTTTTGCAGATCAAGAAACTGCTGATTGGCCTCCAGATAGTACTGATCCATGTATTCAGGATGCAGCCATAAATCCTTGCGCGGCATATAGTCCATGTAAAAGAACAGGTCCGGCGTAGTTCCATACGCCAACCCGAGATGCGGGATATCGTACTGCGCGCCCAGGTGGATGGTAAGGTGCATGTTGGTAAAGCTGTATTTGGGGTTGCCGACCCAGGAATGCACCAGCCAATCTATATCAGGGCCGGCAAAGTGACTCATGAATCCGGCGGCGCCGCCACTTTCAGGTAAACCACGGTAAGGTTGCAGTCCGGTACTGCTGCGGTCTTCGTGCAGTTCGAACTGTTCGGCAAGGCGTTGTTTATAGCGGCCAAGCAAATCCCAGAGTCGGTTGAAGCTGGCGCTGTTGTCTACGGTGGGGTCTGAATCCACCATATCGATAATTGAACGCGTGGTCTTGCTCATGGTCCGAGCCGGTTATGTCTTCCAGAAAATGATATATTGTTATAGCATTAGAGTAAATCAGGAGGGTCGGTGGTGTTGATTAACCTGTGGTACGTGGCCGAGTGGTCTGCCACCGTACAAGACGAACCTGTATTCGTCAAAATGCTGGGCCAGAATTTTGTTCTGTTTCGGGACACAGCTAACAATGTTCATTGTTTAAGCGATGTTTGTCTGCATCGAGGTGGTTCCCTTTCCGGCGGGTGGACCTCCGGGGACTGTGTCGTCTGTCCGTACCACGGCTGGCAGTACAATTCCGCAGGCAAGGTCACGTTCATACCCTCCGAGGGCAGGGACTTTCCCATCCCCGGCAAGGCAAGAGTGGATTCCTACCCAACGCAAGAGCGGTACGGAATGATCTGGGTATTTCTCGGCGACGCACCCGAAGAGGAGCGTTTCCCTCTTCCCGAGTTCCCCGAATACGACGACCCGAAATGGCGCAGGTTGACCAGTGAGTGGAGCTGGAAAGCGGATGCGGCACGGGTGGTGGAAAACGGTGTAGACCTGGCCCATTCGTCATTCGTACACCCGGTGTTCGGCCGCCCCGAAACGGCGGAAGCGAATGAAATCGTCAAGATAGAGCGAGGTGAATGCTGGGGATATTCGGAAAACATACAGTACCCGCCCAAGTTTGAAGGTGGCCCTTTGCGCAGGCGCATGCGCAAAGACAAACAACCCACGGTGACCAAACCGGCCTACCACTTGTCCGGTATGCTGGCGCGCATTCAAATCGATATCAACGACAGGATGTCGATACTGATGTTTGACTGTAATACCCCGGTCGACGAGCACAATACCCGCACTTTCGCGACGCAGTTGCGCAATTTCTTCAAGTACAGGATGTTTGACGCCGGCTCAAAAAAACGGCTGCACAAGATCTTTGCCGAAGACACAATTATTCTTGAACGCACGGCGCCCGCCTACCTGCCCGACAATCTGGCCAATGAAATGTCGGTCAAGGATGATCGTTTCATCAGTGGTTTTCGGGCCGCTCGGCGCAAGTGCATTGAAGAAAAAGGCTGGAAAATCGATGTCGCCGCCATGCACGCCATGGAGCACAACAAAGCGATGGCAATCCCTTCACCCATGCGTCGCCAATACCGGGACATTGATTGGGTGCTCGACCCCGTGCCCCTGGTCGCGCCGCAGTGAAAACGGTGGTGATTACCGGCGGGACTCCCGGCATAAGACCTCGCCTTGCGGGTGGGTTTTTTGAGACGCGCTCCCAAGGGGCCCTCCC
>JAPOQD010000151.1 GCA_026710905.1 Halieaceae bacterium
CCGCCACAACGGCGCTGCAACGCCCTCGCGACGAACGTTGGTGAGATATCCGGGCTAGAGGCACGGTAGGGGCGACGCGTGCGTCGTCCATATTTGTGGGGCTATGCCCCGCCACAGCAGATGATTCGGCGCCCCTGTAGAAGGTTGGCGCCATATGCTGGCTGGAGATAGCCGCGCCGGCGTCAAACTTTGCCCGACGCAACTGGCGCCATATGCGGGCTGGGGATACCATGCACCGGCCCGGCGGCGCTACGCCGTGACATTTGCAGAGGGAGGCCGGAATGGCGGCAACAGACAGCAGTGAACAGCAGACGGGGGCGGGCGGCACTGGCCGCTATGGTGAAAACAGCTACGAGGTGGTGCTGATCGATCATCCCGCCGAGGGCATTCGGCGTATTACCATGAACCGCCCGGAACAACGCAACGCCCTGAACCACCAGTTGCGCGGCGAACTGCTGCACGCCCTGCACCAGGGTGACGCGGATCCGCAAGTCCGGGTCATGATCATTCGCGGCGCCGGTACGTGTTTCTCCGCCGGCTACGATCTCGGCGGCGGCAATGAGGGTTTTGAATACCCGTTTCAGACCGCCGGGGGTGACAGCCAATGGCCCCGCCACGTGGTTGAGGGCTGGATGAAAATCTGGGACCTGGCCAAGCCGGTGATCGCCCAGGTGCACAGTTATTGCCTGGCCGGAGGCAGCGAACTGGCCACCGGCTGCGACCTGGTGTATGTGGCGGACAATGCCCGGATAGGGTACCCGGCGGTGCGTTTCGGGGTCCCTGACATGCAGTTCCATCCCTGGCTGGTCGGCATGCGCAAGGGCATGGAGATGTTGTTGACCGGCGATGCCCTGTCCGGGCTCGAGGCGGTGAGCTATGGCTGGGCAACCCGCGCCTTTCCCGAAGCCGAATTGGAGGCCGGGGTGCTGGAACAGGCTTTACGGATTGCGCAGGTGCCGGCCGACATCCTGGCGCTGAACAAGCGCGCCGTACACCGGCAGATGGAGATCATGGGGTTTCGCGACGGCCTGCGCCAGGGTACGGAAATCTGCGCCCTGGGTATCCACCAGAAGAGTTTCAAGGAATTTCTCAAGGCCACCGAGGGCGGCGTCAGGCTCACCAATGCCCTGCAGCAAAGGGACCAGAAGTTTGGTGACTATCGTACCGGGGATTGATGTTTCGGGTTTGTAACCTGGAGGGCGAAGGTTTTTAAAAGGGGCGGGTAACACTTGAGAATGGGCGTATTTCTCAAGTGTTACCGACCCCTTTATTCGCGGCCTCCACAACCCGGTCCGGCCGGAACAGCCGGGATTCGCGGTATTCCCCGGGATACCCAGTCGGGTTGCCGATGCACCGAGTCGGCCCTTCCTCGTAGTCGTAGGCTTCGTGCGTGTGGCCCGAGATCCAGAGCGCCGCACCGACCTCGCGCACCAGTCCCGGCCTGTCGTTGATGAAATGGGGGTTCATCCTGTCGCCGTGGAACTTCGGGTGTATGGCCCCCTTGGTCGGAGGCCAGTGCGTGATCACCACATCGACCTGGCCGGCCTGTGCCGCCAGCAGCTCGGACTGCACAAAGTTGAGGTTGACATGGCGCGATACCGTCCACTCGCCTCCGGACCATTCTTTCAGGAAATCACCGATGCAAAAGGTCACGTCCCGGTGATACCAGGCGCCGTCGCTGTCGTCCGGGGTGACGCCCCACAGGTCCGAATACCAAGGCGCGCCCCAGAAGCGGACCCCATCAATCGTCACACCCGTGGCCACCAGGTAGTGCAGGTCTGGATTCTCGGTGGCCAGGACCTGCCAGTCCGAGTCGATGCTGCTGCGGGGGCGGGGGCTGTAGTACTCGTGATTACCCGGCACATAAATGACCGGCGAGTTCGCCAGTTCGCGCTGGACAAACGGCCACGCCAGATTGGCGACGCCGATATCCCCGGCCAGGATGAGCAGGTCACGGTCGGGCACCGGGCGGAATGAGGCCTCGCCGGGCATGTGGCGGTGGCAGAACTCGAGGTGCAGGTCGGAAGCAATCTGGATTCTCATCGGACGCATTATGGCAGATCAAAACAGGGTCGGTGACACCTGAGAATGTGAGTTTTTCTCGAGTTTCACCGACCCCCTTTCCCCCCCAACCCCATTGGCCTGCAAAGCCTCATCGGCGTATTGCAAGAAACGAAACGGGAGGCGAAACGGGGGGAGGCGAAACGGGAAGGACGAAACGGGGACGAAACGGGACACCCATAGGGACGAAACGGGACACCCATCATTTCAGAGGGGAGGACGAAACGGGACACCCATCATTTCAGGGACGAAACGGGACACCCATCATTTCAGGGACGAAACGGGACACCCATCATTTCAGAGGGGCGAAACGGGAGGGCGAAACGGGACACCCATCCTTTCAAGATAAATCAAAAAACAATCGTTGCTGCCAAAAGAAGTGGGTGCCAAAAGAAGTGGGTGTCCTCTATTACTTCCCTCTATTACTTCCCAAAAGAGGTGGGTGTCCTGTATTACTTCGGTGTCCTGTATTACTTCTTACTTCCCAATGGGAGATGCCGAGCGAGGCCGGCGGCGAGAGCGAGCTATTTGAGTAAACAAGGGAGCCGATGGAGGAGTTACCCCATAGTATTCCAACACGATGGATGTAAATCTGGAGTGCATTGCATTGGCCGGTCAATTGCTGTAAAGAGTGATGGCCTTTACTCGTCTCAAAAGGGAATCTCAAATTATGGACAAGTCTGAACGACTTCGAGTCTTGGGCGATATAACCAATCACATCGCCAACGATACCACTGCAGATGCGGGCGGCATCATGCGTGTACCGATGTCGGATTTCACGTGCCCAGAGATCTTGGGGCAGGAGCAGGATGCATTCTTTCGAAACACCGCTTTGTGCATGGGCCTTTCCGGTGCCCTGCCGAAACCCAAGACATATTGGTCGGACAATGAAACAGGTATCCCGATTCTCATGGTTCGAGATGGTGAAGGTCGATTCCGAGCGTACGCTAACGTCTGCCGGCATCGAGGCAGTCAGGTCGCGCCCGAAGGACGTGGGTCGAAAGAGTGCTTTACGTGTCCTTACCATGCATGGACATACGGAGTCGATGGGAGTCTACTGGCGATAAACAAGAAAAGTCATTTCGGGGACATCTCCAGAAAGAAGTTATCGCTCTTCGAACTGCCTTCAGCTGAATTGCATGGGATGCTTTGGGTCCGACCGACTCAGGGAGATGCTGTTGACGAAGCGGAGTGTTTGGGTGGGCTTGAAGACGACATGGCGCACTGGCAATTAACTGACTTTCCGTTTGCGCACACGCAAGTCATCGATGTGCGGGCCAACTGGAAAATGGCGATTGACACTTTCGCTGAAAACTATCATGTCAACGTTCTTCACGCGGAAACCGTCGGCAAAGAGATGAAGGCGAACCTGCAGACATGCGACATTTTCAAGAATAACCTTCGCTTTGTTTACCCCAATCAAAAGTTGGACCTCATGCGATTAATGTCGCTGAACATGGAACGATGGCCTTACCCGCAGATTGCTACCACTCTGTATTACATTTACCCAAACGTCATCATGATGGTGGACGGATTTGGCGTCGACTTATTGCGGTTTTTCCCGCTTGAGAACTCGCCTTCGAGATCTCGAACCGTTCATACCTGGTACGTTAACCCGAAGGTACAGCCACAGCTAAAGGAATTTGGGTATTCCTATGAGGAAAGAGCTTCGCAATTCGGGGAGGTCATAGTAAACGAGGACTATGAAACGATCGCGAAAATTCAGTTGAATGCCGAACGTGGGACTCAACCTGAGATGCTGCTTGGACGGAACGAAGCGGTATTGCAGCACATTCACAATGTGCTCCGATTCGGAGTTGGTCGTGATTTGATGCCGGTTGAGGAGATTTAGCCAGTTTGGATTTTGCTGCGCATTGGTGACTGAGTGCAGTGGGCAACACTCCAAACCCACACCGTAGCCGAGTCGCTGGTATCTGTGGAGGGGCGAAACGGGAGAGGGGCGAAACGGGACACCCACCATTTCAGGAAGGCGAAACGGGACACCCATCATTTCAAGATAAACCAGAAAAAAATCGGTGCCGTCAAAAGAGGTGGGTGTCCTGTATTACTCTGTATTACTTCTTACTTCCTGTTCACCGACATGTTTATTTTCTTTATTTTTCCCGCTTTCGACGAGGGCCCTCAACTCCGCTCCCCCAATCTCCGTGCCATGCTGCAATGACTCAACCAGGTCGGGAGCCAGTTGCAGCCCTTGGTCGACACGGTCGGCCGCATCTCCCGCCCCCTCCACAAGCTTGCCTCTGGCCGTATTGACGTCAAGGTCATCAACCGTTGAGCGATAAGGTGATGAAGTTTTAGGCTAATTGAAAATTATATTTTTATTTAGCCGTAAAAAGTTGCTATGCTGTGCGCCATGATCGTACGCGACCTCGCCCCAAGGCTGACGGAGGCGGCGCAGACGTGGCCCTCCATCACGCTCACCGGACCTCGGCAGAGCGGCAAGACTACGTTGTGCCGCGCCCTGTTCTCACAGCATCAGTACGCGACGTTGGAAGCCCCGGATGTGCGGGCCTTCGCCATTGAAGATCCGCGCGCCTTTCTGGCCCAGTTTCCGGAAGGCGCAGTTCTCGACGAGGTACAGAGGGCGCCCGATCTGCTCTCCTACCTCCAAGGCATCATCGACGCAGACCCGGCGCCAGGTCGTTGGATTCTCACGGGCTCGCAAAACCTCTCTCTGCTCGAATCGGTCAGCCAGTCGCTGGCCGGACGGACGGCAGTGTACAACCTCCTTCCCTTGACGCGAGGCGAGACAATACGTTTTCCCCGACATCCCACGACTCTCGAAGAGGCACTCTTCACCGGGTCCTACCCGCGCATATTCAACGAAGACCATGAAGCCGCGGACTGGCTCGGGTCCTACGTCGCCTCCTACATCGAACGCGATGTGCGGATGATCAACAACGTAGGCGATCTCACGACATTTCAGCGCTTCGTCACGCTTTGCGCGGGCCGAACAGCGCAGTTGCTCAACTACTCGTCACTCGCAGGGGATTGCGGCATCTCGCAACCGACGGCGAGAGCCTGGCTCGGCATCCTTGAAACCAGCTTTATCGCTTTCCGCCTGCAGGCCCTTCACGCGAATCTTCGCAAGCGGCTGGTGAAAATGCCGAAGCTGCATTTCTACGATACCGGGCTGGTCTGCTGGTTGCTGGGTATCCGCACCCCTGAACAACTCCTCGCACATCCGCTTCGCGGCCCGATCTTCGAGACCTGGGTAGTCTCGGAGATCGCCAAACATCGGGCCAACCAAGGCGAAGCCGGCGGCCTCTCGTTTTACCGTGACCGGAACGGGGCGGAGGCCGATCTCATAGTCGAAAACCTGTTCGGCAGCACGATCGTTGAAGCGAAGTCCTCCGCGACAGCATCGTCGAGCCTGTTCGACGGTTCCAAACGCGTCCGAAGACATCTTGCTCAATCGTCCCACCCATGCTCCGTCGTCGTTGTCTACGGTGGCGATCAACCCCAGCGCCGGGGAACGGACAGCCTGATCCCTTGGAGGGAATTGCACGAGTTCGACTGGGAGCAAAACAGGGATCGGTGACACTTGAGAATGGGCGTTTTTCTCAAGCACCACCGACCTCTTTATTCCCAGCTATATTAAATCGTCCAGGTCCAGGCCCAGCGCCGCCGTCAGAGCTTTCATGGTCGTCAGCGAACCTTGCCGGCTACCACTCTCAAGCTGAGACAGATAGGCAGCGCTGATATTTGCCCGCCCGGCCAACTCCTTGACGCTGAGACCCCGGTATTCACGCCAAACTCGAATTGGGTTTTCGCCGTTGAGAATACGCTCGCCGAATCTAGCGGGAACCAATTCGTCTTCGCCCGCAGCAAGACGCTGCCTGGCTTTGTCGTAGGCAAGACCATCGGCGAAGTCTTCAGCGGCTTCACGTAGTTGCTCATACTCCTTGAGTGGCAGAATCACCATACGTTCGCCAGCGGGTGTTTTGATCATTTGCGGATGGGACATCGGCTACTTCTCCTAATCATAAACACTTCCTCGCGCACCAACTTCCAGTACCTCAAGAACATTTCCTTTCACAGCAAAGATAACACGCCACTTTCCTACCCGAAGCCGGTAACCATCGCGGCCTTTCATCTTCTTGACCTCGTGGGTGTGCGCCTTCGGCGCGGCCGCGTAGTCAGCTATTTTGGAGCGAATCCGTTGTTGCTCATTGGTCGGAAATCTTTTCAGTGAATTTAGCACTTTCTTGCTATATGAAAGTTCGTACATGTAAAAAGTGTAGCTTAAAGCTACGATAATGACAATGAACTCTTGCCTTGCAGAGCGGTGACTAGCGCTGGGGCAGACATCATGACAAGCCTTGAAATAGGCACATGGGAGAGGCGGCACATGGGACGGCCATAATTTCAAGAAAAATCGTAACTACTCGCCCCCGCAGGTTGTAGGGGCCGCGCATGCGCGGCCCGCGGGCCCTGTGCCCGAAGGGTGCGCCATGGCGCACCCTTCGGGCACA
>JAPOQD010000049.1 GCA_026710905.1 Halieaceae bacterium
CAGTCTCTTCCTCGAACAGCGCCAGCAGCCGCAGCTCCACCGTCAGCCGCGGCGGCGCGTCCGGCCCAACCTCCGGATCGGCCACGGCGCCATGGAACCAACCGCGTCGGTGCGACGCCTCTTCCAACGTGTCGTATTGCTTGTGCACCAGAACTTCATCCACGGTCATTTCCGGAAAATAGCGCCACTGCTGTGTTGGGCGATGCACCAGGCGATAGCTGTAGCCGACTTGCGGGGGATCTTTTCGAACCAGGGAATCGGCCAGCACGACATCTTCGGGGACGATCGAGCGCAGGTCGCACACCGCCAGTGGCATCGTCCGCACGGGATGCTCAGGATCGCAATTTCGCCACAGCGTGTAGATGCGAAAATGGCGATCGTCCGCTGCCCCATCAAGGGGCAGTTCCCCGTAAGGCGTCACATCAGTGTGAAAGAGGGGTTCATGGCGCACCATAGGCGCGCGCAGGGTCTTGCTATTTCCCTTCCACGTGCCCGGTGGCGAGTTGCGGTACTGGTACTTGAGCACCTTGCAGGCAGTGCAGCCCGTCAGCAACCGAACCAGTTCCAGAGACTCCTTGAACAGGGTGGGAACCTGCGCCGGATCGTGAAAGTCGGTGATGCGGGTGCGGCGCCGCGCCAAGGTGAACCCGTGCGTGGCAAGATCCGGAGGGTCAGGTACGATCCGTGCGTCGGCTACCCGAATGGATCGCTGCAGGAACATGGACGCGCGCTCCGCCTCATCGACCCACTCCACCGGGGGCATGCGCCTGCCGCGGTAGCGCGAGTCAACGAAGCGCCCTGTCGTCTGGATCATCACGCAGCAGTAAGTGGCGAGCCGTGGTGGCTCTCAATGGCTCTCTACGATTTCCAAAGAAAGGAACCGGATGCGCCGCGTTAACGCCGCTATCCTCGTGTACTTGGAGTTTTAGCGATCCGGCAGAATCGGGACAACGCCGTCGCGAAACGTGTCAGCAGTCCCACTTGTATTCGCCAGTTCCGTCGCAGTTTCCTCCCGCCACGAGCGCCATCTGTTCTTCGGTTAACTCCGCTGCCGGGGGCAGCACGATGTGCGCCGCGTCAACGCCGTTATCCTCGTGGATGTGTAGCTTGAAGCCATCGGGCAGGTTCACGCCGATGTCGTCGCGAAGCGCAGCCACCGGGTCAACGAGCAAGCGCTGGCGGAATTCTAAGTCGGTGAGTGACTTGGCCATAATCTCTTCACGCAATTGGCCTGTTGTTCTCATGAGAATGCCTCCTAATCTATTTCTGAAGACTACAAGGCTAGGAATGATAACATTAAATAAGCACAGATGTAAAACGCCCCAGGCGAAAACCAGGCTGAATATACGACACCCGCTCCTTTTATCTCATACCGGGATATCCGGCAGCGGGCCCACGGTGGCGAGTTCCTAGGCCCCATGTTTGAACTTGCCAGCAAGTTCAAACATGGGGGCAAGAGTGATGATGCGTCAGGCAGCGACGAATGTGGGCAATTTGGATGCTTTGGCGTCAAACGTTGCCGTGGCCGAACAACCAAGTCTCCGGTTCCGGGCGCCGATCAGGCAGTCTGCAAACTCGGTGTTGCTGTCATTCCAGACATACAAGGCCTCCTCTATCTCGGTTTCATCTTCGAGTTGAACGTCTGAAGAGTCCAGCAACCCTGAAATCACACCGATAATTTCGTTCTGATTAAAATCATATCGACTTCGAAGAACCCATTCAGTCTCCAATAGGACGAGTTGGCTGACGAATACAGAGCGTCCGGCCACGACTTCACGGCGAATCAGCTTGCGTGCCTTTTCAAACTGATGCTCATCGTCACGCACCAGGAAACGAACGAGGATGTTGGTATCAATCCCGAGCATCAGCGCGAGAGCTGCTCGATCGGAACAGGCTTGCGACCCTTCTTGTGCAACATGCCTGCAAGCTCCGTTACGCTCTTGCTCTTCACGCGCATGACAACGGTTGAGTCCGGCATCAGCGTAAAAGTCATTCGATCGCCAGGCTTCATGCCAAGGCTATCCCGAATTTCCTTGGGGATCGTGGTTTGTCCTTTACTTGTGAGCGTGGCGTCAGTTGTCATTCCAGGATCCTCATCCCAAAGTCCTTACAAATTACATTTTAGTAAGGAAATGGCCAAAACGCAAATTTCGAATAGTTCATATACCGGCCGCAGAGTTCAGCGCATGCGTACCATAGGCAAGGCCACGCTGGCGCGAATTGGCGGTCTGAAGATACCCGCGGATGCTTTGATCAGAGCATACGATGTGGCGTAATAAAAGGAGTTCCAGGACAGACGGCGACCGCCCTGCGCGCGTTGGACATTTGTCTCACAAACAGCCGAGCCTCCGTAGGGCAGCTTACGGCCTGTTGTGGATTTCGATATCATGGGACTCTTGTTAAGAGCTTGCTTCAGGTAACAATCAGGGAATGGCATGAAAGGTACAGTCCACTACGAAGTTCGCGACAACGTCGCCCTGCTGACCATCGAAAATCCGCCGGTCAATCCCTTGTCCAGCGGTGTCCGCCAGGGATTGTACGATGGCTTCGCGAAAGCGCTCGCCGACGATACGCTTGACGCGATCGTCGTCACCGGCGCCGGCAGGGCCTTCATCGCGGGCGCCGACATCACCGAATTTGGCAAACCGCTTGAAGGTATCGATCTACACGAAATGTGCGCTTTCATGGAGAGCAGCGAAAAACCGATCATCGCCGCGATCAACGGCCTCTGCCTCGGCGGCGGCTTCGAAGTCGCCCTGGTTTCGGACTACCGGGTGGCGGCGCCAGACGCGCCGATCGGACTGCCCGAAATCAAGATAGGTGTGTTGCCGGGGTGTGGCGGCACACAGCGACTGCCGCGCCTGATCGGCCCCAAAGAGGCGCTGGATGTCATGCTGTCAGGCGACCCGATGCCGGCGGCCGAGGCGCACGGCATTGGCATCGTCGATGAGATTATCGAGGGCGAAATTGTTGACGGTGCTGTCGCGTACGCGCAAAAGATCGTTGCGGCCGGCGCTGCGACGCGAAAAATCCGTGATGAGAGCACAAGGATCGAAGCGTACCGTGGCAACGATGAATTCTTCGCCGAAGTGCGCAAGAAACTGCCGCGCAAACGGCGCGACCGATTTGCCACCGAAATGATTATCCAGTGCGTCGAAACCGGGGTGAATTCGGACGACTTCGATGCGGGCCTGCAATTCGAATTCGCCAGCTTCGACAAGTGCTTCAAGCATCCCCAGCGCGAGGCGTTGATCCACGTGTTCTTCAGTGAACGCGAAGTCGCCAGGATTCCCGACGTACCGAAGGACACGCCCGTCAAAACCATCGAGGAGGCGGGCATCATCGGATGCGGCACGATGGGCGGCGGTATCGCGATGTGTTTTGCGAACGTCGGTATTCCGGTCAAGGTCGTCGAGACGGACGGAGAGGCGATGGAGCGCGGTCTCGGTGTCATCCGCAACAACTATGAGATCCAGGCGCAGCGCGGGCGCATCACCAAAACCGGCGTCGAGGAGCGCATGAACCTGATTACAGGTATCAGCGACTATAATGATCTTAAGGACGTCGACATCGTCATCGAGGCGATATACGAAAACATAGACGTCAAAAAAGAAGTCTTCGAGAAGCTCGACAAAGTCATCAAGCCAGGCGGTGTGCTTGCGAGTAATACGTCGGGCCTCGATATTGACGCCATCGCCGCAGCGACGAGCCGTCCCGAGGACGTGATCGGCACGCATTTTTTCAGCCCGGCGAACATCATGCGTCTGCTTGAGGTTGTTCGTGGTGAAAAAACCAACGCTGAATCCATTGCGACCGCCATGAAACTCGGCAAGACGCTCGGCAAGGTCGCCGTGCTGTCCCGCAATGCACCCTCGTTCATCGGTAACCGCATGCTCAACAAGTACGGCTACCAAGCCGGGGAAATGGTTGCCCAGGGCGCCTCACCGTACCAGATAGACAGAACGATGCTGGCGTTCGGCATGCCGATGGGGCCGTATCAGATGGACGATCTGGTCGGCCTGGACCTGGGGTGGCGAGCACGTTCTTTGGCTGGCAAGGAGCCGCAGAGTTTTCCAGAACGCTTCAACGATGCCCTGTGCGAGATGGGCCGCTTCGGACAAAAGAGTTCGCGGGGGTATTACATCTACCCGGAGGGCAGTCGTACGGGCGAACAGGATTCCGAGGTCCTCGAACTGGCTAAATCCATTGCGCGAGAAATGGGTTTTGCGGCAACCGAGTTCGACAGCGAGACGATCCTGAAGCGCCTCTGGTATGCGGTTGTCAACGAAGGCGCACGGATTCTCGAGGATGGCATCGCAATCCGGCCGTGCGACATCGACATCGTCTATATCAATGGCTATGGATTTCCCGAGACCGAGGGTGGCCCGATGTTCTGGGCGGACAGGCAGGGGCTCGACCATGTGCTGGCGGACATCAAGGCATTCAAGGAGACCTGCGGCGGCGAGATCTGGGAACCGGCGCCACTGCTGGAACGGCTGGTCGCCGAGGGTAAGACTTTCTCCAATCTGCAGGGAAGCTAGTGTCCTGTCCCATAAACTGGTTGGATTAATGACGGCCATTTTGCACCTGAATACGCAACGTATTTATGGGACAGGACACTAACCATGACGATTGACCGGAACGAGACAGCGGCCCGCCGACGAAATGCCGTTCCGCGGCACAGCCGAGTGAATCTACTGACCAGGAGACCTGGAATGAGCGCACCCTCCACACCGGCACGTCGACTCGTCGAGGCTTTCGGCGATTGCGATGCTTTGGCCGCCATGTACACCGATGCAGTGACCTGGCGCCTGAACTACTCTTTAGCGCCCAATATAGCTGGCCCCCACGTCGGCAAGGATGCCGTGTGCGCTTTCAATCAAGCAGTCTTCACCAAGTTCTACCAGCCTGGCTCGGTCAAGGTCGAGATCTGTGACGAGATCGGAGATGGTGCGTCGAGCGTTGTGCGCTTCGTGTTTCGCGCAGCGAGTCGTCGAGGGAACCCATACAATGTCGAATACGTGGTCTTTGCGAAGACCACTGGCGGATTGATCTGCGAAGTCGTGGAATTGCTCGATACCCATGCGTCGAACGAACAGCACCAGGGCAATGCCGTCGGCGTTCCCCCCAGTGAGTGATTCGGTGCCGAACGCACTGCCAAACCGACCGGGTTACGGCCTAAAATTCAGTTTCAGACAGCCTAGGCTGGGATACGACTGACTTGCACAGCAGATCGTCCTCACTCGACGCGGCAGTCTTTACTGCTGAACTCGGACTCTGGTCGAAGTCCCGGCAAAACTCTCGCGATGTGGTGGGGTGCGCCGAGCAGCAGAAATACGATTTGTTGTAAGCACCAGGAGTAATCGATGGAGTTGAATGGCAAAGTTGCGATCATAACCGGCGGCGCTGGCGGTATCGGCCAGGCCATGGCACGGGCCTTCCTCGCAGAGGGCGCCAGCGCCGTGGTGATTTCTGATCTGGATGCGGCGCAGGTCAAGACCACCGCGGCCGCGATCGGCTGTGACGGCATGGCCGCCGACGTTACGGACGAAGAGCAGGTCAGGGCTCTCGTCGATTTCGCGGTTAAAAAATACGGCCAGGTTGACCTGTACTGCTCCAATGCCGGCGCCGCCGGCAACGGGCTACTGATCGATGCGCCGAATGAACTCTGGCAGCGGCAGTGGGACTTGCACCTTATGGCGCATATCTATGCGGCGCGTGCATTACTCCCCAGCATGGTCGCACGCGGTAATGGCTACTTTTTGATTACCGCTTCCGCAGCCGGACTATTGGCTGCGCTGGGCTCGGGACCCTATACCGTGACCAAGGCCGCGGCTGTCAAGCTCGCGGAATTCATCGCGATCACGCACGGAGACGATGGCATTGGTGTCTCGGTATTGTGCCCGCAGGGAGTTAATACCGCGATGACGCCTCAAAGTCTTGGAGACGGCCAGACCGACGGCATCATCGAACCGCGGGAGCTTGCCAATACCGTCATAGCGACATTGCGCGAGGAGCGCTTCCATGTGCTGCCGCATCCCGAAGTCGAAGAATACGTCCGGCGCAAAGGTAACAACATAGATCGGTGGATAGCCGGTATGCAGCGGCTCAGACAACGTTCTCTCTCTTTATAAGACGCGGGTGGCGTGCGAACAAGACGATATGGACACCGGCGCGTGGCTCAGAGAAAGTGGCGACGAGACTTCAGTAGTTACCAGTCTAGGAACGCATCCAACTGGTTGAGGAGTTATGGGATAGCATTGCAGCGGATCAAGACCGATTACCCTTAACAATACCGCAATGCAAAGAATTGGCTCGAAGGCTCGATGAGTTCGAACTGGATGGAAACCTGGGAGAGCCGGAAGGGGCCAGAGCCATTGATAGCCGAGACCCCGGTGGCCACAAAATATGGCGCAAGCCGGGCAATTAGGGTAAATTGCACGCCTCATTTTGATGCAAGGCAAACAGCCGGATGGCAAAAGAAGATCAAATAGAAATGGAAGGTGAGGTGGTGGATACCCTGCCCAACACCACTTTCCGGGTGCTGTTGGAGAACGGCCACACCGTCACCGCCCACATTTCGGGAAAGATGCGCAAAAACTATATCCGTATTCTTACCGGCGACAAAGTCCGGGTGGAACTCACCCCCTACGACCTCAGCAAGGGCCGCATTACCTATCGCGCCCGTTAGCCGCAATAGCGCCAGTAATCACTGGCTGGGAGCAATGTTCCAAGTGCAAGACAAACGTCCCGTAAACCTGGATATGGCAACCATCAAGTTACCCTTACCGGCGCTGGTTTCCATTCTCACCCGCGTTTCCGGTGTATTCCTGTTTGTGGGCATGGCGGTGCTCCTCTATATGCTGGACGCCAGCCTGGCCAGTGAATCCAGTTTCGAGGGATTGCGCCGGACCCTGGCCACGGTCCCGGCGAAGTTGGTGATATGGGCAATTGTCAGCGTCCTGATCTACCATGTGGCGGCAGGCGTCAGGCACCTGCTGGCCGACCTGGGCATTGGCGAGACCTTGCGAGGCGGCATACTGGGGGCAAGGCTAACCTTGTCCGCAGCGGCCTTGGGGATCTTTCTGGCGGGCCTGTGGATATGGTGACAGCGGTCACCAATTTCGGCCGCTCCGGTGTCGCCGACTGGCTGGTGCAGCGGGTAGGGGGCGTCATACTGTTGCTCTGGCTATGCTTTGCCGGAGCCATCCTGCTGGGCAACCCGGACCTCGGTTACCAGGAGTGGAAAGCCGTGTTCGAGGCTACCTGGGTGCGCATCTTCAGTCTGGCGGCGCTGTTGTCGCTCGCGGCCCATGCCTGGGTCGGGCTCTGGTGCACCCTCACCGACTACATTACCCCCCGCCTGATAGGAGCCCATGCCAACCTGCTGCGCGGCGTGCTGGTACTGGTCTGTATTGCCACGCTGTTCATTTATGTAGTCTGGGGTATCCAGATAATCTGGGGTATCTAGGGTATGGCGTCAATTCGAACCATTTCATTTGACGGTGTCATCGTGGGCGGCGGCGGCGCCGGCCTGAGAGCGGCCTTGCAACTGTCGCAGTCGGGTTATGAAACCGCGGTGATCAGCAAGGTATTTCCCACCCGCTCCCACACCGTATCCGCCCAGGGCGGCATTACTTGCGCCATCGCCAGCATGGACCCCGAGGACGACTGGCGTTGGCATATGTATGACACGGTAAAGGGCTCCGACTATATCGGCGATCAGGATGCCATAGAGTACATGTGTTCGGTGGGTCCCGAGGCGGTATTCGAGCTCGAACACATGGGCCTGCCGTTTTCCCGCACCGAGCAGGGCCGTATTTATCAACGCCCCTTTGGCGGTCAATCCAAAAATTTCGGGGAGGGTGGTCAGGCCGCCCGTACCTGCGCCGCCGCAGACCGCACCGGCCACGCCCTGTTGCACACCCTGTACCAGGGCAACATCAAGAACCGGACCGTCTTCCTCAATGAGTGGTTCGCGGTCGACCTGGTCAAAAATCAGGATGGCGCGGTAACCGGCGTCATCGCCATCTGTATGGAAACCGGGGAAACCGTCCATGTGAAGTCCCGGGCAACCGTTTTCGCCACCGGCGGGGCCGGCAGAATTTACGCATCAACCACCAACGCGCATATCAATACCGGCGACGGCATCGGTATGGCCCTGCGTGCGGATCTTCCGGTGCAGGACATCGAAATGTGGCAATTCCACCCCACCGGCATTGCCGGAGCCGGGGTGCTGGTCACCGAGGGTTGCCGGGGTGAGGGTGGCTATTTGATCAACCGGGATGGCGAGCGCTTCATGGAGCGTTATGCTCCCAATGCGAAAGATCTGGCGGGCCGCGATGTGGTGGCTCGTTCCATGGTGCAGGAGATTCTGGAGGGACGGGGCTGCGGGCCGGAAGCGGACCATGTGTATCTGAAACTCGACCACCTCGGCGAGGAAGTATTGCAGAGCCGCCTGCCGGGTATCTGCGAGCTGTCGAAAACCTTTGCTCATGCCGACCCGGTCAAGGAACCTGTGCCGGTTGTTCCGACCTGTCACTACATGATGGGAGGCATTCCCACCAATGTGCAAGGTCAGGCGCTGACCCAGGATTCCGGCAGCGAAGACCGGGTAGTGGAAGGCCTGTACGCCTGTGGCGAGGTGGCCTGTGTTTCCGTACACGGCGCCAACCGCCTGGGCGGCAACTCCCTGCTGGACCTGGTGGTGTTTGGCCGCGCCGTCGGCCTGCACATGGAAACCGCGTTGCGTGAAGGTATCGAACGGCGGGAATCCAGTGAGTCCGATCTCGAGTTCTCGATGACGCGTCTCAACCGGCTCAACCGGTCCCAGTCAGGCGACAGTGTTGCGGAATTGCGCAAAGACTTGCAAAACGTCATGCAGAATCATTTTGGCGTGTTCCGCAATGGTGAATTCATGCGCGAAGGTATTGGTAAACTGGCTGAATTGCGGGAACGTATTGAACAGGTATACCTGCCCGACAAGAGCCAGGCCTATAACACTGCCCGGCTCGAAGCCCTGGAACTGCAAAATTTGATGGGGGTGGCCGAGGCCACGGCAATCACCGCGGAACAACGCAGGGAAAGCCGCGGCGCCCACGCCCGCGAAGATTTCCAGGAACGCGATGACCATAATTGGCTGTGCCATTCCATGTACTTTCCGGCGGAGGGGCGGGTCGGCAAACGGGAAGTCAACTTTGCGCCCAAGAGTGTAGAAACTTTTCAGCCGAAAATGCGCTCCTATTAGCGAAACCAAAAGGGATACCAGGGGTACTACCGACATGTTGCAGGTAAGTCTTTATCGCTACAACCCGGAAACGGACAGCGAGCCCTTTATGCAGGATCTGGAAGTGGATACCGGCGGCAGGGATTTGATGGTGCTGGACGTGCTGGAAATGATCAAGGCCAGTGACCCCTCGGTCACCTTTCGCCGCTCCTGCCGAGAAGGGGTGTGTGGTTCGGATGGGGTGAACATGAACGGGAAAAACGGCCTGGCCTGCATTACGCCGTTGTCGGAGACCGTGCGCAACAACAAACTGGTGGTGCGTCCGCTGCCCGGCCTGCCGGTAGTTCGCGACCTGGTGGTGGACCTGGAATTGTTCTACCAGCAATATGAGAAAATCGAACCCTATCTGCAGAACCACAATCCGGCGCCGGCGATAGAACGCCTGCAAAGCCCTGAGGAGCGCGCCAAACTGGATGGTTTGTACGAGTGCATTCTGTGCGCCTGTTGTTCCACCAGTTGCCCCTCGTTCTGGTGGAACCCGGAGCGGTTCATCGGTCCCGCCGGGCTGCTGCAATCCTACCGTTTTCTGGCTGACAGCCGCGATACGGCTACCGAGGAACGGCTGGCCAAACTGGACGACCCGTATAGCGTTTTCCGTTGCCACGGCATCCAGAATTGTGTTTCAGTCTGCCCCAAGGGCCTCAACCCGACCCAGGCTATCGGCAAGGTTCGCAATTTGCTGTTGCAACGAGCTACCTGATAGCGCCCTCCCCGGGGGGGATAGTGCTGGACATTTTGTAAACCGCAGCCGAAACCATCAGCCAATACGATAGAGCCCTCAGCCAATGACACAAAGCCAGCAGCCAATACAACAAAACAGCATGGAATTGTTGTGGAAGAGTTCCCACATATCCGCGGGTAACGCCACCTATGTAGAAGGTCTCTACGAGGCCTACCTGATGGACCCGAATTCGGTGCCAGAAGAGTGGCGCGGCTATTTCGATACGCTGCCCAGGGTCGGTGGCAATACCTTGCAGGATGTACCGCACTCGACAGTGCGGGAGCGCTTTGCCCAGATCGGGAAAATGCGAGTCCGCACCGAGGCCACGGTGCGAGAGGATAGCCACGCTACCGAGTACGAGCGGAAGCAGGTGCACGTATTGCAACTCATCTCCGCCTATCGGCAACGGGGGCACCAGAAAGCCAACCTCGACCCTCTGGGTTTGGCGGAACGTCAAAAAGCACCCGACCTTGACCTGCATTTCCACCAGCTTTCCACGGCCGATTTCGACACCGTCTTTCAGACCGGAAGCCTCCACATCGGCAAAGCGGACGCCACCTTGGGCGAAATTGTCGATGCGTTGGAACGAACTTACTGCAATACGGTGGGCGCTGAATTCATGCACATCACCGATACTGAAGAGCAGCACTGGATCATGCAGCGCATGGAGAGCGTGCGCTCGGCGCCTGATTTCGGTGAGGAGGTGCGCAGGACCCTGTTGCGGCGGCTGATCAAGGCGGAGGGCCTGGAAAAATCACTGGGCTCAAAATACCCCGGGACCAAGCGCTTCGGCCTGGAGGGTGGGGAAATCATGATTCCCATGCTCTATGAACTGATTCAACGTTTTGGAGGCTATGGAGCCAAGGAGATCGTCATCGGCATGGCTCATCGTGGCCGTCTCAATATGTTGGTCAACGTATTCGGCAAAGACCCCGCCACGCTGTTTGACGAATTTGAAGGTAAGGCGATGTACGAAAGTTCCGGCGATGTGAAGTATCACCAGGGCTTTTCCTCCAATGTAATGACTCCGGGTGGAGAATGCCACCTGGCGCTGGTTTTCAACCCCTCCCACCTGGAGATAGTGACGCCGGTGGTGGAAGGTTCGGTGCGAGCCCGTCAGGACCGGCGCCTGGACCCCCAGGGCAACACGGTGGTTCCCGTGGTCGTGCACGGCGACGCCGCCTTTGCCGGCCAGGGGGTAATCATGGAAACCTTCCAGATGTCACAGACCAGGGGCTATCGGACCGGTGGCACCGTACATATTGTGCTCAACAACCAGGTGGGTTTTACCACCAGCCGGCGGGCGGATGCCCGCGCTGGTCGTGCTCCTCCCCGCGGCGATTGCCGCGCCG
>JAPOQD010000124.1 GCA_026710905.1 Halieaceae bacterium
TTCCTTTCCGTGCAGCCCGCTGCTGCTGTGCGGCTTTCAATAACAAGCATAGCCGATGAGCCGGTTATTACCACTCGGCCGGAGCCCCAGTGCCGCCTTTTTTCCACCAGTTTCGGTCAAAATGGAGAAAAAGCAGAAAAAAGCAGAACCGGTTTGAAACTTGACATCCGTTTCCGGGGAAGGGCGGATGTCCCGTTTTGGTTTTGGATACCTTGTTACTTGGGGTTAGTACGGACAATGCACATTCTCCAACATGGGAAAATGTTTCATGTTCCGTGTTGTCAGCACAAGGTTTTTACGTTCGGCGGAGGCTGCGAGCAGGGCATCGATCATGCCTGTGCCGTGACTGTTGCTGTACTGCCTTCTATACAGGCCGCCCTTGATGGCCGCATCAAGGTCCAGGGGCAGAACGGGAAACCTACTGACCAACGCATCCAGCAAGCCGCGCTCTTTTCCCTCACGCACTCCGGCATAAAGTTCGGCAACCGTTAGAGAGGACAAGTAGGGCGGGGCATTCAGGCCATCCAGAAATGTGGCCGCTTCGGCATGGCCTCGGAAGTAATCAATCAAGATACAGGTATCTACCAGATAATTAGCCATTCCTAGCGGTTAAACTCCTGCCTTATTTCATCCATGCGTTCTCCCATGGATTCATCGTCCGCCCAGATGCCTTTCATATCCTGCAGGGCTTTTTTCCACTGACTTTGAAGCGCGTTTCTTTTGGAGAGAAAAAGGTCAACCGCTTCGCGAATCAGTTCGCTTTGCCGTGTGCCGGAAGTTATCGCCAGGGATTTGAGCGCCTGCTCTTGCTCCCTGGAGAGATAGACCTGTGTGCGTACCATGACATTATCCATATACATTACTGTATATGTCATGCGCTGTTGGCGCAAGCACTTTATGGCCAGCACTTTAAAGCCAGCGTTGCCGCGGGGATTACGGTCAATCAACAGACCCGCGGTGCGACAATGATTGAAATCGAAAACGCGGTTCTCCCCGCTGGCACTGGGATGGTCCATCTGCAGGGTGGGTGTCCCTTTTTGGTTCGGCAAGGGCTTTAACGATGGTTCCAATAAGCGTCTTGTGTATACGATTGGGAATATCGCTCACGCGGCGTTCTTCCAGATCATCTTTTTATAGTCGCGCCAATGCTCGGGATTGACGGCCTGGGGCGTGTCGGCCAGGGCGTCGATGATGATTTGAAAGTCGTCCAGGATTTCCTGGATATCCTCGTCCTTGTCCATCCAGGCGTAGATGTCTACCGAGCGGCCTCTAATATGGGGAAGCACGATGAAGTCATGGTACAACAGGTCGACAGCAGCCCGCTTGTGGTTGGCGACCAGGTAGGGCGGCGGGAAGCTGTCCCAGTAGCGGCGCGAAGGGCAAGAATCCAGCAAGGAATCGCGATCAGGGTAGGCAAGGACGCCCTTCTCGCCCAACCAGGGCAGGGTGTTTATTTCACAGCCTTCGCCGGCGTATTCAATCATGTCCGGCAACACCTGTAGCGGATGCCAGTCGCCGCTATTGTCAGTGCCGTCTCGCATATTGAGCGCGGCCCAGCCGCTGATGTAGACCTTGCCGGGTACGCATCGATTTTGAACTTCAGCCATCGAGCAATTCACCTGTGGTGTATGAGGGCTATTATAAGGCGCGGGAAAACCGAGAAACAGCGCACCAAAAGATTGACCATAATTACCGTTATGTTCAGTTATTCAATCCCATGAAAACTATCGCCAATATAGCCAACTTCGAGTTGCCCCTCGAAAAGGAATGCTTGTCGGACAATGCCGCGCGCTTGGCCGTGGCCTCGATTGGAAAAAACACCAGAGCATCCTATGCCAGGGCGCTGGGGAAACTGGAGCGAGCCCTGGAGGGAGCTTCCCTTGACGATGCGAGGCTGGCTGAATACTTGAGCACCCTGGAAGCGGCCGGCAAAGCGCCGGCGACGTGTATGCTGGTGGTAGCGGCCGTAAATTTTTCCGCGAAAGGTTTCCCCGCCCGTGCGGGGATAGGCCTTTTACTTGATAGCGAATATGTTGCCCGTCGCAGGCTTCCCCGCCCGTGCGGGGATAGGGCCGCAACCATCGTATGCCTCGAGAAGGTGGTACACTCGCCAACCTGCGCGGATGGATCGAAAGCAACGGGGGCAAGGCGATTGGAGCGGTTGCGCTAACCGGTAAACCTTACTCCGCCAAGTTGAATCCAACAGGAGAACAACTCCGTGAACTCAGACAAAAGCATGCCCAAAACCTCGAAGAATGGTGGCGAGAACGATTTGGCCACGCCTTCGATTGCCTTACTCAATCAGAGGCTCGGTATCTCGCCCGCTCCCCGGATGCTGACGCCATACGAGATCGACTTGTTGCGGCAATGCGCCATGGAGGCGATGGAGGCCGCCCATGAAGTATTCGTGCAGAGTGAAAATAAACCATAGAGCTGATGGCGCAGCAGGTGAGTCGCCTGCCGCAGTTGCGCCGGCATGCTAAATTACCGCCTTGGCAAGAAAAGTCGAGATGCATTGGTACGAATATCTACCCGGCTTTACGCTGACTATCCTGTTCCTGACCGGGCTGCACAGGCTCATGGAATGGCTCGCGGATGGATTGGGCGGGGGGCTGATCGGCGTCGCCCTGCTCGTGATGTCGGTCGCCATGCTGTACTGCGGGGTCATGTTCTTCGTCGTGCTGCTGTACATCCTTTCTGGCGGCCGCTAGTCGCTCGGCGGCTTACCTCGCGAGGCCATGACCTCCATGGCCTCGGCCTCAAAAGGTATTGACGAGTCCACGCAGCTTCACACTCGCTCCGTCACCTCGCCGCCGCGCCAGCTTGGGATGATCGCGAAAATTGATCTGTTGGAAAGTGATGGCGGGTGTGCAGTTCCGGGACGGGATTGAAGTCAAGGAGAGTGAAACGAAAGAGCCGGTCGCCGCTTGATGAATTCGTCATACACCAGATAGTCTAGGCGAATCTCCCCGGCCATGCTAGGATGCCCCCATGAATGCACCGTCCGGCAACAGCGAGCCTGCGGCTCTCATCGACATAATCATCGGCTATTTGCCGCTGGCCCTGCTCATGGCCGGGATCTTCAGCGGCAGCCAGGCCTTCATCGCGCTGCTCATGGTTGCATTTGTGATTGCCGCCATCTTGTGGGTCATGTCCAGGACCATCAGCTTCCTCGAAGACATCGCCAGCCTGTTCCGCTAACGCCGCTGCGACTGCAGCTCCAGCACTTCATCCTCCATGATCTGCAGGCGCCAGAAAATTTCCCGCCAACGAACCCCCAGGGCCGCCATCACAATGTAAGGTGGGTGTCCCGTTTTAGTTGCCTTCAACGAGTGGAAGATCAGGAGATTGCAGCAATGCCAGTTATTCCGATGAAGATCAGGACACTACAGAGAAAGCTCTATGCCAAGGCCAAGCAGGAGCCGGGCTATCGTTTTATGCTTTGAATGACAAGGTGTTTCGGGCGGACCTATTGCAACATGCCTGTCTCATCAGCCCCTTCTTCATACCGCCAGTACGGCTTTCTGTCACCTGGTTTTGCGCAAGCGCAACGCCAGCGCTGCGCAAATATGCGAACCCGGGGGGGAATTCCAAAAAAGAGTACGATGAGGGTTTGAAAAGGCTTATCGCCGAACCGCGGCAAATAACCGCGCTTTTACTCCAGCACATACAATTGCTGAAGTGGAATCAGAGAAAGGTGTATATGAAGTATCCTTTAACCCCCGAACAGTGAAAGTGAGCCGTGAATTCTGGGAAAAATTTGCGGGCTTTCGGTCGATCGGGCAACGAATACGCGTAGACATAAGCGCACCCTTAACCGTTACAGGTTCCAGTACAGTGCTGAGAAGGCGCTTATCCTCAACTATCAATTTTATACTTGAAGTATCCCTGTCATTTTCATTCAGGGAAAATTAACCAACAATCAGCACAAGGTGTTTCCCGCCCGTGTGGGGATAGGCCCGTGCTGCCAAACGGAAAGCGCGGTCTCCCCAGCCTGCGCAGGGATAGGCCGTCTGTAAGGTTGGTGTCCCGTTTTGGCCCGTATCCGGGATTGCAGATAATGGAGGATGAGGTCCTGGAGGCCAGGGCCTCCCGATGTGAGCCGCCGGGCGGTTAGCGGCCGCCGGAAAGGATGTGCAACAGCGTGACGAAAAACATGACCCCGCAGTACACCATGCCGACCGACATCACCAGCAGGGCGACGCCAATCAACCCCCCGCCCAATGCATCCGAGAGCCACTCCATAAGCCAATGCAGGCCAGCCAGGCACAGGACAAACAACACAGCGATGCTGAGGTATGTGGCGGCCCAGTCGTTGCGAGTGTCTTTTTTCTTCGTCATGAGGAAAATGTAACATGCCCGCCTCCTTGACGCTAGCGGCCCGGGTCGTCCTTGATGCCCTCGGGTTCAACCGCGAAATGCGCAAGGCGGGGCAGTCGGTGGCCGGGCTGGACGACCACACCCGCCGCGCCAACGCCTCCGCCCGCCGCTTCGCCCGCGGCATGGGCCAGGTGCGGGTGGAGACGCAGGCGGCGGGTTTTCCCGCCCGTGCGGGGATAGACCGCGCGCAGTCTGCGCACGGAACGATACCTTTTGTTGGAGGGAGTTTTAGAGGATGAATAAAGGTCGCGGGACAGCCAGTGACGGGCCTCGAACCCGCACACGCAGACCGGCGATCTGCCGGCACGCCACTCTACCAACTTGAGTCAACTAGCTAGCTGCCCCGCGACGTGAATCGAATCATAGCACAACCCCATAAGGTTTCCCCGCCCGTGCGGGGATAGACCCGGTTGTTTTCCGTTTTGGTTCTGCGGCAGTTGGGTGATGGGGTCGGGCCACAGCAGGAATTGTCGGAAGTTCCGATCGACTGGCGTTTGCTGTTCGAACAGAAACGGGCGCGAGCGGAGTTGGTAGAAACGCGGGCCGATAAGCTGCGCCGCGCGGAGATCAGGGCGCGTTCCGAAGCCGCCAACGCGAAGAATCTGCTGGCGCTCTCCCGCGGGAAGCATTCCCAGTTCGTTGAAGAAACGAACGAACTGCGGCACACCGCAAAAAAAGCCGTCTTTGCCCCGACCGCTCGGCGCGATCAAATCCCCGTCTCGCCAGCACGATGAGTTCCGCAACGAACGCGGAACATTGCGCAAGGGGCGCGGAGAACTGCGCAAGGAGGTGGCCCGGCTGAAGCGGGAACTCGCCAAGGCGGAGAAGCGAGCGGGCCGGCGGCCGAGTGTACAGGATTGCGAAAAACAAAGAGCTATTGACGCGAAAGATGGTTGTTCAGCACTGTGTCTGAAAATAATTTTTCAACAATCTGTTGAAATATTCAAACGGAAGAATGCGGAAGGATACGGAATCTGGAGGAAGATTATTTGGATGCTCAACGCCATTGTTCGCGGAGGAAATCCCCGATTGCGTCGACGACTTGCGTCTCGGTATCGGCGGAGATTCCGAGGAAGGGGCGGGCTGGGATATCGCCCCAGGGGATGGGTGCGCCACGCGAGGTTATTCCGAATGCGCCTTTGTTCGCGCCGAACTGGTGAGTGGTTGCGTAGACGAGGTTGGTGCCGACGACTGCTTCTGTGGCGCTGTGGTCCGAGGTGATGCTGCCGAGCAGGTCGGTTTGGACTTGCAGTTTCTTGCCCGGCCATTTTCCTTTTGCGGCGCGGCGTTCCCTGGTGACTTCCGAGAGGGCGGGCCAGGCTTTGCCGTCGGGTGCGGTTTCTGTGGCGAAAGCGCGTTCCACGCCGGCCTCCAGGTGACCGGCGATCACGCGCATGGCGGGCGTCAGATCGGTGCTGGCCTGGATAAGTCGGTTGATCGCGGCGAGCACCCGCTTGTTGTCGAGTTCGATGTCAATTTTCATGCGGCGGCCTCAGTGGTATACTCGCTGTGCGCGAGGGGATGATGGGCGGTTCATTCGAGGTAGGTTCGGGGTTCTTCGACCTCATTTGAACGGGGCGGCTACTCCCCGAAAATTCTTGCAGTAATTGTCTGGCGCTGGTCATGGAGACATTGCGTGAACCAGGCAGGGGTCTGCATCACCAGGTAGGCCCGTCCGCCTATCAAACATCATTCTCTCGCGCCCCAGCTCCCTTATCCCTGTTGTTCCTTGGAGTAAATCAGTGAGCCGACCCGCTGATTATTTAATGCACGGTTTCTGCGGGACATGAAATTCCATAGTAGTGACCCGTCCCGCTGCTCTGTGGCGATGCTCATGCTGCCGCGATCATCGTCCCAGACCTTGATATACCGTTTGCGGAACTGTCCGTTGTTGTAGTAGGTCATCCATATCTCGTCTGGATCCTGCAAGGTAGGCAGGATGCGGTTGGCGTGGCGTTCGCGGTGATCTTTGAGCTTCCCCACCATGTGCGTCGCGGTGGATTGCTCGACGATTACGTCGTCCACCGGTGTTTTGATCGTGCGCCGCCTGGTTGCTCCGGTGAGGCCGAGTTCGCGGAATAGTATCTGTTTGGCGCCGGCGGCCGAGGCAGCTTGAGGAATGACGGCTGGCGCTCGCGCTCGCGGCAGTTGCTGTACCGGTGGGCGGCCGTAGTCTTTCCAGGTCGGCTGCCCGGCCACGGCAGCGGCATTGGCCGGGTTGGGTGGCGGCAGCTTGTGCTTACCGGGGTTGTAGGCCCAGCCAGGGTCCGGGCGGAAGGTGTGTTTCCCCTTGCCGTCGCGCCAGGTCACCTCTGCGCCTTCGCGCCAGGTGGTGACTTCGCCGGTGTCCGGGTTGGCCTCGCCGACTTCCTGCCGCTCGACCGGCGTGGTGTCGCTGTTGTCGATGACCTTGAGGCCGGCCTTCTCTACTTCGTCGGCGGTCAGCACGGTGACGCGGCAGCGGCAGTTGAAGCCGTTGGGCGGGTACAGTGTTTCCCAGATGGGGTCATCGTGTCGCCAGACCTTGCCATCAAGGGCAGCATGGGACGGGCGCGTGGAGGCATCCTGTGTGGCGGTATAGCGCCAGTAAGGGCGGCTGGCGGCATTCTCCTTCTGGCGCTGGTAGCGCCCGGCAGAGTAGGCGGTCAGTGTGTTTGTTCGCATGATGGTGCGCACGCGGTGCATGGAGCCGAGCTGCACCACCTTGGCCCGGCCCTGTGCGTCCACGACGATCTGCTTGCCCCACCAGCCGGCCTTGCGCATTTCTGCGGCCATGGTCTTGCTGGCGTCTTGCAGTGTCAGCCCCTCGGCGAGCTTGCGGTCGATGATCTTTCGGGTGTTGGCGAGCAGATCGTATTTCGCCATCTTCGAGACGGTGAACGCCCGGGCGTGGGCGTCCTGCCAGAGCTCGCGCCAGTCGTGGGTGATCTTGAACCCCTTGGCACGGAAGTACTCGACAGCCTCCTTTGGTGCCAAAGTGAAGGCATGGCCGAGGTCAATGCTGGTGACATCAGGCATCTGCGGGGGCTCGGCCCCAGAGATCAGCGACAAACAGCACTTGAGCCAGCCGGTCCTGCAGTACGTCTCCGTCCAGCGCTGGGTACAGTTCGGCCAAGCGCCCCAGCAGCTCTTGCGGGTCCTGTTCAGCGGCATCAAGGATCGGCTGGACCATGTCTTCGGTCAGTGCGTCGGCATGAGCGGGGTCATCGACTGCGTCCAGCGCCGCCATCAGCGCCTGTTCCATCGGGTCGGGGTCCTCGGCGCGCGCCGTGGCGAGCCGTGCGCTGGCGGGCGGCGGTGCTGACAGGGCGGGGGCCAGCAGTACCTCGTCATCATCGTCTGGCGCATCCAGATGCAGCAGTGTACGCACCTGATCGGCTTTGACGCGCAGGCCCAGGGGGACCAACTCCTTCAGCGAATTCGCGAGCAGGGTTATGTCCGCCGCCGCCGCGCGCTTGATTACGACTTTTGGATAGGCCGGCCGGTGCCCGTGATTCAGCGTGATGAACGGGACCACCAGGTCACGGCGCAGAGCCTCGGCCAATTGCCGCGCATCGGATGTCTCGATGTCCTGGCGTACCAGGTTGTGCACCTGGCCGAGGGCGTAGGATCCGCTGCCGCTATCCCCGGAATCTGTCGTCAGCGTCTGGCCGAGCACCGCGATGGACACTTGACTGTCCAGATATTTGACCAGGTCGCGATAAATTTCCGAGCGCCCACGGACGGTGGTGTCATCGATAAAGCTGATATCCATGTCCTCCGGCACGATCGCGGCCGCGTCGGCCGCCACGTTGACTACCGCCTTATAGAGGATGGCCTTGTCTTCCTTGGTGGCCCCCTTGCCAAATTTGCCGAGCCGAATCGGTTGACCGTAGGCCTCGACGAATCGCACCCAGTCGTGCAGCGTGAAGTACTTGAACAGGTAGCTGAATGCTGCGGCGCGAGCCAGGCCGCCCCGGATCGGCAGCCCGGACTTGGCCTGTAGGGTCAATGTGACAAATTTGTACGGGGCCAATTCGACCCATTGATAATTCTCATCACGCTGCATCAGGCGCGTACCTGTCCGCGCATCGAAGTCGAACCAGTGCGGCATGCGCCTGATCAGCCGCCGGGGCATCCATTGCCGCTCGCTCATCTCCCAGTCGATTTCCAGCACGCTGTAGCCCTTGCCGACTGCGTCGAGCAGGTCGAACAGTTCGTCCTCGATGGCGCTGCGCGCGAAGTACTCACGGACCAGATCGGCGTCGCGGACATCCTCGGCGGAGTCGGACGCCGGCTCAATGGTCACGCCAATCTGCGCGACCTGGCGCTTGCGGGTTTGAAGCACGCCCAGGTAATGCAGGTCGCGCTCCTCCATCGCTTCCGCGAGCTCCAGGTATTGCTCAGCGGCGCCATAGCCAGGCGTTTCTGCCTCACGCAACATGGCGGCCACGGACTGTGGTGTGATGTCACCGAATTCATGGCGCGGCCAGATCGTCCGCACCCCGGTCAACGTCGGTCCAGCCCGCTCCTTCCGCAATGCCTTTGTGTCGATGGGGCGGCCCAGGTAATCGACTATTGTGCTGGCCATCAGTGCATTCTCCGCGCCATCCGATTGCGGCCGCCCCAGTGTGCACGGGTGTGCATGCCGTAGTGATCGTCGTCGCGGTCCTCATCGGGATCGCGCGCCGGCCGGACTGCCTGATAGTCGTATTCCACCCGGCGCTCGTCTTCGGCCTGGGTGGCCAGCGCCAGCGCGATGGCGCTGTCACCATGGCGCGCGCCCCGCTTGTCCGTGGACATGTCCGGAATTCTCGGCACGCCCCTGACCAGAGTGACTGAGCGGTGATCCTCCAGCACGTCGTCGTGCCGCGGGACGGTAATCATGTGGTCCTCATACAAGGCGCGATAGCGCGGCATCCACTCGCGATACCAGGATTCGGTGAACATCACCTGGATAATCGAACTGCCGAAAATGTCGGCAGCGCCCTCGGCGACAAAGGAGCCATTGCCGGACGCGTCGATTGCCGCTCCGGAGAATCTTGGGAGGCCCTTGGCGACAAACTCAAAAATCTGTAGCTGCTGCATATGAGGCACGTTGTTGAGCTCGATCAAAAAGGGGCACGTCCTGTGCAGGGTCGCGCCAATCTCCATCGGTGCGATTACACTCATGTGCCGTTTGCGGGCGAAATCGTAGCCGGCGACGTGGCGCGCCATGGGGTCGAGATTCTCGAGCAGCGGCGCTACCTGACTCACCAGCCAGTCGGTGATTTGGTCGTGGCGTTCCGGCAACGGCAACAAATTGAAGTCCTTGTCACCCCAGTAGCGCAGCACCGGGGCATCATCCATGCAGCGCTCCAGTAGCGCCCGCGAGAAATACGCGCCACCGCCCTGGCGGGGCACGCAAAAAAGCTCCTCATCGGCGTCCTCACGGTTGGTGTATTTCCCGACTTCGGCGTCGCGCCATGTCTCTGCATATTGCGGCGTCCACTGGTCGCCCTTGACGCTGCATATGCGCCTGTACAGAGCGGTCCGAGTCCTTCAAGGCGGCGATTCGCACACTGCAAGACGAGGGCGTTGGCCTGTGGCGGCGTCTGCGCTACTTTCGCGAACAATCCCAGACGGTTCGGTCCCAGCGAAAGAAACTTGACAGTCTCGAACTTTGAGTTTCATGCCGCTGGCGGCAACCTATCTACCTTGATTTGATCTGCACGCTTCATTACTTGCGCCAGATCATAAGCAGCCTGGAGCCGCAGCCAGGTTTCGGCGCCGCCGCCGAATGCCTTGTCGAGTCGAATAGCCATTTCAGGAGAGATGCCCGCGTGGCAGTTCACGATGTCGGAAAGTTGCTTGCGGCTGACGCCGAGACGCTTGGCGGCTTCCGTAATGGTAAGCCCCATTGGCTCCAGACAGTCGTGTCTGACGGAAAGACCAGGATGAGGCGGATTCTTCATAGTCATTGCCCATTCCTCCTAATGGTAGTCCAAAAGGTCTACTTCGCTGGCGTGACCTCTCTCAAATCGGAAGATCAACCGCCAATTGCCGGATACCGTAACTGCCCAGTAACCAGAAAGTTCTCCCTTGAGGGGATGCAAACGGAAACCGGGGAGATTCATGTTGTCAACTGCCGAAGACTCCTCAAGGCGAGCGAGAATTCGTTCAATTTTATCTGCGTATTCCGATTGCACCTTTCTCCGGTCTCCTTTTTCGAAAAGAAGTTTGAGGCCCTTATGGCGAAAGCTGCGTATCACATGTCAAGTGTAACCTCTCACCTATCACGTTGGAAGAAAATAGTATCTCAGCCTGAAACGGGGCGTTCGCAGGCGCACCGAACAGCTCAAGGTAAAGCCTTTCGTCGAGCCGGGTGACCTCCCGCTGAGCTGCCGTGGCGAGCAGTTCACCGGCCATGGTGGCTGGAAACAGCGCAACCGCAACGGTTCCGGAGGTTTTCTTTTGCCCGCCGGCCCCTACGTGGAAAAAGGGGTCGTTGACACAACGCAAAAACGGAAAAAGGGGTCGTTGACACTTGAGAACCCCTCTCATTTGAGCGAAACACAAGGGGCGCCCACCTCTTCAGCACGACAATCAGCGGGCGCTGTTTACCTGCTGCTACGCCGTCCCGGTTGGTCTGTGCAACGGGAATTCTGACAAATCAATCGAGGGCAATGATCAGACCGGCAAGGCCAATGAACATGCCGATGTTCCAGCGCATGGAGCTGACCAGAGTTTGGGCATGACGGGCTTCCGCCTTGGCATCCAGGCTCTGGTAGTTGGAATCAATCTTGGCATCCAGGCTCTTGTGGTTGGAATCGATCTTGGCATCCAGGCTCTGGTGGTTGGAATCGATCTTGGCATCCAGCTTCTGGTAGTTGGAATCGATCTTGGCATCCAGGCTCTGGTGGTTGGAATCGATCTTGTGGTCCATATCCTTTAGTTTCAGGTGTATGCCGGTAATCTCGCCTCTGAGTTCATCGCGAACCAACAGCAGATTTTCATTGACCTGCATGGTCTGGTCGGCAAGCCCCTTGAATGTTTCGACAAACACTTCTGCCTGAGCTTCGGTGATACCCGCGTTCTTTAGATGCTTGAAGGTTTGGTGGGTATCATCCATGGGGCTGGTCACTGTGATTCTCCCCTGATGCAAGATTTCGTTTTCCATCGTTTGTTACTCCCTTCCCTGGGTTGTTCCTGCCGGCGCATGGAATTCCTTTCCGTGCAGCCCGCTGCTGCTGTGCGGCTTTCAATAACAAGCATAGCCGATGAGCCGGTTATTACCACTCGGCCGGAGCCCCAGTGCCGCCTTTTTTCCACCAGTTTCGGTCAAAATGGAGAAAAAGCAGAAAAA
>JAPOQD010000101.1 GCA_026710905.1 Halieaceae bacterium
AGGTCATAATGTGAAGCGAGCGCGGCCCTGGCGTTGCGCGGGCGGAAAGACGCTGAAGGCATCGTGTGGGGCGGCGCATGCGTCGCCCGGAGCACGCCCCGCCTCAACGAGTGATTCGGCGTACACAGCAGAAGCCTGGCGCCCTATGCGAGCTTGCTATGAAGCAGACACTGTTCGAATTTTTGCCCGGCGGCGCTGCCGCTGTTTATCACCCGGTGGTCCTGCTGGGGCTGCTGACCGCGCTTGCCTGCACCCTTATGCTGCGGCGGCGGCGCGGCCGTGACTGGACCGCTGAAGCCGCCTGGCTACGCGCCTTTCAATATTTCGGCGCGGCCTGCGCACTCAGTTATTTCTGCGGCGTGTGGACCGTACTGTTTTCTCAATCACCGGTATCGCGGGCGCAACTGGCCAGCCCCCTGTGGCGTTGGCTCACCGCAATCTGGGGTATACAGGTAGTCGCCGCCTATGGTTTTCTCTGGCCGAAAGGAACCTTTACCGCGGACCGGCCCTACCGGCCCCTGCTGAGCACGGCCTTTGGTTGCTGCTGGGGTTTTTGTCATACCCAGGTTTTTCTTTCGATCTGGGCGCTGGTGGAACTCGGCAATCTCCAGCGATGGTGGCTTGCGCTGATCAGTTTCGCCCTGATCTCGGCATACAACGGCAATTGGCATGAGCGCTATTGGGACAGGAAAGTATCGCCGCCGCATAACCTTGAGGAATGGAATACGCGCAAAATATTGTTCTGTCATGTACCCAACCTGGGTTTGGGAGTCACTCACCTGGCCCTGTTCGGCAATGTCGCCGTGTTTGTCGCCGTGCAGACTTTGGCATTGATGATCTCGGCGTACGCGATGCGATTTCCAGGTTGGGATTATCAGCCTTCAGCGGCGAATCCGGGCAAATGATATAAAGATATATCGTTAAGCTTTTTCGCCGAATATGCTAGACTCACGGTTGATGATCACGCCAGCGGCACAGAGCCTGTTTGATAAATTGTGGGCCAGTCATCAGGTGGCCCAGGTGGGTGAATCGCCTGAAGACGCGCAGGACCTGATCTATATTGATCGCATCTTCCTGCACGAACGTACCGGCAGCATCGCGCTGAAAAGTCTTCAGGAAATGGGGCGCAAGGTGAAAGACCCGGCGCGGGTTTTCTGCACCCTGGATCATGTGGTCGATACGTTTCCTGGGCGCGGTGATGACACCTTGATACCTTTCGGGCGTGACTATATTACCACTACCCGCTCCGCCTGCCGGTCCGCGAATATTCGCCTGTTTGATATCGACGACCCCTGGCAGGGCATCAGCCATGTAATTGCCGCGGAATTGGGAATCGTACTGCCGGGGCTCAGCACGGTGTGCCCCGACAGCCACACCTGCACCCTGGGCGCCATGGGCGCTTTGGCGATCGGCATCGGCACATCGGAGGCCGAGCACGCCCTGGCGACCAACACCCTGCAATTCTACAAACCCCCGAGCATGCGCCTGGTCTGCAAGGGGACTTTGCAACAGGGGGTTAGCGCAAAAGACCTGGCCTTGCACCTGATTGCTCACTACGGCAGCCGGGGCGGAAAGGGCTGCGCCGTTGAATTTGCGGGTCCGGCGATCAAGGCGCTGGAACTGGAAGCGCGCTACACACTGTGCAACATGGCCGCCGAGTTCGGGGCCTTCACTGCCGTTATTGCTCCCGACGAAAAAGTATTTACCGCGCTGCGGGGAACCGGGTACGCACCCAGCGGCGATAACTGGGACCGCGCGGTATCGTATTGGCGGAGCCTGGGCTCGGATGCCGGCGCGCATTTTGATACCGAGTATGAGATTGACGCTGCTGTCGTCAAACCCATGGTTAGCTGGGGCACCAGTCCCCAACACAGCATTGCCATTGACCAGACGATACCCGACCCCGATGAGCAGGAAGACGCCGCGGTGGCGGATGCGATGCGCAAGGCCCTTGGTTATCAGGATTTGCACGCCGGCGACAAGCTGCGTGGCCTGCCCATTGATGCCGCGTTTATTGGTTCCTGCACCAATGCGCGGCTCAGCGACCTGAGAAGCGCAGCGCAAATCGTGCACGGTCGGAAAGTGGCCGGGGGCATCCGCGCAATCGTGGTTCCCGGCTCGCAAAGCGTAAAACGCGCCGCCGAGGCCGAGGGCCTCGATGAGATCTTTCAAGGGGCGGGTTTCGAGTGGCGTGAGTCCGGTTGCTCAATGTGCTTCCACGCCGGGGGCGAGACTTTCGGAGCCGAGAAACGCGTAATTTCCACTACCAATCGCAATTTTGAGGGCCGCCAGGGTCCCGGAACCCGCACCCACCTGGCGAGTCCCGCCGTGGTGGCGGCGTCGGCGCTGGCGGGTTGCGTCTCGTCCCCCCCGGCGGTCTGAACACTGATGCGGAAATTTATCCGGCACAGCGGAGTTGCGGCGCCCCTGCTCAGCAATAATGTCGATACCGATGCCATCATCCCTTCGCGTGAGATGAAACGCGTCAGCAAGAAAGGGCTAGGCGAGAGCCTGTTTGCGGGCTGGAGGTACCAGGTTCCCGGCACTGAGCCGAGCCCGGAATTCGTGCTCAATCGGAAGCAGTATTGCGGCGCATCGATTCTGTTGGCGGGAGAAAATTTTGGCTGCGGATCTTCCCGGGAGCACGCGGTCTGGGCGCTGGCGGATTTCGGGATTCGCGCCGTCGTGGCGCCTTCCTTTGCCGCCATCTTCCATAAAAACTGTATTAGCAACGGCTTACTGCCGGTGCAACTGGCGGCGGTCGATATCGCCGCTCTCGATGCCTGTTCGCGGTCAGACCCGCAAACCAGGCAATTGCATATCGACTTGCCGAGGCAAACCATCAAAGCTGCAAACACCGTGGAATTCGGCTTTGAAATCAGACCCTGCGATAAAAAGGTATTGCTGCTCGGCCTGGACCCTATCACCCAAACTGAGCAATATCAGTCAGAGATTGACCGGTTTGCCGAGCGGCAACGGCAGCATTCGCCCTGGATTCAGCGGAACCATTCGGGGAAGGCATAGGGTGCTCGGCGTCCCGTTGGCCTGGTTTTCCAGGTTGTGCACCGCGACCCCGGCAGAACGGGCGACGGTGGAAATAAGCCCCTATGGACTCCACTGGGAAGCCTTGGACGAAGATATCTCTGTGGAGGGATTTCTTGCGGGGCATGGGGGGCGGAACAGTTCCGGAGACAAGGCTGCATCATAAAGGGGTCGGTGACAATTGCGAACGATTCGCAATTGTCACCGACCCCTTTTCGTTCCACTTTTCGTTCGCAGAAGGTGCATCACCTCATTCCGGTCAATCAAGTCAAGGTCATCCTGACGTTCAAGAAATGGTTGCACATCAGTAACTGCGGCCTGCCAATCCAGAGCGTCCAGGCGCATGGCGACAGCTTGCCTCCAGGTTCCACTCGTTAACTCCTCGCTGTCCCGGTCTGTCTGACGCAAGGCTGAATTCAGGAGAGCAAGGTTGGGCAGTGGCCAGTCAGGGTCGCTCAGATACCAGATCAAATCGTAGATGTCACGTCCCTTGGTGTAGGGACGCTTGAGGATTGCATGCAGTTTTCCCGCCAGCAGCGAGGCGCGGTCGTGGTGGAAAAGCCGTAGCATTTCGTGTCGGCGCAGCAGGGTGATACCGGTTACCGCCCCGGCTGGCGGCAACGTATCAACCTCGACCTTGACTGCCAGCGCTTCCTTCGGATTCGGTGAAAGACCCGTCTCGTAAAGAACCCCGGGGAAGCGGACGAAGGCGCTGTGAACGGCGCGATGCTCCCTGATGCGCAATTCGACGCGGTAGTTTTCGGCAGACAGTTCAGTCTGAACCACCTGCAGAAACCTTGGTAAATCATAGCCGGGCGCCTGGCCCTCCATGGCGAAATCAAGATCTTCGGAGTAACGGGGCAGATTGAAGAGGAATCGCAGACAGGTGCCACCCTGGAAAGCGAGCGCCGTCATTGCCCCGGCACGTTGGAAGGCTCCGAGAATCCGGGCTTGCAGATACTCTCGGACGAGATTACGCCCTTGCAGTGGCTCCCGCCCCCTCACCAGTTGCCTCAAGTGCTCCTTCACAGTGTCTGATACTCCGGCGCCTCGCCGGCGAGTTCGAGCAACCCTTGTGTGGCCCTGGTCAGCTTCGGCAGTGCCGCAATCCCCGTAAAATCCTGCAAAAGCTCAAGTCGCAGCAAGTCGAAATTCAAACGCAATTCCGCCAGATATGCCTTGTCGTCTCCGCCAGGTTTCAGGTAAATCAAATCCAGTAACGCCTTCTCCGGTTCGGCGACAAATGCCCACTGCCCCCGCCCCAAATCCGTTTGACGATATCCAAACATCAGGCTCGGCTTTACATGACGAAAGGAGAACCGCCCCCTGAACGTAGAACGAAGCTCCGGCCTGCGCCCGGTGACACTGGTGACTTCCGCCACGTACTCGGGAATGACATGAACGAAAGCCAGGGCCGAGAGTCCGCTGACATAGGAGCCTGGAGCCAGCCGGTTGGCAACCAGGAAAGGGTGCGGGGGCTGCTTTTGCCAGGGCGGCGCCAGCACATACAATCCCCGCCGTAGTTGCTGAACCTTGCCGCTTCGCGTCCATCGCGATAGTTGGCGGCGTACGCCAGCCGGGTCTACGTCTCCCGCCAGCAGTAGCCCTGTCTCAAATAAAGGCTCCTCCGACACGACCTCTAGCAACTCTTGAAATTTCATTGCTAAAACATGCCATATTTGTCTTTTTATTGCAACAAAAGACTATAATAGCTCCCAGCAGAGCTAACCCGCTAGAGGTTATATCTTGAATTGGGTACAGGCATACAGGACACCCACCAATTCAAGAAAAATAATTGGCGTCTCCAAAGTAGGTGTGTCCTTCATTCGCTCCGGTTTCTCCTCGCTCTACGGAGATGGGTGTCCCTTGGTTTCCTGGATACAGCGTAACCATTCAGGTAAGGCATGATGCCGGGCGCCGGCATGATTCCGAATGCGCCGCGAATGTCATCCGGGAAAAGTAAAAGGGGCCGGTGAGACTTGAGAAAAAATCGCAACTGTCACCCGCCTCTTTCGGCATGATAATGATAACGGCAAGAAATAATTGTAAGTTGGCTATCGTCAACGGCATAAACCAGCCGGTTGGTATCATCTATTCGGCGCGACCAAAAGCCTGATAAATTTTCTTTCAGCGGTTCTGGCTTTCCCACACCTTTATAGGGTGATCGCTGTGTATTCAGGATGAGCTTGTTGATTCGTTTC
>JAPOQD010000081.1 GCA_026710905.1 Halieaceae bacterium
CCCGGAAACCTTCAGCGCCGAAGAAATTCGCCTGTCACTGGACACCGGCACCCGCCTGCGGAGCTCAGCCATCGGATAACAGGCCGCGCAGATCAATTATTTCCCGGAAACCTTCAGCGCCGAAGAAATTCGCCTGTCACTGGACACCGGCACCCGCCTGCGGAGCTCAGCCATCGGATAACAGGCCACGCAGATCAATGATCGCCGCGTTGGCCCGGCTGATATAGGAAGCCATCACCAGCGAGTGATTGGCCAGCAAGCCGAAGCCGCTGCCATTGAGAATAATCGGGCTGTAGACCTTGTGCTGGGTGGCTTCCAGTTCGCGAACAATCTGCCGCAAGCTGACCAGGGCATTTTTCTTCTCCAGCACCTCGGCAAAATCCAGTTGCGCCGCCTTGAGGAAATGAATCAGCGCCCAGGAGGCGCCGCGCGCCTCGTAGAACACGTCGTCAAGTTCCAGCATTGGGGTCTCCACCATGTTTTCCCCGGGCGCCGGGGTGGCCTGGGAGGCCTCGGCATCACCGGCGAGGTCGGTATTCAGACGCCGCTGTCCGACACTGGCGCTGAGGCGTTGGGACAAACTGCCGAGGCGGGTCTCCACGGTAACCAGCCAGTAGGCCAGGTTATCGGCGCGGGAATAGAACTGGGCATTCTGTTCGTCCCCATCGGTCAGGCGCTCCAGGTAGTTGTCCAGATGCCGCAGGGCATCCCGGTACTCCCCTTCCGAGGAGGGAATCAGCCAACTGTTCGCATTGAAATTGAGCAGCGGTTCCGCCATCGCCAGGTCCGGGTCTTCGGTGGATTGGGATTGGGAGCGGCTGTAGGCCTCGCGCATGGCCCGGGCCAGATCGCGGGACTGGATCAGCGCGCCGTATTCCCAGTTGGGCATATTGTCCAGCCACAGGCCGGGGGGGAGACGGTCGTTGCGAATGTAGCCGCCGGGCTTTTCCAACAGGGTCTCCACCACCGCCATCAGCGCCGCAGTGGTGGCGCTGCCGGTGACCGGCCCGGCGCCGTTCTGCACCAGGTAGCCGCGGCTGTCCCTGGGCATATCCGATGGCGCCGGGGTGATGCTCCAGTACAGGCCGGCCACTGTAGCCAGCAGCAAATATACGGCCAGGGCCACCACTACCGTGCGCCAGGTCCCGCCCGGCAGCTTGAAGCGCAACCAGCCCGGCAGCTTGAAGCGCAGCCAACTCGGCAGCTTGAAGCGCAACCAGCCCGGCAAGCTGAACCGGGGCCGGCGCGGCAACTTGTCCAGCAAAGCCCTTATCCTGTCCTGCAATGCGCTGATTTTCATTACCCCTCTCCAGCCCCGTGACGCTAAAAGTACTATAACATTGCCGCCGAACCGGCTGTTACAATAAGCGCCGGTAGAATTACAGCTAAGCGATGAAATCCCCGCTGCCCGCAACCCAGTCAAACCGGTTCGAGAACCAGGTATGCCCACACCAATAGCCGCCATCCTTTTGCTGATCGCAAGCTGTGCGAGCGCCCCTCTGTTCAGCCAGGTGCTGGCGCCGGGCAATACCTCCCAGCGCCGGTAGAATTACAGCCAAGCGATGAAATCCCCGCTGTCCACAACCCAGTCAAACCGGTTCGAGAACCAGGTATGCCCACACCAATAGCCGCCATCCTTTTGCTGATCGCAAGCTGTGCGAGCGCCCCTCTGTTCAGCCAGGAGCTGGCGCGGGGCAATACCTCCTTCGGCCCCGGCGACTTCCGGCAGGAGGAATTTCTGCCGGTGGAAGAAGCGTTCCAACTGGCCCTGGAAGTGGTTGATGAGCAGCAAATTCGCCTGTACTGGCAGATTGCGGACGACTACTACTTGTATCGGCAGCGCTTCAAGTTCGCCCTTGAGGATCGGGCCGGGCCCATCGAACTGGACCCGCGGCTGCCTGCCGGGGTACTGCATGAAGACGAGTACTTCGGCAAAAGCGAAGTGTATTACCACGCGCTAAACATCATGCTCGGCGCCGGGCGCGGCAGCGCGGACGCGGTGCTGACCGTGACCAGCCAGGGCTGCGCCGATGCCGGCCTGTGCTACCCACCCCAACAACAGCAGTTTCGGGTTGATTTCAGCAGCCGATCCCTGGCCCCCATCCCCCGGGACGGCCGCTTCGAGCAGGGCACCGCTAGCGGGGCTGGCCCGGTATTGTTGATGATGGCGCTGGCCTTCCTCGGTGGCGGCATTCTCAACCTGATGCCCTGTGTGTTCCCGGTACTGTCCCTGAAAATGTTCAGTTTCGCCAGCGCCGGGGATGCCGGCCAACACCGTCACGGCTGGGTCTACGCCGCCGGTGTGGTCGCCAGTTTCCTGCTGGTGGCGGGGGTGCTGATCGGCTTGCAGCAAGCCGGCGCCGCCGTGGGCTGGGGCTTCCAGTTGCAATCGCCGCACTTCGTGGCCGTGCTGGCCTATCTGTTCTTTATCATGGGCCTGGCCCTGTCGGGCGTGGTTCAACTGGGCGCCGGTTTTATGGGCGCGGGCAGTTCGCTGGCGGCGCAACCGGGTTATTCGGGCTCTTTCTTCAGCGGGGTGCTGGCCACACTGGTGGCGAGCCCTTGCACCGCCCCGTTCATGGGTACCGCGCTGGGCTTTGCCGTTACCCAGCCCGCCGCTATTGCACTGTTGATCTTTGCCGCACTGGGCGCGGGAATGGCGGCTCCCATGCTGGCTCTCAGTTACAGTTCCAGGCTGCGGCGATTGCTGCCGGCGCCGGGGCCATGGATGCAAACCTTCAAGCAACTGCTGGCCTTTCCCCTCTACGCCACCGCTATCTGGCTGCTCTGGGTTGCCGGGCGGCAGACCAGCACCACCGCCATGGCGCTGTTGCTGGGCGGCATGCTCGCGCTGGCCCTGGCCCTGCTGCTGTGGCGCTATCGCACCAGCGTCAAGCTGCTGGCCATCGCCTGCGGGATTGCGGCCGGCGCGGTCCTGGTCAATCCGATGCTGAGCCGCCCGGCAAGCAGCGCGGCCGCGGACCCGGATGGCTTCTCCGAACAGCGGCTGGCCGCGCTACTGCAAACGGGCGCCCCGGTGTTTGTCAATGTTGGCGCCGACTGGTGTATCACCTGCCTGGCCAATGAAGCCGGCGCCCTCAACCGTGAGGCAGTGCTTTCGGCTTTCGAGGACCGGTCCGTGGTCTACCTGAAAGCAGACTGGACCAATTACGACCCCGAGATTGCCAACTTCCTGCGCCGCTTCAACCGCAACGGCGTGCCCCTGTACCTGCTGTACAGTGGCGCGGCGGGTCAGGCGCCGGCCATTCTGCCGCAATTGCTGACCACCGATATCCTGCTGCGGGCGCTTGAGCAACTGTAGGAGAAAAAGAGCTATCGTCTGAAAAAATGCAGGGATATTTCAGCAATGTGATGGAAAAGTAAAAAAATCGATAGACGTCATACCCCGCTTGGGGCACAATGGCCGGCTTTAAAAGCCTGCATAGACTCGGTCATGGCGAACATCCTGGTACTAAACGGTCCCAATCTGAATTTACTCGGCGAGCGGGAACCGGAAGTGTACGGCGACACCACCCTCGAGCAGATCAACCAGCGTTTGCGGCAAATGGCCGAAACCCATGGCCACCAGTTGCAGACCATGCAGAGCAACGCCGAACACCAACTGGTGGAATACATACAGGCGGCGCGTCAACAGGCGGTGGACTTCATCATCATCAATCCCGCCGCCTTCACCCACACCAGCGTGGCCCTGCGCGATGCCTTGATTGCGGTCGAGATTCCCTTCATCGAAGTTCACCTGTCCAATGTGCAAAGCCGCGAACAGTTCCGCCATCATTCCTATCTCTCCGATATCGCCAGCGGGGTCATCAGCGGTCTCGGGCCCCAGGGCTACGAACTGGCCCTGCAGGCAGTGATCAGCAAACTCGAAAATTCCTGAAAAGAGATTCAGCATGGATATTCGTAAAGTAAAAAAACTGATGGAACTGTTGGAGGAATCCGACTTCCATGAAATCGAGATTCACGAGGGGGAGGAATCGGTACGTATCAGCCGCGGCCACGCCGCCACGGTGACCTCGGCGGCCGCGCCGGTTGCCGTCAGCGCTGCGCCGGCTCCCGCTCCCGCACCGGTCCCGTCCCCGGCTGCTCCGGCCGCTTCGGCCGCTCCGGCGGCGGTGGAGGAACCAGCCCACCGGGGCCAACTGCTCAAGTCACCCATGGTGGGTACTTTCTATCTCGCTCCCTCGCCGACTTCTCCGCCCTTCGTGGAAATTGGCCAGGCGGTCAAGGCGGGCGACACCGTCTGCATTGTCGAAGCAATGAAGATGATGAACCAGATTGCCGCGGACCGGGACGGGGTGGTGGAAGCCATCCTGGTGGAGGACGGCGAAGCGGTGGAGTTTGACCAGCCACTGCTTGCCATCCTCTAGCCCGCACAGGCTGCACAACAGGAGCAATATCGTGCCTTTGCTGAATAAAGTTGTCATCGCCAACCGTGGCGAGATTGCCTTGCGCATCCTGCGCGCCTGCAAGGAATTGGGCATCAGCACCGTGGCGGTTTACTCGAAGGCCGACCAGGAGTTGATGCACGTGCGCCTGGCGGACGAGGCGGTGTGCATCGGCCCCCCCTCCTCGGCGGAAAGCTACCTGAACATTCCGGCCATCATCTCCTCCGCGGACATTACCGATGCGGCGGGAATTCACCCCGGCTATGGGTTTCTGGCGGAAAATGCCGATTTTGTCGAGCAGGTCGAAAACAGCGGTTTCACCTTTGTCGGCCCCACCGCCGAAGTTATCCGTTTGATGGGCGACAAGGTCTCGGCGATTGCCGCCATGAAACAGGCGGGGGTGCCGACCGTTCCCGGTTCCGATGGCCCCCTCGACGAAAATGAAGCGCGCAGCCTCGAGATTGCCCGCGGCATCGGCTACCCGGTTATTATCAAGGCAGCGGCGGGGGGTGGTGGCCGCGGCATGCGGGTGGTCAATGACGAGTCCGAGCTGATCAATGCGGTGTTGGTCACCCGCTCGGAGGCCGCCGCCGCCTTCGGTGACGACAAGGTGTATCTGGAAAAATTCCTGCTGGACCCCCGGCACGTGGAAATTCAGGTGCTGGCTGATGGCCAGGGCAGCGCCATCCACCTGGGTGACCGCGACTGTTCTCTGCAGCGCCGCCATCAGAAAGTACTGGAAGAAGCCCCCGCCCCGGGTTTGTCCGATGAAGCTCGCGAGCAGGTCAGCGCGGCCTGCGTCAATGCCTGCCTGCAAATCGGCTATCGCGGCGCGGGAACTTTCGAATTTCTGTACGAGGACGGGCAGTTTTATTTCATCGAAATGAATACCAGGGTGCAGGTGGAGCACCCGGTCACGGAGATGATCAGCGGTGTGGATATCGTCAAGCAACAGTTGCTGATCGCCAGCGGTTATCCCCTTTCCATCAAGCAGGAGGATGTACAACTGCGCGGCCACGCTTTTGAATGCCGGATCAATGCGGAGAATGCGCAGACCTTCCTGCCCAGCCCCGGCCTGGTCAAACACTTCCACGCCCCCGGCGGTATCGGCATCCGCGTGGATTCACACCTTTACGGGGGCTATAGCGTACCCCCCTATTACGACTCACTGGTCGCCAAATTAATCAGTTACGGTGATGATCGTCACTCGGCCCTGCGGCGCATGGGCCAGGCCCTGGATGAACTGGTGATAGAGGGCATCGACACCAATGCTGACTTGCACCGCGAGCTGGTTCGGGATGAGGCGTTCGGCAGGGGCGGCGTCAACATTCACTACCTGGAAGAAAGGCTCAAACGCTGACTTGGCGTCTATAAAAAAGGGGTCAGAGCCCTTTAATCCCGGAATTGTGGGCGGCGTGTAGGGGCCGCGCATGCGCGGCCCGCGGGTGCGCCATGGCGCACCCCTACGGAATTGTGGGCGGCGTGGGGATTAAAGGGCTCTGACCCCTTTTTACAATCCCACCCAATAGTAGACAAAAATTTGGCTGTGCAGCTTTTCCCGTTGCTTGCGAACGAGTATCATTACTTCCCCCTGATTGCTGCTCCGCCACACGCAATGAATCAACGAAATCCCCGTTGCCGGAATAGTCGCTGTTGCCATGCAGCGGGGCATCGCTAGGGTGGGCGCCGACAAAGCCGCGGCCGCATCTGCAGAAAATAGCGGCGCCAAAGCCGAGAATCCCCAGCCCAGGGGTTCAGAAATGACCCTGCGCGAGAGCACCCGGGCCGCCGTGCGCGGCTACCTTGAGAAGTTGGACGGGCAACTCGGTAACGGGGTCTACCAGATGGTGCTTGCCGAAGTCGAAACCCCCTTGCTGGAAGAAGTCCTGGCCTATACCAACAACAACCAATCCCGGGCCTCCAAAATGCTGGGGTTGAGCCGAAGCACCCTGCGCAAGAAGCTGAAGCAGCGAGGGCTGCAGCACAAATCCCGCGGCTGACTGGCGTCCGCAACAAGCATGATGTCCGACCCTGATTATCTGCCGATAAAACGCGCTCTTCTTAGTGTTTCCGACAAAACCGGCATCGTCGAGCTGGCCCGGGCATTGGCTGACCAGGGGGTGGAAATTCTCTCCACCGGCGGCACCTGCAGTCTGTTGCAGGAAAGCGGCATCAAGGTTACCGAAGTATCTGAGCACACCGGTTTCCCGGAAATCATGGACGGGCGGGTCAAGACCCTGCACCCCAAGATCCACGCCGGCATCCTGGCGCGCCGGGGCCAGGACGACGCGGTGCTGGAAGAGTACGGCTTCGCCCCCATCGATATGGTGGTGGTCAACCTCTATCCCTTCGAGAAGGTTGTATCCGACCCCTCCTGTTCGCGGCAGAACGCGATCGAGAATATCGATATCGGCGGCCCCACCATGGTTCGCGCCGCCGCCAAGAATCACCGCTTTGTCACTGTGCTGGTGAACAGCGCCGATTATGCCCCGCTGCTGCGAGAGATGGCGGAGCATGGCGGCGCCACCAGCTACCAGACCCGTTTTGACCTGGCGGTGCGCGCTTACGAGCACACCGCCGCCTACGACGGCGCTATCGCCAACTATTTCGGCCGCCAGGTGGACGGTGGCGGCGAGCGCTTCCCGCGCACCTACTCCACGCAGTTCCACAAGGCGCAGGACATGCGCTACGGCGAGAACCCGCATCAGCAGGCTGCCTTTTACCGGGAACAGCAGCCCGGCGAAGCGGGGGTCGGCAGCGCCCGGCAGTTGCAGGGCAAGGCGCTCTCCTACAACAACATCGCCGACACCGACGCAGCCCTGGAATGCGTGAAGAATTTCAGCGCCCCGGCCTGCGTGATCGTCAAGCACGCCAACCCCTGCGGCGTTGCCGAGGCCGGCACTATCGGGGAGGCCTACGAACGGGCCTTCGCCACCGACCCGGAGTCCGCCTTCGGCGGCATCATCGCCTTCAACCGGCCCCTGGACGCGGCCACCGCGTCGTCCATCATTGCGCGCCAGTTCGTCGAGGTGATCATTGCCCCCGAGGTTGAAGCCGAGGCCCTGGAGGCAACGGCCGTGAAGAAGAATGTGCGGGTGCTGAGTTGCGGCCAGTGGGGCGCCGCCCTGCCGGCCCTGGACTTCAAACGGGTCAATGGTGGTTTGCTGGTGCAGGACCGGGACCTGGCCATGCTCGGCGCCGCCGATTTCACCACGGTCAGCCGGCTTCAGCCCAGCCCCGAACAACTGGATGATCTGTGTTTCGCCTGGAAGGTGGCCAAGTTCGTCAAATCCAACGCCATTGTCTATGCGCGGCAGGGGCGCACCATCGGCGTCGGCGCAGGGCAGATGAGCCGGATCAACTCGGCCCGCATCGCCACCATCAAGGCGGAACAGGCCGGCCTGGAAGTCCGCGGCTCGGTGATGGCTTCGGATGCCTTCTTTCCCTTCCGCGACGGTATCGATAACGCCGCCGGCGCCGGCATCAGCGCCATCGTTCAACCCGGCGGCTCCATCAACGATGAGGAAGTGGTGGCCGCTGCCGACGAACACGGCCTGGTAATGGTGTATACCGGAATGCGTCATTTCCGTCACTGAAGATCGGGGCATGCATGTTCTGAGCGACGGTGGGCGCGGCCGGACTGCTCCGCATCAAGCCAGCGGGTATTCAGCGGAATGCGCCGTCACTTATCACTGAGGAGAAAACTGTGAACGTTCTGATCATCGGTGGTGGCGGCCGCGAACACGCCCTTGCCTGGAAGGCCGCCCAGTCCGCCCAGGTGGAAACCGTCTACGTGGCGCCCGGCAATGCCGGCACCGCCGGCGAGGCGGCAATGCAAAACCTGGACATTGGGGTAACGGACTTCGCGGCCCTGGCGGAATTTGCCGAAAGCCATGCAGTCGGCCTTACTATCGTCGGCCCGGAACAGCCGCTGGTGGACGGCATCGTCGATTATTTCAGCGAACGCAAGCTGCGCTGCTTCGGGCCGGGCAAGGCCGCGGCGCAACTGGAAGGCTCCAAGGTGTTCGCCCGGGATTTCCTGGCCCGGCACGATATTCCCGGCCCCGCCTACGCCAGTTTTACCGAATTGGAAGCGGCGCTGGCCTACCTGAAGCAACAGCAAATCCCCATCGTCGTGAAGGCCGACGGTCTCGCCGCAGGCAAAGGGGTAGTGGTAGCGTCAAGCAGGCGGCAGGCAGAGCAGGCGGTGCACGACATGCTCGCGGGTAACCGCTTCGGCGCTGCCGGTTGCCGGGTAGTCATCGAGGAATTTCTTGAAGGCGAAGAGGCCAGCTTCATCGTGCTGGCCGACGGCGAACAGGCCCTGCCCATGGCCACCAGCCAGGACCACAAGCGCGTGGGCGAAGCGGACACCGGCCCCAACACCGGGGGCATGGGCGCGTATTCACCGGCCCCGGTGGTCACCCCGGAAATCCATGCGCGCATCATGGCCGAAATCATCCAACCCACCATCAGCGGCATGGCGGCGGAGGGCAACCCCTATACCGGCTTCCTTTACGCGGGCTTGATGATTGACGCCGGCGGCGCCCCCAGGGTTATGGAATTCAACTGCCGCTTTGGCGACCCGGAAACCCAGCCCATTATGATGCGCTTGCAATCCGACCTCTGCCAACTGTGCGATGCGGCGCTGGACGGACAACTGGCGGGGTTGCGAGCCGACTGGGACCCGCGCAGCGCCATGGGGGTAGTCATGGCCGCGGCGGGCTATCCGGGCAGCTACGCCAAGGGCCTGCCGATCCGTGGTCTGGCAAGTGCGGACAGCGCCGATACCAAGGTCTTTCATGCCGGCACCACCAGGCAGGGCAATACAATCCTCACCAGCGGCGGCCGGGTATTGTGCGTTACCGCACTGGGGGATTCGGTCAAGGCGGCGCAGCAGGCCGCTTACCGGGGCGTCGGCCACATCGACTGGGAAGGCGCTTTTTACCGGCGCGATATCGGCTGGCGGGCCGCAGCCAGAGAACAGCAGAGCGGGTAACTTCCCGCGATTGCCAGCGTGCCGCACCGTAGGGGCCCTGTGCCCGAAGGGTGCGCCATGGCGCACCCGCGGGCCGCGCATGCGCGGCCCCTACACCCCCCGCACAATCCCGTAGGGGCTCGCCATGGCGCACCCTTCGGGCACAG
>JAPOQD010000044.1 GCA_026710905.1 Halieaceae bacterium
CCCAGTACTTCCAAACAACAACCCCCCCGTGCGCTTCCATGCCGCCCCCGCCTCCACCGCCGCCACCACCACCATTGCAGGGGCAAGTTTCCTGTAGTGCTCTTGTGACTAGCGGAGAAATTCGTTCCAGCCTTTGTGGCGCCTATAGATACTGGTTCGGCCGCAGTTCAATCGACGCAAACGGCGGCCTCTTTTGGGAGAGCTGGCTAACGAGCAGAGGAGTAGGCACAGGGGATTCAGGATTCATTAGCGCGTTTCAGTGGGGGGCTGGACCGGGAGACCACGCATGGATGTGTGCAAACCACAGCGGTGTTCCGGCTTGCCGTTAAGGCGATTAACAAAACGGAGATTCGAACATGAACGAAGAAAAAATCATTCAAAACGCCTACCTGGCCTATTATGGCCGGCCCGCCGATCCCGCCGGCCTGGACTATTGGGCCGGACGGCTCAAGGATGCCGGCGGCAATCTCGATGAGATCATCGTTGCCTTTGGTACCTCTACGGAATTTACCGAGCGCTTCGGCGCGCTCGAAAACAACGAGCTGGTCAACGCCATCTATCAGCGCCTGTTCAAGCGTGACGCCGATCCCGCCGGGCTGGAGTTTTATCTGGAATTGCTGGAATCTGGCGAGAAGCACCTGGGCAGCATCGCCCTGGATATTTTCAATGGGGTGAAGCGGGAGGGTGGCCGGCAAATGCCGCCACAGGATTGGGAGATCATCGAGGAGCTGCAACGGACCGCCAATGCCTTTACCGAACAGGTGCGAAAGGGTGAGCTGGACTACAGCGGCGAGCGCGGCCTGGAAGTGGGTACGCAAATGGTCGCTTCAATCCCTTCGGATAATACCGGGATGGTGTATATGCGAGAAACAGGCCATTTAGCAATGGAAAGCGGAGTGCGCTCCTTCCTGGATGTCTATGTGCAGCCCGACTGGTACGCCAGCATGTTTACCGCACAGCTTGGGGAGGACCGTTCACTGATCAGCGTGGACAGAGCGGGCGATGTGGGCGGCTCGCTCTATGGCTCTGATCATCGTTGGTCGAAAATCCATACCCATTGGCCGGCCGGGGAGGACAGTATCACCTTCGAGGGCCGCTTCCTGAATGTGTGGGACTATGCTGCCGCTCCCCATCTAACGGACAGCGACGGCCACTATGTGTACAACATTCCCGCCGGCGATTACCGGATAGAACTGAGCGGTGACGAGTTGCCGGATAACGCCAAGATCGGATGGTTTTATGGCTTCAATCCCTACTCAAATTACAGCAACAATGACGGAATACTAAATTTATCGGATGGCACACTGGAACACCTGGTGCGCATAGAGACGCCGCTAACCTTTGTGATCCAAGTGGACGGTATGAACACCGGCGCGGAGTATGAGTTGACCGTCACCCGCCAGGAGGGCGTCAATTACCCGGTCTACGAGCCGGACTGGATTCCCTTTGACAACTCGGAGCGGCTGGAATTTCTGGATTTCATCCTTGTCGAGCCGCCACCGGAATTTTTTGACTACATGATCTGATTCGGGAGTCGACCATGAACGAGGAAATGCGAACACCAGGTGTTCTGGTGTTGGTCCTGCTTGAGCTAGGCCAGGACGGCGCGGCAGCGGCGAGTAACTCCACAGCGCACCCCTTTCAACGACTCTGCAAGCATTCGGACAAGGCCTGATCGAGGGGCGCTGCTCACGATACTGGTAAATTGCGAGGCGTTCGAGGGCGCGAATTACCGTGAAACGGGCCATAACCAAATGCTTGTGGACTGTTGTACTGCAAAAAATAATGTAATACATTAGGTATTACAGTAGTTTCATGGAGTTTTGTCATGGGTACAAGATCAGTGAGGCTGGACCAGGAATCCGAGTCCGTTCTTTCGGAAGTGATGGCAACTACAGGACTGTCGATCTCGGAAGTGATCAAAAAGGGGCTGCTCGCATATCGTGAGACGGCCCGCCACGCCGGCAAGAAATCTCCCGCCGATTTTTTCCGGGAGTTCGATCTTGGTGAGGGCGGTTATGGCGCGGCGCCGGCAAGACAGGCGCAAGAGGCAGTAAAAAACAAACTGCGAAGCCAGCGGAAACAACGTGATACTGGTTGATACGGGTCCTCTCCTCGCCCTGTTTGATCCGCAGGACCCCGATTTCAGCGGCTGCCACGCGGTACTGAAAAGCCTGGACCAGCCCTTGTATACCACCGAGGCCGTCCTGACGGAGACTTTCCATTTGTTAGCCCCGGGAAGCAGGGGCGCACTGGGGTTGATGCGGTTTGTTGAGGAGGGCCATGTTACCGTTATGGCGCTGGAGACCGCTGACATCCTCAGGGCCTTTGAATTGATGGACAAGTACTCTGATTGTCCGATGGACTATGCAAATGCGTCGCTGGTGACGATTGCAGAGAAAATGAAAACCCTGAGCATTTTTACTCTCGACAGTAGGGATTTCAGTACCTACAAAATCAAAAAGGGGCATCAATACCATAGTCCGAACATCCTGGGGCCACAGGGTGTGTTGTAAACTCTCTCGGCGCCATTGCTACAGTCGCGCTACCAATGGATAACCCGGAGACGAAAATATGACCCAGCCCCCTACCCCGATCACGGAATATGAAAAATCCTCTTTCTCCGTTCCGGCCGCGGGCGGAAAAGATATCACTCACGATATTTACCGGCGCGGCAGCGGCCGGCCGGTGGTGCTCACTTGACAACTCGGACCGGCTGGAATTTCTGGATTTCATCTTCGTCGAGCCGCCACCCGAATTTTACGAGTACATGATCTGATCCGTTCAGAAGGCCCATTCAAGGAGCAGGATGCGGGGACACTCCTGTCACGGCCAAAATACAGGCTCTCGCAACGAGCCCAAACCGGGAACAGGATCACCTGCCGTTCTGGCTCATGTTCTCATCGAAAAACGCTATGGGAGTCTGCCCCCAACGGCCGCCAGACGGTTTGACACGAGCCTGACTGGTATTGCAACGGGTAACTACTGTTACAATTATTCGTGCCGAGTGAAGGAGAGTACGATGGGGCCAGGCAGGCATTTCGTTAGACCCGGCGAAGCGCTGGCGGAGAACCAAAGCACCCGGGAGAATTCCCGCTCCCTGGAACCCATCGCTGTCGTGGGTATGGCGTGCAATTTCCCTGGTGCGCCAGATATTTCCCGCTTCTGGCGTCTGCTGGAAGAAGGCGGCAATGCGGTGTCGGAGGGTGTTCCGGCTTCGGGCCCGAACCGCCTGGAAGAGTTGTTCAAGAACCCCGCGAACTTGCAGAATGCTTGCCGTTACTGCGCCTACATCGATGATATCGACCGGTTCGATGCGGGGTTCTTCCGCATTTCGCCGGTCGAAGCCGAATTTCTCGATCCCCAGCAACGAATGATGCTGGAAACGAGCTGGCAGGCGCTCGAGGATGCGGGGATGGATCCAGACCGGCTGAAGGAAAGCCGCACCGGCGTCTATACGGGAATCAGCAA
>JAPOQD010000050.1 GCA_026710905.1 Halieaceae bacterium
AAAGGTGGGGAGGGGCATACGGGACACCCACCATTTCAGACGGCATACGGGACGGCATACGGGACACCCACCATTTCAGGAAGAATCAGAAAATAATCAGCGCCGCCAAAAAAGGTGGGTGTCCTGAGCGCTCAATCCGTTGCGGTGGCGCAGCCAGCCCGAACCGTTCACCGAAATGAAAATCGGAAAGGGAAGCCGGGTTGCTTATTTTCGAGCATTCAAGCGCGGCAGGTCGGCGCGCCAATCCAGTAACCGCTGGTCCGCCGTGGCCAGGGTGGCCCCGTACACCTGCGCGGTCGCGGCGATCAGGCGGTCAGCGGGGTCACGCTGCAGTTCGGCGAGCGAAGCTGCCTGTATGCCGATTCGGCCGTCCACCGCCAGTTCACGAACTCCCGCCACCAACAGATCCCGGCGCCACACGCTCACTTGCATGTCAAACGAGAGACGCTTTCTCTGGGCCAGCATCGCCACTTCCCAGAAGCTGATGGCGGACACCGCCAATGCATCATCCGCCAGGGCGCTGTCCGCGGCGGCGCGGCAGTTTGCGCCGAGGTCGGAGCTGTCCTGATCGAGCCAAATCAGCACGTGTGTGTCGAGTAAAATCAATTGAGCGCCTCCCAGGGTTCATCCAGAGGCGAAATGATATCCCCGTGGATGTGGACCGCTCCGGCATGCAATCCCGCCAGCGTGTGGCGCTTTTCGCCGTAGGGCACAAGAGTTGCCACCGGTTTGCCGTTCTTGGTAATGACCAGCGGCTCGCAGGTTTGCGCCACTTGATCCATCAGCTTTAGGCACTTGGCCTTGAATTCGGATGCTTTTATGCTGTTCATCGCGCCTTCCATATGACCATGGTCGTGACCATGGTATCCAAACATAAGCCAGAAGACAATCCATGAGGAACGCATCTGAACCTTTGGCAGATGGATTGTCTACACCACTGGACCGCGGTAGATGCTACACTTTCGGATGAAGAGCCGTTGCACGGCCAACGGTCGGGCGGCAAAACAGTACTGGGGGAGTTTTGGGTTTGACGCAAAAGCAGGCAAGTTATTCGATTGACCTGGCGGCCTTGCAGGCCACCTGTGAGGCGAACTATCTGCGTTTGCTGCGCCTGATTCCCGAATATGAAACCAACAACTATCGAGAATTCAGCCTGGTGGACAGACAGCGGGTGCGAATTGATGTGCTGCAGCGCTGCCGCTATACCACCATTCTGAAAATACAACAGTCCGGGGGCGGCGCCTGGCTTGCCGGGCTACGGTTTGAGGTAAGGGTTTACCACGATGTGCGCATGGCGGAGGTCATCAGTTTTCAAACGCAGCGGCGCAGCGCGGCCCGTTATGATTATCCCAACCCGGACATGCATTCCCGTGACGAGAAAAGTCAGCAGAACCTGTTTCTCGCCGAGTGGCTGGAGCACTGCCTGGAGCAGGGTTGCAGCGAAGAGGTGTTGAATCTGCCCGGCGCCGTGGGCGGGCCGTGAGCGCCCATGTTCGCGAACTGGAGTTGAACACCGACCCGTTGCGGGTGGTGCAGATCACGGATACCCACCTGAGCCACCGGGAAGGCGGCTCCCTGCTTGGCCTGGATACGGATTTCAGTTTGCAGCAGGTGATCAAACTGGCGCTAGCCGAACCCAGGCCCGCCGGCCTGGTGCTGGCCACCGGGGATATTGCCGACAACGGCGATGCGGACGCCTATCGCCGGGCCCGCCGCTACCTGCGGGGGCTGGCCGAAGATACCTTCTGGCTGGTGGGAAATCACGATTGCATGGAAAACATGCAAGGGGAACTGGGGAACCGGGGCCAACTGGTGCGTGTCATTAATACCGGGCATTGGCAAATCGTGTTGCTCGATTCTCACATTCCCGGGGAAACCGGCGGTGAACTTGGCGAGGAGGAACTGGCCTGGCTGGAGCAATGCCTGGGGGAATCCGCGGCGCGCGGCCTGCACAGCCTGGTCTGCCTGCACCACCAGCCCATACCCGTGGGTTCGGCCTGGATCGATCAGCAGATGGTGCGGGACCGGGAGCAGTTTTTTGCAGTAATCGACCGCTATCCGCAGGTGCGGGGCGTACTTTGGGGTCATGTCCACCAGGATCTGGAGCGAAGCCGGGGCGGCGTGCGTCTGCTGTCCACGCCTTCAACCTGTGTCCAGTTTGCTCCGGACTGCGATGTCTTCAAGGTGGATGATGCCAGCCCGGGATATCGTTGGCTTGACCTGTATAGCGACGGCCGTATCGAGACCGGGGTGCGCCGCGTACAGGGGGTGGAGTTTGCCGTGGACCTGGAGTCGCGTGGTTACCAATAGGTACGCGGCTGCGTCGGCTGCATGGGCCAGGGGGGGCCAGGACAAGCATTATGAGTGAATATACCGCACAGGATATTGAAGTTCTCACCGGTCTGGAACCGGTGCGTCAGCGCCCCGGTATGTACACCGACACCACCCGGCCCAACCACCTGGCGCAAGAGGTTGTCGACAACAGTGTCGACGAGGCGCTGTCTGGATATGCGGATGAAATTACCCTGGTGCTGCATCGGGAAGGTTCGATAACGGTAACCGACAATGGCCGCGGTATACCGGTGGACCAGCACCCGGAGCAAAACAGGCCGGGGGTGGAGGTCATTTTCACTACCTTGCATTCGGGGGGCAAGTTTTCCAGCAAGAATTACCAGTTCAGCGGGGGCCTGCACGGCGTGGGAGTTTCGGTAGTCAATGCCCTTTCCAGCGAACTGCAGGTAACCATCCGCAGAGACGGAAAGGTGCATCAAATGAGCTTTCGCGGTGGTGATGTCGCCAGTCCGTTGCGGGTGATAGACACCTGCGGGGTTCGCAATACCGGCAGCTCGGTAAGCTTCACACCCGACCCCCAGTATTTCGACTCGATCAAATTTTCGGTGCCCCGGCTCAAGCATGTGTTGCGGGCCAAGGCGGTGTTGTGCCCGAAATTGCGGGTGAAGTTCAAGGACGAGGCCGGCCAGGCAAGTGAGGAGTGGTGTTACGAGGACGGCCTGACCGATTACTTGCAGGATGCCACTATTGATTTCCCGGTACTGCCTGAGCCCCCCTTTACCGGCAGCTTCAGCGGCGCCAACGAAAGCGTGGACTGGGCTGTGCAATGGTTGCCATCGGGTGGTGAGGTGATGGCCGAAAGCTATGTAAACCTGATCCCCACCACGCAGGGGGGCACCCACGTCAACGGCTTGCGCTCCGGCCTGTTGGATGCCATGCGGGAATTTTGCGAAATCCGCAGCCTGCTGCCCCGGGGTGTAAAGCTGGTGGCGGAAGATATCTGGGACCGCTGCGCCTATGTGTTGTCGAGCAAGCTGGAGAACCCGCAGTTTTCCGGGCAGACCAAGGAGCGGCTGTCTTCCCGCGAAGCCGCCGCGTTTGTCAGTGGCGTGGCCAAGGATGCTTTCAGCCTGTGGCTGAACCAGCACACGGAAGAGGCCGAACAACTCGCGCAAATGTGCATGGACAGCGCCCAGAATCGCTTGCGTACCGCGAAGAAGGTCGTGCGCAAGCGGGTTGCCTCCGGCCCCGCCCTGCCCGGCAAACTGGCTGACTGTTCCGGCCAGGACATTGAACGGGGGGAACTGTTCCTGGTGGAAGGCGACTCGGCCGGGGGTTCCGCCAAACAAGCCCGCGACCGGGAGTTTCAGGCCATCCTGCCGCTGCGCGGGAAAATCCTCAACACTTGGGAAGTGGAATCCCAGGAAATTCTCGCCTCCCAGGAGGTTCACAATATCTCGGTGGCGCTGGGTATTGATCCGGCCAGTGAAGACTTGTCCTCCCTGCGCTACGGCAAGGTTTGTATCCTTGCCGATGCCGATTCCGACGGCCTGCATATCGCCACGCTGGTCTGTGCGCTGTTCGTGCGCCACTTTCCGGCCCTGGTCAGGGCTGAGCGGGTTTTTGTCGCCATGCCGCCGCTGTTTCGCATCGATGTCGGCAAGGTGGTTTTCTACGCCCTCGACGAGGCCGAAAAACAGGGCATCCTGGATCGGATAGAAGCGGAAAAACTGCGCGGCGCGGTGAGCGTGCAGCGCTTCAAGGGGCTGGGGGAAATGAACCCGATGCAACTGCGCGAAACCACCATGGACCCCGATACCCGCCGCCTGGTTCGCCTGGTCATGGATGCCGGCGACGGCACCAGCCAGGTGTTGGACATGTTGCTGGCAAAGAAAAGGGCGCCCGACCGCAAGCGCTGGCTGGAGCAAAAGGGCGATCTGGCGGAATTGGTCTAGCAGCCTGTCGGGCTTGGCCAACTATCGCATCAGCAGCCGCTAATTTTATGCCGGTGTGGCAGGCCCGAGGTGTGGGTAGTTATGAAGCTGTGCAGGGCAAAAAGAAAGTGATTACGAACCAAATAGCGCCGCAGAAAAGCGGACATTTCCAAATGTTGCCAACAGAACCCAGCTTCTTCATTCTCGCTCTCCCGGGTTTGGCATTCGATTGTCTTCTTGATATCTTCTAGCCGTACGACTAGAATTCAGTGCATACATTCGATTGGCAATCATTGGCCCAACAGATGCTGACAAAATTACCCAAGCCCCTGCAGCTTCTCTTTTTCAAGATCATCCTGTTTGCCTTGCCCCGGCTGATTCGCCTCACCGCCCGGCGCAGTCCCAGCTTTCGCGATGAGCTGAGAAAGCACAACTGCCTGCTTCAATTTCGACTGAAGAATAATTCTGCCGGGCGCTGCCTGACGTTCTCTGACGGGCAGGTCAGCTCCACCGCCGATATACACCCGAAACCGGATGCCGCTATCGTCTTCAAAAACCTGGAGGTAGCCCTGCAGATTCTCACACCGTTTGCAGATATCAACTTCAAGGTGTTCGCCGCCAAGAACTTTCTCATGACCCTGGAAGGTTCCGACCCGATAACAAACTGGGCTCTGCAGATGGTGCAGAGGGTTTTCTACGAAGGCTTCAAATACGGCGAACCGATGGCCGATGGCAGTCAACGCTACACCACGATTACTAACGGCGGACCGCTCCATGTATACGTTAAGGACGACAAGATCCTGCGCACCACGCCGATTGATTTTAACGGCGATGACGCCGAGAGTTTCAGCATCAAGGCGCGGGGCGATGAATTCGCCCCGAAACGCCAGGCGACGGTGGCGCCGCATGCATTGGCGGCCAAGGGTGTTGTGTACTCCAGGAACCGTCTCCTCTACCCGATGAAGCGGGTGGATTTTGACCCCTGCGGAGAGCGCAATCCGCAAAATCGCGGCATCTCCGGCTACCAGCGTATCAGCTGGGACGAAGCACTGGATACCGTTGCAAAAGAGATCAAGCGGCAGAAGCGTGAGCACGGCCCGGGCGCCATCTTCATGCCTACCTCTTCACACCACCAATGGGGCAACATCGGCTACTACCTCAGCGCCCATATGCGCTTTGGCAACTGCATCGGCTTTACCCGCATGGTAATGAATCCCGATAGCTGGGAAGGCTGGTTCTGGGGCGCTCAGCACCATGTGGGCCACTCCTTGCGCTCCGGCGCGGCCCCCGGCTACGGCACCGTGGAAGACTGCATGAAAGAGGCCGACCAGATCGTATTCTGGTCTTCCGACCCGGAGAGTACCAACGGTGTCTACGGGGGATTCGAAAGCACCCGGCGCCGACTTTGGGCGAGACAGCGGGGCATGGAGTTTATCCACATTGACCCTCACAAGAACCCCACGGCGCAACTGCTCGGCGGTAAGTGGATTCCCATCCGGCCACAAACAGATGCCGCGCTGGCCATGGCCGTCATGAATGTGTGGATCGCCGAGGAGTTGTACGACAAGGACTATGTGGCCGATAAAACCACTGGCTTTGACGAGTGGAAAGCCTATCTGCTGGGCGAAGAAGACGGGGTTGCCAAGACTCCCGAGTGGCAGGAGAGCGAGACCGGCGTGCCGGCTCGCGATGCCCGCGCCCTGGCCCGCAGTTGGGCCAACAAGAAAACCTACCTACCGGCACCGGGTTAGGCGGTGCGTGTCGTGGAGCTACTGGAGCGCAGTGGGCGAGATGTATGGTGATGATGATGGCCATGCAGGGCTGGGGCAAGCCCGGCATCAACATGGGTCAAATGAGCCAGGGCGCACCTCTTGATCTGGAGTTTTACTTTCCAGGATACGCTGACGGCGGTATCTCAGGCGATACCGCCAACAACGGCAATCCCATCAATAATTACCAGCGCATGCAGCACGTTGTGAGCATGAACCCCGTGCAACAACTGATACCCAAGCAGAAAATTCCGGAAGCCATCATCGACGGCCATTGCGAGGGCTACCGCTGGGACTGCACCTCGCAGGAAGCCCAGTTTGCTCCCTTCAGCTACCCCACACCGGGATTCTCGCGGGTGCACATGATCTATCGCTACGGCGGCTCTGCCATGAGTACGATGGTGGAATCAGGGCGAATGGCCGAAGCCTATCGCAACGACAGTATCGAGTTTGTGGTGAACCAATCCATCTTTAACGAGGGCGAGGCACAGTTTGCAGACATCATCCTGCCGGCCTGCACCAACCTGGAGCGCTGGGATATCGGCGAGTCGAGTAATGCAGGCGGCTACGGTCATCATAGCTACGAAGTTTTGAATCATCGCCTTATTGCGATTCAGCACAAGTGTATCGAGCCGCTCGGCGAATCGAAATCGGATTACCAGATCTTCTCCGATATTCTCGAGCACCTCGGCCTCGGTACGGTATTCACCGAGGGCTGTAGTGAGCTTGACTGGTGTAAGCGCGTGTACGATTCCTCTGACTTACCGAAACAGATTTCCTGGAAAAAATTCCTCAGCAAGGGCTACTTCGTTGTACCTGTCGAAGAAGAAGCCCTGCGTGCGCCAGTCAGTATGCGCTGGTTCGCCGAAGGTCGTAAGAAAGATACACCCGAACCGCAGCCCCTACCCTCACAATTTGCTGAAGAATTCGGTTATGGCTTACAGACCCCAAGCGGTAAGTTTGAGTTCATTCCCACCGTACTTCGGCGCAATGAAGCCAATCACCCGGATCGCCCAGCCCTGAATCGCTACATACCCTCCTGGGAAGGCTTGCAGACCAGGGAACTGGTCAAAAAATACCCGCTGCAGATGATAGCCACCCACAGCCGCTACAGCTTTCACACCTACACGGACAATACCGAGTTCACCAACAGCGTGAAAGACCACCGCATCGAAAAGGGCGGCCACCACTATTGGATACTGCGTATCAACCCGGTGGAAGCCCGCGCCAGGGGCATCAACCACCACGATCTGGTGAAAATTTATAACGATCGCGGCGCGGTGATTTGTATAGCCGACATCACCTCCATGATTGCACCAGGTGTGGTGAAGAGCTACGAGGCCAGCGGCACCTACAAAACCATCACGGTTAACGGCGAAGAACTGGAAGTGGCGGGCTGCCTGAACATACTCACTCCGGCCCGGTCCCAAACCAGGGGAACGCATTCCATGAGCCCCAATTCGACCCTCGTGCAGATTGAGAAGTTCGAAGATATTGAAGCCCTGACAGATGCGCTGGCGGCTTAGGGAGAGACGGCATGAACAAGTGGAACCTGATAATCGATGTGGCGCTCTGTGAAAACTGCAACAACTGCACCCTCTCCGCCAAGGATGAATACGTTGGTAACGACCATCTCGGTTACAGCGCCGCAGCCCCACTGGAAGGAGCCGACCTGATTACTATCGACCGGCAGGTTCGCGGTGAGGCGCCGGTGCTGGACACCGCTTACCTGGTTAAGATGTGTAACCACTGTGACGATGCCCCCTGCATGAAGGTAGGTGGCGACGCAGTCAAGAAGCGCGCGGATGGCATTGTTATCATCGACCCGGTGAAAGCGAAGGGCCGGCGCGACATTCTCGAGGCCTGCCCCTACGGCGCCATTAGCTGGAATACAGATAAGGAGTTGCCCCAGAACTGGATCTTTGACGCCCACCTGCTGGATCAGGGCTGGCGGCATCCGCGCTGCCAGCAGGCTTGCCCTACCGATGTATTCGAGGCCGTGAAAATTTCTGACGAGCAAATGGCAAAACGTGCGCAAGCTCAAGGGCTACGGGTGTTACAAGCCGAGCTGGGAACCCGGCCAAGAATCTATTACAAGAACCTGTATCGCTTTACCCATTGCTTTATCGGCGGCACGGTGGTGGCGGTGGTGAATGGCGTTGAGAACTGTGTGGTAAATGCCGAGATCTCTCTCTATCGTGGTGGAGAACGCGTCGGCGCAACAAGCAGCGACGAATTCGGCGAGTTCAAACTGGACCAACTGGAAGCCGGCAGTGGTGATTACAGCATCGAGATCAATCACCCGCAACTGGGACGGGCCGAATGCGAGACCAGCCTGGGAGGTTCCGGTGACAGTATCTACCTGGGCGTAATCACACTGAATGCCGGCTAATCCTTCATGGGCGAATCCTTCATGTTTGCCGTCACTTCATCGAAGTGGTTGTAGAGCAGCCCAACCATCTGGCGCGCATAATCCCGGGCGCGCTCCGTATCCTCTGGTTCGATACCCGACATCATCAATGCGTAGGGCTCCAGGGACGCCCAACCCAATTCCACCGCGATCATTGTCGCAAACAGGGATCTCACCTTGAGAGGTGCATCAGCCGGAGATTCCTTGCCCGTGAAGCTCTGTATCACCTGCCGCGGAATCGATATTCCCTCGTTGATTTCCGCTGTCGCCGCCTCCAGGTCATTGTCCAGTATCAGGCGCACGAGGGCCTGCCAATATTCAGTATCCTGTCCCAGGCTGAGCGGTGGCGGCACAGGGTTATCCCCCGCTCGCTTATTGGCGTGTTCAAAATGGTCCCTCGCCAGGCGCAGGACCGCGGCCATGATCAATCCGCGTTTACCACCGAAATAGTGATGCACCTGGCCGTGGTTGACACCGGCGGCAGTAGCCACATTACGCACACTCATGGCCCTGGGTCCCTGTTCCGCCAGCATTTTGCACGCGGCGTTGATCAGCGCCTCCTCGACTGCTGTGCGGCCTTTGGCCGGTGGCGCCTTGTTCTTCGCGGCAGTGCTCATCAACTACTCCTTATGCCAGTTCGCAGGCCTCATGCCAGTTCGCAGGCCTCTTCAAAGGCCAGGCGTGGCAGGCGCTGGAAAATCTTCTCCGGGTTGCCGTGGCCAAGGCAGCATAGAAAGTTGCTCTTGATCGTGGTTCCGCTGAAGAATGCCTCATCGATGGCGTTGTTATCGAATCCCGACATGGGGCCACAATCCAGGCCCAGGGCGCGGGCTGCAAACATCAGATAGGCGCCCTGTAAAGTGCCATTACGGAAGGCGGTAGTCTCGGCCAAAACGGCATTCCCAGCGAACATGGGCGCCACTTCCTTATGCGGGAATAGCTGCCCCATCTTGCTGAAAAATTGCACGTCATAACCGAGAATAGCTACCACCGGGGCGCTCATGGCTTTGTCGATATTCGTAGGTATCAGGGTCGGCTTGATCTTCTGCTTACCCTCCGCTGTGCGCACAAATACAATTCGCGCCGGGCAGCTGTTCAGGCTGGTAGCTCCCATGCGAGTCAAGTCGTAGACTTCCCGCAGAGTTTCGTCGCTGACTGGCTTGTCCTGCTAGCCATTGTGGCTAGGCGCCTCATGAAACAGAAAGTCCAGTCCCGCCTTCTGCAGCCTTGACCGTGGGGGCTTG
>JAPOQD010000042.1 GCA_026710905.1 Halieaceae bacterium
GAAGGGTGCTTGCCAGGGCGAGCACCCTTCGGGCACACGGCCCCTACAACATTGCGGCTAACCCAACGCGGCTACCACCTCTGCAATCTCCTGCCCGAGGTGGCCGCGGCTATAACCCAGCAAGGCTGTTTCCTCCGGGTTCGGTTCGTAACTGACCGTGGCGCCAACCCCGGCGAACATCATGACATTGGGGAGCATCGGGTGATCCTCGGCCCTGACTTCCAACTCGGCCGGTTTTCCCACGGCATCGAACCACAGTTCCAGATACTCCTTCCAACTGTAGTTCACGTCGCCAATCAGGTAGGGAGTGCCGCCAACGCCCCGCGCCAGCGCCCCGCTTACCGCTTCCGCCAGCGATCCTGCCGTCATGTGGTTGGTGCCGCCCTCGGGTGCGAACACCGGCAAGCCCGCAAACTCCCCTCTGGCGTACTGGATCAACGCGCCCAAGTGCGGAATCTCCAGGCCGGGAAGTTGCCCCAACACAAACGGCGCATTGAGACTGCAAGTCACAAAGCTGTCGCAGCTCATGGCCCGCACGGCCTCATCGGCAAGGTGGCGGGATTTTACATAGGGGCATACCGCTATGCGCTGGGGCGCCACCTGGGGATAAAAGCTGCCGATGTAAACCGCACGCCGCATACCCGCCGCCTTGGCCGCCTCGAAAAATTTCGGCACCGCCACCGTATTGGCTTGTTCATAGAACTGCTCTGGCGTTACCGAGCCGTCCTGGGGGAGCATTCGGAGATCTGCCGCCGCGGCGAACACCAGGCTGTCGAATCCGTCAAGGCGGCCATTCCGGCAATCATCTGTAAGATAATTTGTTGCGATGAAATCAAAATCGGCGAGGGCTTGCGATGTGGGCCGGCTGCGTGACATCAGGGTCACCTCATGACCTTGTTCACGCAATAACAGGGCCGTATTGCCACCGATCATGCCGGTACCGCCCACGATAAGAATATTCATTTGTCCTGTTCCTCCTTCAGTTTGCCGTAGTTTGCCGTGACCTGGCCTTCTTTCGAGCCGCTGAGGATTTTACTTCGAAAAAGCCGGATTGGGCTGGTTGGGGAGATTTTTTTTCCGCCAGGCCCGCTTTCAACCGTTGGGGCCGCATACGTGTGTCCCGCGGGCCGTGTGCCCGAAGGGTGCCGTGTGCCCGAAGGGTGCCGTGTGCCCGAAGGGTGCCCTGTGCCCGAAGGGTGCGCCGTGGCGAGACCCTACGGCACAGGTCAACGATTCGTTATACTCAGGGCATCGCATCGGCGCAACTGGATTTCGACAGAAAGGCATGTACGTTCCCGAATTCGAAGATATAACACGGCGCCACCTGGGCCGCGCCATCGCGTTACAGGCTGAGTTCAATGGTGATACCACCTTTATCATGTTCGACAGGGCACGCTACAGCTACGCCGAGACCAATCAAAAAGTAAATGATCTCGCGGCGGGGCTGAAACGGGAGGGGATTGGCCGTGGCAGCCGAGTGGCCTTCCTTATGTCCAGTTGCCCGGAAGTGATCTTTCTGGTGCTGGCGGTAAACAAATTGGGCGCGATATGGGTGCCGGTCAATACCGACTACAAGGGCGTTTGGCTGGAAGACACCCTGCTCCGCTCACGCCCCGCCCTGATTGTGACAGATGCGGCGCATGCGCAACGTCTGTCCGAGGCGCTTTCCACCCTGAAGGACCTGCCCGTCGTGGTATTCGGTGATGCCGGGCCGCTAAGCGGAACAAAGCCCTTTGAGGAGCTGCTGATCGCCGGGGCGCCAGAGCCTGATCTGTCCGCTTTCGGCTATGGCGATACCAGCGCCGTTCTGTGGACTTCGGGCACCACCGGCAAATCCAAGGGTGTGATGCAGAGCCACAATGTATGGTTCAACGCCTGCCTGTCCGCTACGGCGCAGTACGAAACCACCTCCAGCGACGTGATTTTTTGTGTGCTGCCCATGTACAATTCCGCAGCATGGGTAACTTCATTATTCAGGGCCATGCTTGGCGGCGTACCCTTGGCCATCGACCCGGCATTCTCGGTATCCAACTTCTGGGAGCGGGTGGAGTTTTACGGAGCCACCCAAATATTTACCCTCGGCGCCATGCACATGTTTTTGTGGAATGCCCCCGAAAAACCCGATGATGCCGACAACAGTCTCAACAAGATCATGGCGGTGCCAATGCCGGCGGACATCATAAAGCCTTTTTCCGAACGTTTTGGAGTGCAGGTTCTGGGCCAGGGTATGTCCCAGAGTGAGGCCATGATGATCCTCAATCAGTCCTCGCCGGGCCGTGATACCTGGCCGGCGGGGAGTTGCGGCTCGCCGGTTGACCTGGTTGAAGTCAAACTGATGAATGATAACGGCAAGGAGGCGGATATCGGCGAACACGGTGAGTGCTGGGTCAAACCAAAACTGCCCTATACCATCTTCAACGGCTACTTTGACGACCCCAAAGCCACCGCCGCGGCCTATGAGGGTGAGTGGTACAAAACCGGCGACCTGCTCAAGCGGGATGAAAACAATATCTTCTATTTCGTGGACCGCAAGAAAGATGCCGTGCGTTTCAAGGGCCGCAACATTTCCACCTTCGAGGTGGAGTTGGTCGCTCGGCAGCACCCTGCGGTTCTGGACTGCGCAGCCTTTGGTATTCCCAGTGAGGAACTGGAGTCTGAAAACGAACTCAAGCTGAACATCATTTTACGCCCTGGACATTCACCAGACGCTGAAGATATTGCCCGCTTTATCAATAGCAACGCGCCCTACTTTTTTGTGCCCCGCTATGTCGAGTTCGTCAGCTCGCTGCCGTACACTCCCACCAACAAGATTCAGAAGTACAAGTTGCGCGAAATTGGTTTGACCGATACTACCTGGGATGCAAACCAGGCCGGTTACAGGGCCAGCCGATGATGGCATAGTTGACACGATGATGATGCGGGAGGCCGCACATGTGCGAGCTGCGGGCCATGTGCCCGAGCGACGCATGCCGGCTAGTGTCCAGCGCAGTTTGTAGTGGCATAATGATAGAAAAGGGAAATGTCATTGAAAAGCAAACCGTTTTTTCAGAGGCATGCAGCGGCTTGGCTCCGCTGTGGCGGGGCGCACGGCCGGAAAACCGCTGAAGGCAGAGTGGGGACAACGCATGGGTCACCCCAATTTGAGGGACTAAGGGTGCCAAGGGTGCCAAGGGCGCCACGACCCTACACGGCGAGTGATTCGGCGGCCGTAACAGAAGGGTGGCGCCAACTGCGGGCTACTGGATATGTCTGATTCTCAGACACAGCCCGAGACGGGAAAGAGCACGGTTTCCCTGGCCCCCGACCTGTCTGCGCTGGCGGTGCTGGAGCAGACCCTGGAGGAGTTTATTGAGCGCAGCGGGCTGGATACCGCCTTGCTGTTTCGCCTCAATCTGATGCTGGATGAACTGATTACCAATAGTGTCAAGTATTCGCTGGACAAGTTACCGGAGCCGCGGCTGGAATTGCAACTGAGCGTGGAAGACGGCTTTGTGGTTGCCCGATTGGAAGACAATGGTCCCGCTTTCGACCCCTTCACGGAAGCTCCACAGGCAGACACGACTTCGGAGCTTGCGGACCGTCCCATTGGCGGTCTGGGAGTATTTCTGACCAAGGAACTTTCGGACCGTTACGCCTATCAGCGAATCAACCAGCGTAATTGCATTGTCATACACTGCCGATATTGAGAGAGGTTTTTATGGTGGAACAAACTGGAGCGACAGAACGGACAGCGGAACAAGCCGCTGTCTTGGGCCAGGCATTGGCGCCAAAGTGGATGATTTCACCCTGCGGCCACGGTGCAAGACAATGATCACCGATGATGCCCCAACCAGGGTGCTGGTGGTGGATGACGAGGAAGACCTGCAACTGTTGGTGCGGCAGAAATTTCGGCGCCGTATCCGCAACCGGGAACTCGACTTCCTGTTTGCCGAAAACGGCAAGGAGGCATTGGACGTACTCGGTCAAAACCCGGATGTGCAACTGGTGCTCTCGGATATCAACATGCCGGTGATGGACGGCCTGACCATGCTCAGTCAACTGTCCAAAATCAATTCGGATGTGCAGGCGGTAGTGGTTTCCGCTTATGGCGATATGGGCAATATTCGCACCGCCATGAATCGGGGCGCATTCGACTTTTTGACCAAACCCATTGATTTCAACGATCTGGAAATCACCATTGACAAGGGCATCAGGCAAGTCCACACACAGCGGGCCGCCCTTGCAGCGAGAGACCGGTTGGTGACCGTCAACCGGGAACTGGAACTCGCCAGCGAAGTGCAATTGTCGGCCCGGCCGCGTGATATGCCTTCGAAAGAAAATCACCAGGTCCACGCGGTGATCATCCCGGCCCGGGAAGTCGGTGGTGATTTTTTTGATTATTACCCCATCAACGATACAAACATGGCATTGTGTATCGCAGATGTGTCCGGCAAGGGAGTCCCGGCGGCCCTGTTCACCATGGTGACCCGGGCCCTGCTCAGGGCAGCGGCAAAAGACTTTGAATCTCCCGCCGACTGCCTGGATTTGGTCAACGACCTGCTTTGTGAAGACAACGATTCCTGTATTTTCATCACCCTGTTCTTCGCAGTGATTGATTTGCGAAATGGCCGCTTGAACTTCGCCAACGCTGGGCATAATCCACCACTGTTGCTGCGCGCCGACTCCCAGGTGGAAACCCTGGAATCCACCGGAAATCTGGTTTTGGGCATACAGCCCCAGCACGGTTATTTCAACGGTAGCGTGCAGCTCGGCGTCGGCGATACTTTGTTCCTGTACACCGATGGCATTACCGAAGCGGAAAACAGCAGTCAGGAACAGTTCGAGGAACCTCGGCTCCATGAGCAACTCGCGACGTTTGCCGGAAACAGCGCCGCTGAGGTGGCCCAGGGGATGGTGGATGCGGTTCGCGAATTCACAGGAGATGCACCCCAGTCGGATGACATTACCTGTCTGGCGATGCGGCTGCTGGGCTATGTCGGCGAGATGCACTAATGATGAGCGAAAGCCCTCATTCATCGCCTGGGAAGCGCCGGTGGCCGCAGGCTGTGGCGCCTGCAACCGGCTTTATACTCCCTACCCCAACGTCAGTGACAGGCGCAGCATCGAATGCGAAATACAGTTCTTGCAAAGAAATCCGTTTGTTCAGGTGAGTAGCCGCTGATGTATGCAACACGGGCAGTGTTGCTCGGTGTGTTGCTGGCGATGCTTCCAGCCACGCTGCCCGCGGCGGAAACTGAGCCGCCGGTCATCCTGTTCGGCCAGTCCGCGGCGCTCAGCGGCCCGACCCGGGAGTTGGGAGCGGGTATGCGCCTGGGGCTGTTGGCCGCCTTCGATGAAGTCAATCGCGGCGGCGGCATACATGGCGCCACGCTCAGCCTGGAATCCCTGGATGACCGCTACGAGCCGGAAGCCGCTATTGCCAACACCCGCCGATTGATCGAAGAACACCAGGTGTTCGCCCTGATCGGCGCCGTCGGCACTCCGACTTCGGCCGCGGCCCAACCGATCGCCAGCGAAGCCGGTGTACCCTACATCGCACCGTTTACCGGCGCCGAGTTCCTCAGGGATGCAGAGTCCTATCCCAATGTCGTGAACGTAAGGGCCTCCTATTATCAGGAAACCGAGGAGATGGCGGCACGTCTCAGTGAAGACTTGGGTATCCGTTCCATCAGTATTTTCTATCAGAATGACTCGTTCGGGCGCACCGGTCTGGAAGGCTTGCGCCGCGCCGTCGAACGCCGCGGTCTGAACTTGATTGAAGAAGTTTCCTATCCGCGCAATACTGAAACCGTAAAAATCGCCCTGCTGGACCTGCGCCGCGCCGCCGCCGAGGCAGTGGTAATCGTCGGGGCCTACAAACCCGCCGCGGCCATGATCCGCTGGGCCAAGCGCCTCGACTTCAATCCCTATTTCATCAATATCTCCTTCATCGGCAGCGCCGCTCTGGCGGCGGAATTGGGTTCCGACGGCGCCGGGGTTTATGTCACCCAGGTGGTGCCGTTCCCGGAGGACACCAGCCTGCCGGTGGTGGCGCAGTATCAACAAGCCCTGGCAGCGGTGGCCGGCCAGGCGGAACCGAGTTTTGTCTCCCTGGAAGGTTACCTGGCGGGCCGCCTCGCCGTGGAGGGTCTGCGGCTGGCCGGGCCGCAACCCGACCGGCAGGCATTTCTGAGAGCATTGAGGGAGGCCGGGACCATTGACCTGTCGGGATTCCGGCTCAGTTACGGTCCCGGTGACAACCAGGGCTCCGACCAGGTTTATCTGACCCGCATCAATGCCAATGGCCGCTTCCAGTCAGTAGCCCACATGGTGGCCCCATGAGTGGGGGCGGTCCGGTTCTGCAGCCGTCCACTGCCCCGGTAACCCC
>JAPOQD010000041.1 GCA_026710905.1 Halieaceae bacterium
GGTCACCACTGTGGCAGGGGCGCGCTCGACAAACCGCGAGTTGTCCAGTTTGGCTGCCGCCTGTTGCACGGGTTTTTCCCACTTGCCGATTTTCCTGGCCAGGCTTGCCAGTTCCGCCTCCCGGGCGATCAAACCCGCCATAGGCACCAGGAGTTCGAGTTCACCCACCAGTACGGCGGAAGCAGCCGGTGCGGTTTCGTGCTCTGCCAGAAAACGGATCTCGGACAACCTGGCCAGTTTTTTCAGATACTGCCGGTTCGCCGCCAGTCTTTTCCTGTCGTTCTCATCACCGTTGCGCAACAGCACACTCAGTTCTCTGCCCGGCGCGATATTCATTTCGCCGCAAACGGTGCGAATACCCACGATGACGCCCTTGAGCCATTCGATATCGGCGCTGTCCGACTGCGCGGCGGCGCTGGTCTCGCTGCCGTCACTTTGCGGATAGTCCTGCAGCATGATGGTAGGCCCCGTTTTGCCGGCCAGGCCGGCCACCCGCTGCCAGATTTCCTCGGTGATGAATGGCATTAACGGGTGCGACAGGCGCAGTATGGATTCCAACACCTGCACCAGGGTTTTGCGGGCGCCAATCTTGACTTCTTCGGTTTCCTCCGGGTCCCACAACACCGGCTTGGACAATTCGAGGTACCAATCGCAGTACTGGCTCCAGACAAATTCATGAATGGCCTGTGAAGCCAGGTCGAATCGGTAGTTGGCGATGTGCTGCGACACCTCGGCTGCCGTCGCCTGTAGACGGGCCGTGATCCAGCGTTCGGCCAGGCCCAGTTGGTAGTTGCTGCCGGCGTTGGCGCCACAGTCCTTGCCTTCGCAGTGCATCAGAACATAACGCGCCGCATTCCACAGTTTGTTGCAGAAGTTGCGAAAACCCTGGATGCGGCCGATATCAAACTTGATATCGCGTCCGGTGGAAGCCAGGGAGTAGTAGGTAAAACGTAGCGCATCAGTGCCGTAGGCCGCTATGCCGGCAGGATATTCCCGGCGCGTCTGCTGCTCGATCTGTTCGGCCAACTGGGGTTGCATCAAGCCGGAAGTGCGTTTGGCGATCAGCGCCTCCAGCTCGATACCATCAATCAGGTCGATGGGGTCCAGCACATTTCCCTTGGATTTGGACATTTTCTGCCCGTGGGCGTCTCGGACCAGACCGTGTACATAGACGGTGTGAAAGGGCGCTTCGCCGCGAAAATGCAGGCTCATCATGATCATGCGGGCCACCCAGAAGAAAATGATATCAAAGCCGGTAACCAGCACCGAAGTGGGGTGGAAGGTCTTCAGCTCGTCTGTTTCCTCGGGCCAGCCCAGGGTGGAGAACGACCACAGGGCAGAGGAAAACCAGGTGTCCAGCACATCCTCGTCCTGGCGCAGTTCCAGTTCCGCATCCAGGCGGTATTCCTCGCGAATACCGGCTTCACTCTCGCCAACGTAGTGATTGCCGTTCTGGTCGTACCATGCGGGTATGCGATGCCCCCACCATAACTGGCGCGAAATGCACCAATCCTGGATGTTGCGCATCCAGGAGAAATAGGTGTTCTCCCATTGCCTGGGGACAAAGCGGATGGCTCCCTGTTCAACAGCGGCGATGGCCGGCCCCGCCAGGCGCTCGGCGTCCACATACCACTGGCTGGTGAGCCAGGGTTCGATGACTACACCGGAACGGTCGCCCCTGGGCACGTTGAACGTATGCTGCTCGACCCGATCCAGCAGCCCCAGGGATTCCAGGTCGGCGACAATGCGCCGCCTGGCTTCGAAACGGTCCAGACCCCGGTAACCTTCCGGGACCTGTTCATTGAGGCTGGCGTCATCGCAGAGAATATTGATCATCTCCAGTTGGTGGCGCTGACCCATGCGGTAGTCATTGAAGTCGTGAGCCGGGGTGATCTTTACGCATCCGCTGCCGAATTGACGGTCCACCTGCTCATCAGCGATCACCGGTATGTTGCGGCCTGTCAGGGGCAACTGAACGGTTTCACCGACCAGGTGAGCGTAGCGTTCATCTTGCGGATGCACGGCTACCGCACTATCTCCCAGCATGGTTTCGGGGCGGGTGGTCGCCACCACCAGGGCGCCATCACCGCTGCACAGCGGATATCTGAAATACCAGAGCGCACCCTGTTCCTCCGTGGACACCACTTCCAGGTCGGAGACCGCTGTGCGCAGGGACGGGTCCCAGTTGACCAGACCCTGCCCCCGATAGATCAAGCCCTCTCGATACAACTGGATGAATACCTTGCGCACCGCCGCCGACATCCCGGGGTCCAGGGTGAAACGCTCCCGCGACCAGTCCAGCGAGGAGCCCAGGCGGCGCAGTTGTTGGGTTATGGCGCCCCCGGATTGTTCCTTCCACTGCCAGGCCCTTTTGACAAACTCATCCCTGCCCAGACTGTGGCGATCACTGCCTTCAAGTTCCAACTGGCGTTCCACCACCAGTTGTGTGGCGATGCCGGCGTGATCCGTGCCGGCCTGCCACAGGGTGTTACGGCCCAGCATGCGATGGTAGCGAATCAGCGCATCCATGAGCGCTTCCTGGAAGCCGTGGCCCATGTGCAGGGTGCCGGTGACGTTGGGCGGCGGAATCATGATGGAATAGGCCTGCCCCTCACCGCTGGGGGCAAAATACCCTTGTTTTTCCCACTGGGCGTACCATCGGGCTTCGATATCGGCGGGTTGGTACGTCTTGTCCATGGATGTGGGGGTGACTGCTGGTGAAAGGCGCGTGATTATATCGGCTCAGGGGTCTTGAATCTTGTTGTTGTGCAGCGGATAGCCCCGGCTTTTGTAATATTTCCAGGATTCCCGCAAGGGGTCGCGAATCTCGGGCGCCTGCACCACTACCTCGGCCACGCGCTCAAAACGGCCGACAAACTCGGGCACGGACAGCGCCAGATTGATCATCACATCGCGATGATGTCCCGGGTTGTCCTTCCAACCGATGGCAATGCGCTCATCATCCGCGCCGCCCAACAGGCCATGGGGCAGGAATGCCTGGGGAGCAAAGCCCCATAACAACTCGTCCAGGGCCCCCGCGCTTGCTTCATCCGCGCAATGCAGATAGATGTTGCGGCCCTGCCGGTACAACTGGTTTACCAGCCGGCAGGCAAATCGATTACGCTCAAGTGTCTGCTGTTGTTGCAGAAGGTAAAAGTCGACCCTGGTCACTGCTGTCCTGCCTCACTACTACAAGGGCTAGCCCGCATTTTGCACCAGTGGATGCGATGATCGCGCAGGATTTTACGCCGTGATGTGGGCTGGCGACCGAAAGCATAGTAGTGACTATGGTTGAGGGAGCATGGCCACATCACGGCGTAAAAGACCAGCGAGGGCGCATCCAGCGCACTTTGCAATCGTGGCAAAGTTGAACTAACAGGAATAACTCATTGATAGACATGAACTTTCACAACAACCTCAAGCGATCTGGTGCAATATGCGGGCTAGCTGCCGGCGCCGGCCCGGTCCATGAGGTATTGCAACAGCATCCCCGTGGGCCGTCCCGTAGCCGCCTTGGGTGCGTGGCGCCAGGCGGTGCCGGCAATATCCAGATGAGCCCAACGATATTTTTTGGTGAATCTGGCCAGGAAACAGGCGGCGGTGATACTGCCCGCGGCGGGACCGCCAATGTTGGCCATGTCGGCGAAGGGTGTATTCAGTTGTTTCTGGTACTCCTCCCACAGGGGCATGCGCCAGACGCGGTCATGGCAGGTTTCACCGGCCCGGCCGAGTTGGTCCGCGAGGCGGTCATTGTTGCTGTAGAGTGCGCTGGCATGGGCGCCCAGGGCCACCACGCAAGCGCCGGTGAGGGTCGCGATATCGATGACTGCGGCCGGCTTGAAACGCTCGGCATAGCTGAGGGCGTCGCACAGCACCAGGCGGCCCTCCGCATCGGTGTTGAGGACTTCGATGGTCTGGCCGGACATACTGGTTACCACATCGCCGGGTTTGCTGGCCGAACCGCTGGGTAAATTTTCAGCAGCGGCGACAATTCCGACAATATTTATCGGCAGTTGCATGGCGAGGACCGCCTGCATGACGCCAAACACACTGGCCGCGCCACACATGTCAAACTTCATCTCATCCATTTTGGCGCCCGGTTTGAGGCTGATGCCGCCACTGTCGAAGGTAATTCCCTTGCCCACCAACACATAAGGCGCTTGCGCAGCCGCCGCGCCCTTGTAGTGCATGACGATCAACCGGGCCGGCTCGGTACTGCCGGCGCTGACCGAGAGTAGAGCTCCCATCCCCAGTTTCCGCATTTGTTTTTCATCGAGAATGCGAGTGCTGAATTGGTCTTCGCCCTTGTCCAGCTTGCGAGCCTGTTCGGCCAGATAGGATGGTGTGCAAATATTTCCCGGCAGGTTGCCCAATTGACGCGCCCGGTTGATGCCATTTCCGATCTGTTGGCCCTGCAGCAGCTTGCTGTTGCAGGCTCTGCTGGCCCCGGCGCTACTGGTAGCCAATAGTATCTTCTGTAGACGCGGGAGGGCGGTGGGTTTACTCAGGGTTTCCCGGTAGCGGTACGCCGCCAGCGTGGCGGCACTGGCCAACAGGCAACTGAATCGGCCATAGCTGAATTTGTCGCCTTGAATCGGTTCCATGAACAGGAAGGCGTTCCTGGCGCGACTGGCCTGCAGCGCCTTGATCAGCGCGTCAATGATTTTACGTGCGACTTTCTCGTTCAGCTTGCCGGCGGGGCCGCAACCTACCAGCAGGATGCGCCTGATGCCGGCATCCCGCTGGCCGGTCAGCAGCAGCGTCTGGCCAGCTTTTCCAATCAATTCGCCATTGGCCAGTGCTGAGCTGACCAGGCCGCCGCTAGAGGCGTCCAGTTGCGCGGCGGGGGGGCTGAGTTTCTTGCCCGAGAATATCGGCGCCACAGCGCAGCCGGTCTTCGTTTGACCGGGATCGGTGATCATCCTGGCGGAAAATTCCATGACGACTCCTTCAATTGGAATGTTGCAAGTTTATGCTGAAAGCACCGGGTACGGCGAGATGTCATACCTGTTTTTTCGGCAACAGGTACATCTCGGTCGCGGATAGATAGTCGTGCCAGCAGCGCTTGTTGCGGTCGAACAGGCACCACCAGAAGCCCATCCCCAGGGGCAGTAACGACAGCAGGGCGCAGCAGCAGCGCAGCAGGCAACGGGAAATCGTCGGCCTGGCGCCGTCGGGGCCGCGAAGTTGTATACGCCAGGCTTGCATGCCCAGGGTCTGGCCCTGCAAACGCCAAAATCCGGAATAAAACCCCGATATCGCCAATACTACCAGCAACTGCACCAACTGGGGATGCAGGCGCATGTTATTCACGTCATTGCCGGTCAGCGCGCCCAGTCCGGCCTGTAAACCTGTCGCCAGGGCAACCAGCAACATGATCAGGGGCAGAATCAGCAGGCTGTCGTAGAGCATGGCGGCCAGGCGTCGCGCCAGGCCGGGTTTCTCTGGGGATGTCATAGGCTGGGCCACCGTGGAATTCTATCACTTGTGCAGCCTGTCGGGCTTGGGCGTCCGTAGCGAGGGAAAGACCGTTTTGAGTCATTTTTTCTGCAATTCTGAGGCGAATAGTGGTTCGTGTAACGAAGGATTGCAGAAAAAAGGGCCAAAACGGCTTTTCCGCAGTAGGACAGTCCCAAGTCCGGCAGGCTGCTAGGGCCGAAGGCGTGAACAGTCAGTATTTTGTAACCTTTGGTAATGAAGGTCTGTTCCTGTTTTTAAGAGGCAGTAATTACGCTATAGTCCATCTGTTCATTAATTTCTGTGCCTTGGCCGTACAGAAAATCCCGTTCTTCCGAGGAGGCGGCGAACAAGAGCCTTCCATCAGCGAGGCTAAAACAATGATAAAACTCAACAATTCTTTTCTTCCCGCCGCGCTCCTGTGTACGGCAACGCTGTTCAGCATACCGGTTCCGCTGGCCCTGGCTCAGGAGAGCCTGACCCTGGAGGAAGTACTGGTTACCGCCCGCAGGAGGGTGGAATCACTGCAGGATGCGCCGCTTGCTGTTACAGCCTTGACCGGTCAGGTGTTGCAGGATGCCGGTATCAGCAATCTCGCCGACATCACCGAGATGGTGCCCAACTTGCAGGTGAGCAGGCCCGCGCGGGATGCGAATATCTATATCCGCGGCGTTGGTCCGAGCAGGGGCGCCACCAACGTTACCGAACTGAGTGTTGGCGTTTATATTGACGATGTATTTCTGCTGAAACCCCACGGCCAATTGATGGACCTGGCCGAGGTTGAATCCGTGCAAGTGCTGCGCGGGCCGCAGGGCACCCTGTTCGGCAAGAATACCACCGGGGGCGCGCTGCTGGTTTCCACGGTCAAGCCGGCGGAGGAACTGGGCGGTTATGGCCAGGTCACCTTCGGCAATGATGACCGTCTCAATATACAGGCTTCCGTGGACCTGCCACTCAACGACAAGCTATTGAGCAAGCTCACGCTGACCAGTGTGGCTGTCGATGGCATCGGCCAGGATCCGGTGCACGGTACGGAATTGTCGAATGAGGACCGTTTTGGCGCATTACTGCAGATGCGCTGGTTGGCTGCGGATAATGTCAGCGCTGATTTCTCCTACTTTCACAGCCGGATCAGGGAAAACAGGTTTGCTCTGGGAGATTGCGTAGTCACAAACCCCGATGCGCAGATTCCCGCCAGTGGGCTGATTACCCCGTCATACGGGTTCAAAATGATTACCGATTACTGCGAGGATGCGGCCAACGGCACTGCTACCTTCCATGATCCGTCCGCGAAATATGAGTTGGATGCCAGCCAGGCATCCATGAACATTACCTGGGATATCAATGACGCCCACAGTTTTCGGAGCATTACCGGCTGGCGCAAACAGGAAACCCCGAATATCGACTATACCAATTCCTTTTCCGGACAACCCGGCGGGCAGCGGTCCATCGAGGATGGTGAATCGACCCAGATCAGCCAGGAATTCCGCTTCAGCGGCGAGTTGCTGGACGCCAGCCTGAGGTACACCACCGGTGTGTATTACATGAAAGACGATTCGGATACCGGACTGAGAGCGAACTGGAATGGTGAAGGGGGTGTCTGGGGCGCCTCGGCCCCCCCGACACCGTCCGGACTGGTGGCTGCGCTGGCCAACTATGATGAAATCGGGCAGGAGAGCGATAATACCACTTACGCCATCTACACCCAGTGGAGTTGGGACGCCAGCGAAAACCTGGAATTGACCGCCGGCCTGCGCTATGGCTATGAGGAGCGGGATCTCGAAACGCAGCGCACCGAGGCCCTGGACCCCTGGGATGCTTACGCCGGGGTGCCGGGCGCCATCAATATTCCCGGAGTCGCTTCCCTGATGTTTTATGATACGTTTTTCAATTCCGCGCTCTCTGCGCTGCCGCTCCCTCTGGGTGAGACCGTGCGGCTGCAGACAGACGAAAACTTTGACAGCCTCACCCCGATGTTCACCGCCGCCTATACCTTTCCGGAGCAGAGCCTGGGCGACAGTATCAACGGGCTGATGATTTACGCCAGTTACACGGAAGGCTACAAGGCCGGCGGCTTCTCTGACTTTAACCTCGGCGAGTTGATCCCCTTTGAGGAAGAGGAGATCGACAGCATCGAACTGGGCCTGAAACTGGATGCCTGGGACAATCGGTTGCGCATAAACGCTGCCCTGTTCCAGATGGATTACGCCGAAATGCAATTGTATGTCGCCCGCCCCGACCCCGACCCCACCAATATTGGTTCTTTTCTGGGCGTGACCAACGCCGGAGCGTCCACTATCGATGGCGTGGAACTGGAACTGAGCCTGTTGCCCGCCGAAGGCTGGCTGATCAACTTCAGCGCCAGTTTTGCCGATGGTGAGTTCGAGAAGTTCGATGATTATATTCCCGACCCCGAAACCGGGATGCCGGTACCCCTGGACCGTTCCGATGAAGATCTGCCCTCACTGCCGGAAAACTCTTACAGCCTGGGTGTCCAATATGATTGGGATACCGGTATCGGCAGTTGGACGGCCCGGGTGGAGGCCTTTTATCGCGACGAGCTTTACTGGGGCTTTGATGGCATGACCTGGGATATCCCCCTGGCCCGGGAGGCATCCACCTCCCAAAGTTATACCCTCTTCAACGCACGGTTGAACTGGCAGATCAACGACAGGCTGGCGCTGACGGCCTGGGGGAAAAACCTGGGAGACAAGGACTACTCCGACGCCGGTGTTGGCGAGGCGGCGAACATCGGGCATGCGATCCAGGTGTTTGCTCCTCCCCGGCGCTACGGTATCGATATTCGCTACGATTTCTAGCCCGCCATCGAATGCTCGCGGCGGATCTGCAGGGAACGCTCCCCGCCCGGCCAGTCATACAAGGCAAAACTCTCGCCGGTTTCCAGCCACTCGCCGCGGAACGCCTCACCTGCCGGGAGCACCCCGCCCGCTTCGCCACCGGCGTGGATCAGGCCGTGGGAACCCCGGCGCAGGTGGCCGGAGTAGGGATCGTCACCATTGCCGTGGGGTTCAATGATTTCCAGCCGGAGTTTGCCCGCCTTGCCAATATGGCGCCGCGCACTGCTCAGTTTCCCGGCGTGGCGCAGGGTGGCCCTTGCCGCTGCCGGGTTACTCCAGCCGAAGGCGGCGGCGTAGAAGGCCAGGGCCTTGTCCATGTCGGCGGTGACAATCGTTGCCCGGTCTATATCGAACAGGGTATTGCTGTCCACGCGGGGCTTCCCGCTGGAAGAAATACCTGCATTGGATGCCATTTCTTCGGTGGGCTGCAGAATCTCGAACATTCCCGGACCGGTGGGTACGTCGACAAAGGCAAAGCGGACTCCGGGATATTCGTTGACCTCATTGACTTTGGCGCCAAGGGATACCAGGTGAGCCAGGGCCGTATCCCGCGAGCGGCAGTGGATGCCGAGGTGCTGCAATCCGGCGCCGTATTCGGCCTGGTAGTCTGCCGTGGTGTCACGGCCATAATGTACCCGCAGCAGTTCCACTTGTACTGCCCCGGCCATACCCAGGGCCACTTCGGTCAGTTTTTCACCCGTCCAGTCCCGGTAGGCGGCCGCGGCTACCGGGGCCTTGAACTGGTGGAACGGGCCCCAACCGAAGCGCTGCCGGCAAAAGGCTACAGCCGTGGAGACATTGTCCACCACGAAACAGACTTGCCGGGGTTGCAGATCCGGGGGCGAAGCGCCGCATGCCGGGGATTTGGAAGGCATCTGATCGATCGCTATTCCGTGGCTCTTGAACGCCTGAATACTAACTTCCGGGAAGAATATGTTCCAGAATGGTAACTACTCGCTCCCCCACAGGCCGTAGGGGCGGCGCATGCGCCGCCCGCACATTTGGAAAGCCTGGCCTTTTCCCCCTGGAGGCGATAACTTGTCGGCAAATCTTCAGGGTGGAATCAATCGAGGTCGTGGCTACAGGTCGTGTGTTCACTGATCGGGAATTGCTTGAGGCGGGTCAGCTCACCGTCGACCTGATTGCCGGGCGTCTTGCCCAGGGTGATCATGCTGGGGCCAAGGACCTGTTGCAGCGATTTCAGTCGGAACTGATGACCATGTTCTTCAGTTACACCGGTTGGGAGAAGTCGATCCTTGAGTACTTTGCGGAGTTTGACGGGGAGGCGCGCCGAGATAAGGTTCTGGCGGCAGTGGAGAACTGGGAGATTGCCCCGGAGAGGAAGGTGGAAATCCCGAGTACCGCACAGCGCTGGAATGAAGAAATCTCAGCCATCCTGGAGTTGATAGACGCACACTCCACGGCCGCCGCCACCGAGCGCAGCCTGGAGTTGCGCAGGGTGGCCCTGGAATTTCACGACGGCATGCTGTCGCGGGTAACAGCCCTGTTGAGCACCCTCTATGAAGACCACGGCGAAGAGGTGTTGATGCAGGTGCTGAACCAGGTAATGAAGCCCGAATCGATGGACCCGGACGGCAAGCTGCCTTTTCGTGAGAAGGTCGAGAACATCATGCATTTCACCCGCTGCCATCTGTTGCCCTTTACTGTCACCGAAGATACGGAGAAGGTGACCTTCATGCCTGATCCCTGCCCAAGCGGCGCCCGGCTGATTCGGGCGGGGCACTACCAAAGTCCCCGCAACGGCGCCATCGTGCGCGATGCCGGGCCGTTGACTTACGGCCGCAAGGAGATTCCCGTGTACTGCTGTCACGAACCCGCCATGGAGATGATTTCGGCGCTGCGTACCGGTACGCCCCTGTTCCTGGTGGAGCCGCCCGAGGATATCGGCACCTCGCCCTGCAAGATTTTCGTCTACAAGGACCCCGCGCAAATACCCGAGACCTACTACCGGCGGCTGGGGCTGGAAAAGCCCGGGGATCTTATCGCCCGCTCCGGTATGGGCTAAGCCTTTGGGTGGCGTGCCCAGGCAAGCTGTTTATTTTCCGAGCCGTGGAGTGAGATCTCAATGATGGCCTGCTGGAGCATCCCATGAGCCGTTTCAACCCTGCGAACAGCACCCAGATCAATATCGACGCCAGACATCCCGGGCCGGTGATCAACAAGAATATCTACGGACAGTTTGCCGAGCATTTGGGGCGGCTCTTCTACGGTGGACTGTGGGTGGGGCCCGATTCGGATATCCCCAACACCCGGGGTTGGCGTAATGATGTTCTCGCTGCGCTCAAGGAACTCAAGGTGCCGGTGCTACGCTGGCCCGGTGGTTGCTTTTCCGATGGATACCGTTGGCGTGATGGTATTGGCCCACCTGGGCGGCGTCCGGTTCGGCTAAACAGCCTCTGGGGCAGGGTGGAGGAGAGCAACGCGGTTGGCACGCATGAATTTTTTGATCTCGTGGAAATGCTCGGGGCTGAAGCCTACGTGAACTGCAATATGGGCACCGGCAGCCCGCGGGAAATGGCCGATTGGCTGGAATACATGACCTGTGACAGCAGGACCGACCTGGCTGAATTGCGCCGCAGGAATGGCCGGGACCAGCCGTTCCGGCTGCACCACTTCGGTATCGGCAATGAAACCTGGGGCGCCGGTGGATACATGTCGCCGGAATACTATACCAGCCGCTACAAGCTCTGGAGCACCATGGCCCGGCCACCCTGGGACCTGCCGACAAACTTTGTCGCCAGCGGTGGCCACGGCGGCGAAGAAAAGGATCTGACCCGTTGGACGGAATACCTTACGGCCAATATCGAACCCGATTTCCTGTTGAAGTTTGATGCAGTGAGTTTTCATTACTACACCCACCCCAGGGGCTCTGTTTGGGAGGAGAAGGGAAATGCGATCCGGTTCCCGGAGCAGGAATGGATCTCGACGCTGCACGCTACTCTGAAAATGGACCAGTTTATCGCCGCCAACAAGGCTGTCATGGACCGGAATGACCCGGACAACCATGTGAGTTTTCATGTGGACGAATGGGGCGCGTGGTACGACATGGAGGAGGGCGGCAATTGCGGTTTCCTGTACCAGCAAAACAGCTTGCGTGATGCCCTGGTGGCGGCCCTGAACTTCCATATTTTCCACAAGTACGCGGAACGGGTGCGAATGACCAACATCGCGCAAATGGTAAACGTATTGCAGGCGATGATTCTGACCGAGGGTGAGAGGATGATCTTGACCCCTACCTACCACGCTTACAAAATGTATACGCCCTTCCAGGGGGCCACGGCCCTGCCGGTGGAGCTTGGCGATACGCCGCCCTACCAGTTCGGTGAATTCTCCATCCCGGCGCTCAGCGCCAGCGCCGCACGCGCTACTGACGGCAAAATCCAGCTTGCCCTGGTGAACACCAATCCCCGGCAAGCGGAAATCGTGGAGCTGAAGTTGTCAGGTATGGAGGTGACAGGAGCCAGCGGCCAGGTGCTCACGTCACCGGACATGGATGCCCACAACACCTTCGACGACCCCCGGGCCATCGCACCGCAGACTTGCAACTTCAAGGCGGACAAGGGCAAGCTGGTACTGGGGCTACCCGCCAAGGCCGTGATGGTGGTAGCCGTGACTGGACTCGAGCCCCGGTAAAGCACGGCATCCACATCAAGTCCATCCCGGCGCTGCGGCGAGCAGGTCTGCCGCGGTCTGCATGGTCTTGAGCATCACTGACTACGGAATCCTGTTTTGCCGGAATCTTCGGGGTAAATGCGGTTGTTGAAAGTCCCGGCGTTTGAGAACCACGGTCAAAACAGAATTATGGCCGTTTCCGTTCATGTTGTTGGTTATTTCAGGCTGTCGAGAATATTCTTCAAGGGCAGGGCTGTGATCTTGCTGGTGAGCGGATATTCCCGGTCGCCGGGGTAGACTACCCACAAGTGCTCCAGACCCAGGTCTTCAATGACGATATGCATCGATTTCGTCGTTTTGGGGGCATCGGTGCATTTGAATTCGAAGCCCCAGCGGAGCCCGCGCCGCAGCAATAACAGGTCCAACTCGGCGCCGCGTTGTGTGCCGTAGAAGTAAGCTTCGCGCTCGCCATGGGCGAGGAGGGTCTGCTCAAGGGCGAATCCTTCCCAACTTGCGCCATAGCGAGGATGCAGCGGCAATTCGTTCATTTCCTCCAGGCCCAACAGAAAATGCAGAACACCGCTGTCGCGCAAGAAGACCTTGGGAGCTTTGACGATGCGCTTGCCCACATTTTCGAACCAGGGGGGCAGCACCCGAATCATGAAGGCGCCCTCCAACAGGTCGCGGTAGTGGTTTACTGCGTTGACGCCAAGGTCCATTGAGCGGCCCAACTCCGCGGCGTTCCAGGTCTGCCCGTGATAATGCGCCAGCATCTTCCAGAAGCGGCCCAGCGCCCTGGGGGATACTTTCGACCCCAATCCTGGAATATCCCGCTCCAGAAACGTACGAGAAAACGATTGCATCCAGCGTGTCCATGCCGCTGGCGACTGCGCCAGCCAGGCTCGCGGAAAACCACCATGCATCCAGAGCCGGTCCTGATTCTCCGGACCCAGCTCCGCAAGTGAGAAGCCTCCCACGTCCACGAAGAGAATCCTCCCCGCCAGCGTTTCGGAAACCCCCTTGATCAGGTCCCAGGAAACACTCCCCAACAACAGAAAGACTGCTTTCCGATTCCTGTCGTCACAGATCGGACGAAGCACCTCGAACAATTCCGGCATCCGCTGTACTTCGTCCAGCACGACCAAGCCCTCACTCATGCTCAGCAGTCTCTCGGGAGTATGGGAAAGTGCTTCTCTGGTAGCCGCAACCTCCAGATCGAGGATCGTGGATGGTCCCGGCCAGGCGGCTACCACCTGCTCGGCCAAGGTCGTCTTGCCGACTTGCCAAGCTCCCAGCAAGGCCACCACCGGCGCCTCGGAGAGTCCGCCAATAGCGGCAGTCAGCAGCTTGGGACGTTCAATAAATTGTTGCATATCAACTTTTCTTAGTAAGATATTCAACATTAATTGTGCCTGGAAGAACGATTCTTGTCCACTCCTCGCCGAAAGCAATTCCGTCGTGCAAGGAAGCGAATCAGGCCGTGTGAAAGGAAGGCAACCTGCAGACCGCGGCCCATGCGAGAGCGCTTGGCGTAACGCGGGAAGTCGAACGCGGATATTGACTACTGGCGCAAAGACCAGGGCTACCGAGGTTTCACGGCCGGAACCTTTGGCCGCTGTGCTGCGGCTGGAATACCAGAAGCGGGTTGAGGTGCGTTTGCCGGCAGCAGGTGAAGAAAAGCGCCGTTATCAAAAAGAGCCACCACGGATAACTGCCCCTGCTGTTTTCGCAGGTTGTGATCCAGGGTGATTGAAAAACCGAACTCCATATTTTCATTGAAGCCGGATTTGATCATTTCCTCCGGGATTGCGTAGCGGCGGAATCCACTGGTTTCCACTGCGCCGGCCTTCAGCAAAAGAAGCCGCGTTGCCGCTGCCCCGGATTGTTCATCATAAACCCAGCCCCGCAATCTGCTCACGGGGCGACTAAAAAATGGCGGTGGCAGGGCCAAATGGCCGTTCAACCCGGTTCCCGGGCGCCACGAAGCCATGCCCGTACTGATCGAGACAAGTTCTCCTTTTTGATCCCAGTGCAAAAGCCAATGGCCGGGTTCGTCGGCATTTGGGATGCGTCGTACTACCTCGCCATCGAGTTCATAGGCACAGACCTGGTTGAGCCCCCGCAGAAACTTTCCCGGATCGAGCAAGATGGAAAATGCACCCCGATCATTATAGGTGCGGCCGGCCCCCGCAACGTCGCCATTGAGTTCTACCAATAGCTCCGCGCCGACTGTTGCGCCAACCAGGTGGCCGGTCAGCCGTGCCGGCAGAAAGCCACTGCCGGGGTCGACCGAACGCAACCATTTTGGCCGATCAAGTTGCAGGCGCAGTGTGCTGCCGGGTAATGGGCTGCCCTCAGCGCATCCTGGAAGATCGACCCGGTCGCCCCGGGGTATTGCGGCGAGCGCCGAGCGCCCCGGCTTCACAACCCGATGGATACGCGCAATGGCAGTTTGTAATTCGAGGGACTTTTCAAAATCGGGGATCCGCTCACCTGCTTCAAGGAGCTTTCTCTCACGTACCTGCCAGTCCTCGCTGATCAGGGACTGGCCATCGTGGCTCCCGGTCAAGGGTAATTCCAGCACATCCGCGGCTGTTGCCAAAATATCGATGGTCTCTATGGGCCGGGTATCTTCTTCCGCTCTTCTCTGAAGAGGATATTTGATGAATAGGGGAACCCGCGCCACGTCGGCGAGGGTGGTTGGCTCCGGCCGGCGCCGCTCCAGCCCCGATTCGAACGCCAGCCCGTGGTCCGACACCACGATCAAGAGCGTTTCATCCAGCCTGCCACTACTTTCCAGGCTGTCGAGTATCTGCCCCAGCAGCCGGTCGGTGTATTCAACCTGCAGGGCGTAGCGAAGAATGCCCTGATCCACCAGGTATTGATCGTCCTGCCAGTCATAGCGGCGTATGGACTGACCAGGGGCGAACATTCCGTTGTAGCTGGTACCATCCGGAAGAAAAATCCAGGGTATATGGGGAAGCAACAGGTGCAGATAGTGCAAGGTGGCGCCCTGAGCGCCTGCCAGACTGTTATTGAAGTCCTCAACCCGTTTCTTCCTGTCTGTCGCCATCGCCCCGGCCAGCGCAGGAAACCAGGCGGAGTCTTCCGGGGCCGGCGGTGCGCGATCCCGTTGCTGGTGAAAATCACGCCAGGCGCCGGCAATACCGGGTAGCCAGCGCTCCGCCCATGCCGCCGGATATACCGTGTGCAGCCAGACGATCCAGGCATCGGCATAGAGTCGGCGCTTATTTGGCGTTTCTGTTTCAAACATCCGGTCTTGCCGGCAGAGAACTTGCGGGCAGAGAAGGGTTCCACTCTCCAGCGCGAAAATCCGGTGGCTGGCGCCGAGCAGGGTAAAGAGATTTTGCGGGTACTGGCTGTGGGCCGGCGGAGTTCCCTGTTCGACCCTCTTTCCGGCGAGTATCGCGGGAATGGCTTTCTCTGTCTGGGAACTCACCGTGGTGGTATTCGAGTACCAGGTGCTGATTTCGGCGAGGCGTGCGAAATTGGGCAAGCGCTTGCGGTCCACTCCTCCATCCGGATGAGAGATTACCGCCTGAGACAACTCGTCGAACACCAGGAAAACCACCGGGGTCGATTTGCCGCCTACCTTGGCCGAATCGACCCCGGCGCCGCCAAAAACCAGTTTGGAGGCGGGGGAGAACAGCAGGAATACAATCGGCGCCAGAGGGCTGATGATGCCCAGTGTCCGCAAGAAACCCCGTGCCCACCCTTTCTCCGATTGCAGGTAAGCTACGGCGCCGCCACCTGCCAGCGCGATTGGGATGCTCAACCAGGGTGACGCGTCTGAAAGCAGCCCGAGCAGCCAGAGGCATCCCACCCCGCCGATCAGGGCATTACCCAGCCACTGCGACAGGGGCTGGCCCAGGCCCCGCGCGACTGCAACCGGTAGAAAGATCAGTGCTCCGGGCAGCAGGTAGACTGCAACAGCGAACAGGACGATGTCGGTGGATTCTGCTCCGTGGGCGACAAAGAACGTCGCGCCCCTTCCCAGAGTGTCCAATAGCGGCAAGGCGAAAGCAAAGCAGGATAGTCCCAGTATCGCCAGGTAGTAGTCAAGCAGACCGGAGTATCGATTGATGTTCAATCCAGCCCCGGCTTATTCCGCCGATTCTTCCATCCTGTCCTGATCCTCAAGCGCAGGCTGGCCCGAGAGATACGCCTTGACTCGTTGCCAATGCAATTTCAGCGCATAACTTACCGAGGCGATGGCGGCGAGCAGGCCCTGTAACAGCAAGCTTCCCGTACCAGGGTCCAGGTAGGCATGGGCCGAAGTAGAACCCACGAGGAGGCCGAGACAGAACAGGGCGGGCAGAACCGGAGACGGCATGACTGATAGATACCAAAGGGAAGCTGTTATGATCAAGGTATTGCATGTTGTGCGATCATCCAGTTGAAATCAAGGATCATCATTGTCCCAGTCTGAGCCACTCAACGCGTCTTTCCGGGATCCGGCGGGCTTTCTGTATCGCCGCGATGGCGAACTCTACCGGCAGGTGAATCAGGGATATGAGTCACATTACGATCTGCTCATGAGTTCAGGGCTTTACCGCCGGCTCGTTGACGAACAATTACTGATACCCCACCGTGAAGTCGATGCGGAACTTGCCTGTAGTGCTGCGGCGGCCCGGGTGATAAGGCCGGAGCCCGTGGCCTACATCAGCTATCCCTGGGAATGGTGCTTCAGCCAGCTCCAGGATGCGGCGCTGACCACTCTGAGAATCCAGCAGATTGCGCTTCAATACGGCATGAGCCTCAAAGACGCCAGCGCATTCAATATCCAGTTTCACAGGGGGCGGCCCACGCTGATCGACACGCTGTCCCTTGAACCCCACCGGGAAGGTCAGCCCTGGGTGGCCTACCGCCAATTTTGCCAACATTTTCTGGCTCCACTGGTGTTGGCCAGCTACGCCGATTGTCGCTCGCTCAAACTGATGCAGGCGTATATCGATGGCATCCCCCTGTCACTGGCCAGCCGCCTGTTGCCACTTCGGACCTGGCTGAAGTACCCGCTGCTGGCGCATATACACCTCCACGCCAAAGCCCAACAGCGCTACGCAGATGGTCCCAAACAGCGCGTGGTCAAAGTATCGGCGCTTGGCATGCAGGCGCTGCTCGATGGGTTGACGGGCTTGGCCAGCCGCCTGCGCTGGCAACCGGCGGGCTCTCAATGGGGGGATTACTACACCGCCACCAACTACGCGGGCAGCGCCTTGGCGGACAAGACCCGGCTGGTGGAATCTTTCCTCGATCTATGTCCCGGCGCCGGACTCCTGCTCGACCTGGGTGCCAATACGGGACGCTTCAGCCGCCTCGGTCTGGAGCGGGGCTTCGACGTAGTGGCCATGGATGTTGATGAACTGTCCGTGGAGCGATGCTATCGTACTGCCAGGGACACGCCTGGACAGAGCCTGTTGCCACTGGTGCAGGATCTGTCCAACCCCAGCCCGGCATGTGGATGGGCGCTTCAGGAGCGGATGTCGCTTCTTCAGCGTGGCGAAGCACAGGTGGTACTGGCGCTGGCCCTGCTTCATCACCTGGTCCTGTCCAATAACGTGCCGCTGGAGAACTGCGCACGATTATTTGCCCGTCTGGGAAGAAACCTGATCATCGAATTTGTTCCCAAGAACGACTCCCAGGCGCAACGGCTTTTGGCTACCCGCGAAGATGCCTTTCCGGGTTACCATGTGGAGGGGTTCGAAGCGGTATTTGCCAACTATTTCGAGATCGTGGAAAGCGCCGCAATTCGCGATAGCGAGCGGCGTCTCTATCTGATGCGGACCATCGTCTGAGTGGGCCTGATTATGTATCCCGCATATGGCCGTTGAGTACCGCTTGCCCGGAGGGTGCAATATGCGGGCTTGGACCCTGCACCGTGAAAATCACGATAGCGA